>NZ_FOCS01000029.1:0-62852 GCF_900110155.1 Methylobacterium sp. UNC300MFChir4.1 | reverse complement strand
ACGTCCAGGGCGGGGCCGCCCGCGCCTACGTCCCCGGCGGATGGCAGGCGACCGGGGCTACTCCAGTCCGCCGGCCCGTCGTCGCCTCCGACAACGCCGGGTCGAGCCGGTGATCCCCACCCGCAAGGATCAGCCCCGCCAGCTCGATTTCGACAAAGCCGCCTACCGCGAGCGCAACAAGGTCGAGCGGTTGATCGGCCGGCTCAAGCAGTATCGCCGCATCGCCACCCGCTACGAGAAGCGAGCCGCGAACTACCTCGCCATGGTCACGCTCGGCATGACCATGCTCTGGCTCAGATGACTTTGCAGAGACGCCCTAGCACCGTTCCCGATCGCGCAGCCGCGTTTCTCGAGCGTGGAAGAGGGGGGGGTGATTGCGGGACGCCGGCGGAGCCAGCGCGCCGCGTCAGCCGGCGTCCGGGACCGCCCGACCGGGTTCGAGGGCGACGATCACCCGACGATCCCCGGCCCGGCGGGTGAAGCCCGTGGCGTCGAGGTGCTCCAGCAGCGGGATCGAGAACTTGCGTGAGATTCCCAGGGTCGCGCCGGCCTCGCGGGCCAGGAATCCGGTCTCCGCCGTCCGCGCCGTCGGGAAGGCGTCGATCAGGCGGCTTTTGGCGGTGGCCACCGCTTCCCGGTGGAACAGCACGGCGCGGCGCTGCACCCGGTCGACGGCGCGGATCACCGTGCCGGCTCCCACGAGGTAGGTCAGCGCCTCGCGGCGGCGCACGTCCCGGCCGATGGCCTCGGCCTCGTCGGGCGGGCTGAGGCCGGCGCGGCGGAAGACCTGCTCCAGCCGGCGGGCGGCCTCGCTCTCGTTCCGCGCGGGGTCGAACTCGGCCCGTCGCCACAGGGCGCCCGCCTGGGCGACGCCGCCGGCGGCCGCGAGGTCGCGCAGGACCGCGCCGGTCACCGCCTCGGGCAGCGCCAGGGCGCGGGACAGGCGCTCCAGGGCGATGCCGTGCTCCATCGGGTAGTCGCGGTGATGGTGGGCCAGGGCGGCCAGCGTGCCGGTGCGCAGCGCCTCGAAGGCCGCAGCCCCGACGAAGCGGTCGCCGATCGCGCGGGCACCGTCTTCGGAGAGCGCCTGCCGGGCGCGGTCCGGCGCGATACCGGCGATCCGGGCGAGCTCGTTGAGCGGTGCCCCGGCCGCGCCGAGCTGCCCGAGGCGGACCGTGATCGCCTCGGCGGGACCGCCCGCCGCCAGGGCGGCGAGGTCGGCCATGACCCGGGGATCGTGGCGCCGGCGGCGGCGGCTCGCCGGGTCGAGGATCCGGCCGCCCGCCACCGTGACGGAGGGCGAATCGAGCCGCAGCACGAAGGGCTCCCGCGCCGGCACCGCCACCGGCTCGCCGAGGTGGAGCTGCGCCTGGGTACTGGCGCCCGGCTCCAGGGCGTCGCGGTCGAGCAGCCGCAGCCGCGCCTCGACCTCGGTGGTGCCGAAGAGCAGGCGGCAGGCCGTGCCGCCCGCCAGGGCGTCCGGCAGGCTCGCGGCCGCGGTGATCGCCACGTCGAGCCACGGGCTCTGCGCGAGCAGGCCCGGTAGCGACAGCGCCTGCCCGCGGGCGATCTGGTCGAGGTCGATCCCGCGCAGGGCGACCGCCGTGCGGCGCCCCGGCTCGGCGCGCTCGACCGCGCGCCCGTGGATCTGCAGGCCGCGCACCGTGGCGGTGCGGCCGCCGGGGGCGATCTCGACGGTGTCGCCGACCGTGAGCGGCCCGCGTCGCAGCGTCCCGGTCACGACGGTGCCGAAGCCCGGCCGGGAGAAGACCCGGTCGACCGGAAGGTAGGGGAAGCCGTCGTCGCGGACCGGTTCCGTCTCTGCCACCAGCGCCGAGAGGGCGGCGGCGAGCTCAGGCAGGCCGTCGCCCGTCACGGTCGAGGTGGCGATGACCGGGCCGGCCTCGATCCCGGCCCGGGCGGCCGCTGCGGCGATCTCGGCGGCGCGCGCGGCCACGGTCTCGGGCGTCGCGAGGTCCGCCTTGGTCAGCGCCAGGACACCGCGGCGCACGCCAATGAGGGCGGCGATCTCGAGATGCTCCACCGTCTGCGGCTTGATGCCCTCGTGGGCGTCGACCGCCAGCAGAACGGCCCGCATGCCGGTGGCGCCGGAGATCATGGCGCGGACGAACCGCTCGTGGCCCGGCAGGTCGACGAGGTCGATCTCGCCCTGCGCGGCGGTCAGCAGCGCGAAGCCCGGCACGATGGACACGCCGCGGGCGCGCTCTTCCTTGAGCCGGTCGGTCTCGACGCCGGTGAGCGCGCGGACGAGCGCCGTCTTGCCGTGATCGACGTGCCCGATCACGCCGACGAGGAGTGTCTTCAAAGCAGCCACCGACCGCATCTTCTCCGCGGTGCCGCCGTCCACAAGGGGCGCACCGCTCGCTCGAAGGGGAATCCGCCGCGCCGGCGCGTCGCGGCGCCGTGTGCGCCTCCGGGCGGTCGGGGCCGGGGCTGCGAGGCAGATGGATTGTGGACAATTTGTCTTGCCACGCCGTGCCGTTTTGGGAAAGCGCGATTTTAACGCAGCGCAGCATCCATCCGCCGCGGGCGACCGGTCCCGTCCCAGCTTGACGACGGCGGCGCCGCCGCCTTTGCTGCCGCGGGTGCGTCGGACGGTCACGCCCCGATGCCGGTTCCGCGAGATGCGACGCAGGATGCGATGCAACCGGAGCCCATCCCTGGCTCGTTAGCCGGGGCAGGCGACGAAGAGGAGCGTATGAGCGACACCGATAGCCACGCCGCGGCGGAGCCCCGCGAGGTCGAGCTGAAGCTCGACTGCGCCGGGCCGGATCTGACGGCGCTCGCGTCCCATCCCCGGTTGAAGGACGCGTCGGCGACCGAGCCCGAATCCCTGGTGACGACCTACTACGACACGCCCGATCGCGCGCTCCGGAAGAACGGCCTGACCCTGCGCGTCCGCGCCAAGGGCGACCGCCATATCCAGACCGTGAAGGCCGGGAGCGGCGGCGTTGGCCTGTTCGACCGGGCCGAGTGGGAGAGCGAGATCGCCGGGCAGGCGCCGGAGCCCGCGGCCTGGGCCGACACGGCCGCCGGGCCGGTCCTGCGCGAGGCCGACGCGCCGCTGGAGCGGCTGTTCGCCACCGTGGTGCAGCGCCGGGAGGTCCCGGTCGCGCAGGGCGAGTCCCGCGTGCTCGTGACCCTCGACGAGGGCCGTGTCGAGACCGACTCGGGCGTCGCGCCGCTCTGCGAGGTCGAGCTGGAACTCCAGTCCGGCGATCCGGCCGACCTGTTCGCGCTGGCGCGGGAGCTGGCCGAGACCGTGCCGCTGCGCCTCGGCGTGAAAGCCAAGAGCACGGTCGGCTACGCGCTCCTCGACGGGATCGAGCCCGGCGTTGTGAAGGCCGAGCCCGTGGATCTGCCCGAGGGCGCGAGCGCCGGGGAGGTCTTCCGCCGGGTGGCGCGCGCCTGCCTGCGCCACATGCGCCTCAACGAGACCGCCTTCCTGGAAGGCGGCCGCCCGCCCGAGGCGCTCCACCAGATCCGCGTCTCCCTGCGCCGCCTGCGCTCGGCGCTGTCGCTGTTCGGGCCCATGCTGGAGAGCGATCCCCGGGCGGCCGGCTTCAACGACGAGATCAAGCGCGTCACCGAGCCCTTCGGCCACGCCCGCAACCTCGACGTGTTCCTGAGCGACACGCTGCCGGATCTCGCGGAACAGCGCCCCGACGAGCCCGGCCTGGACGCCCTGCGCGCGCGCGCCGAGGCGGAGCGCGCCACCGCGTACGACGCGGTCTCGGCGACCCTCGAGAGCCCGCAATGGCGCGCGCTCGTCATCGACTTCGCCGGCTGGGTCGAGGCGGGCTCCTGGGCCGCCGGCGCCGACGCGGCCGTCGACGGGCGCCACTTCGCCGCGCAGGTGCTCGACAAGGCGCGCGCGCGCCTCAAGAAGCGCGGGCGCGGCCTCCGGCACCTCGATCCGCACACGCGGCACCGGGCGCGGATCGCCGCCAAGAAGCTCCGCTACGGCGCGGAGTTCTTCGCCGGTCTCTACCGGAAGAAGAAGGCTGTCCGCCGGCAGGAGAAGTTCGGCGCCGCGCTCTCCGACCTGCAGGACCATCTCGGAGCGCTCAACGATCTGGAGACGGCCCGGACGATGACCGAGAGCCTGTCGGGACCGCCGATGCCGGGTCCCGACGATCCGGGGGCACAGAAATTGCTCGACGCGGCCGCGGACGCACGGTCCGAGCTCCTCGACGTCAAGCCCTTCTGGCGCTGAGGCTTCTCGCGCTGCCGGCCCGGTCGGAACCCGGCCGGTGCGGCGGCGTTCGCCGGACGCGGATCGGCCCGTCCGGGGCAGGGAGCGCGGATGGCCCACGCCTACAGGTTCGGCATCGAGGAGGAGTTCTTCCTGGCCGATGCGCGCACGCGCGGCACGCCGCGGGCCGGACTACGGGCCTTCCACGCCGCCGTGCGGGCCCGCCTCGACGACGCTGAGCGCGAGCAGCTCCAGTGCCAGGTTGAGGTTGCCTCGCCGCCGACCGCCGATCTCGCCGAGGCGCGGGGGCATCTCGCGGATCTGCGCGGCAGCCTAGCGGAGATCGGCGCCGAGCGCGGGATCCTGACCTTCGCCGCGGGCACGCATCCGACCGCCCGGTGGCGCGACCAGCGCCCCACCGACAAGGCCCGCTACCACGGGATCATGGCCGACCTCCGGATGCTCGGCCGGCGCAACCTCGTCTGCGGCCTTCACGTCCACGTGGAGGTCCCGGACCCCGAGGCGCGGATCGGGCTGATCAACCGGCTGCTGCCCTACCTGCCGGTGCTGCTCGCCCTCTCGACCGGGTCGCCGTTCTGGCAGGGGCAGCAGACCGGCCTCGCCGGCTACCGGATGCGCGCCTACGCCGAGCTGCCGCGCACGGGCGTGCCCGAGCTGTTCGCCGATGCCGACGACTACGCCCGCTACGTCGACGTGATGACCCGCTCGGGCGCCATCGCGGATGCCAGCTATCTCTGGTGGCACGTGCGCGCGTCGCTGAAATATCCGACTCTCGAACTGCGGGTCGCCGACAGCTGCACGCGCCTCGACGACGCGCTGTGCATCGCCGCGCTGTTCCGCTGCCTCGTGCGCCGGGTGGTCCGGGACAAGCGGCTCAATGCCGGCCTGACCGCTGCCTCCCGCGGGTTCGTCATGGAGAATCTCTGGCGAGCCCAGTGCGACGGCGTGCGCGCGACGCTCATCGACGAGGCGCAGGTCCGGACGGTGCCGGTCTCCGCGCTGGTCGAGACCCTCCTCGCCGACATCGCCGAGGATGCCGAGGCGCTGGGCTGCGCCGCCGCCTGCGGGCACGCGGCGCGGATCGTGGCGGAGGGGACCAGCGCCGACCGGCAGATGGGCGTGTTCGCGGCCGCGCGCCGGTCGGGCGCGCGGGAGCGCGCGGCGCTGTCGGCGGTGGTCGATCATCTCGCGGCGGAGACCGCCGCCGGCTCGAGGTCCGGGCCTGGGGGGCACCCGAACATCGCTCCGGCGGCGTGACGACGGGCGCGGAACCGGCTGAGGGGGGATCGTCGAGGCCGCGTTCCGTCGGCCGCGCTCGAGGACGCGGTCGGCCGTATGAGTCGCATGGCCATGTTGCCGAAGGATGTCTGGCCGCCGGTACCGCGCGCCTTTATGGCCGGTCGCGCGGCGACGGGTTCCCTCCGTGCCGTCCTCTGCTATCCCTCGCGTTCCAGCAGCCACCCCGACTCCGCGGCCGACCCTCCGGAATGAGCCTCCTGCGCGACCTCTTCGGCCATGTCGGCCGTACCGTGACGGCCTATGCCGGCGACAAGGCGTTGATGCTCGCGGCGGTCTCGGCCGCCGCCAACGTCATCGTGGCCGACGGCGAGGTCGCGGGCCCCGAATTCGACGCCGCCCTGCACGGCCTGAAGGCCGACCCGGTCCTGATGAAGGGCTACGACGCGCTGATGCTGGAGACGGAGCTCTACGAGGGCATCGCCCGGGCCCGCACCCGCCTCGGCCGGGCCGAGAACCTGCGCCACGTCGCGGCGGTCGCCGAGCGGCCCGCGGCCCAGCGCGAGAACGTCTTCCTGATCGCCGCGGACGTCGCCGACCAGGACGGGATCAGCAACATCGAGGCGGGCGCCCTCGGCGAGATCGCCGTCGCCCTCCGGGTCGACGCGATCGCGCTCCTGCGCGCCAACCCGGTGCGGCGCCCGCTGGCCTGACCGGCCCGGTTGGCACCGCGGTTGCTATCGGGTGCGCGTGGTGGGAGCGCTGCCAAGTCGGCCGCGCCCGCTTATAACGTTAGCGTCGCACGGCGACTCGCCGTGAAAGGAACCGGCATGGCCGAGATGAGCCTCAGCAAGACCCACAACCTGCGCGCCAACAGTGCGCGCCTCTGGGCGACGATCCTGGAGACCGCGGAATTCGGCGGCACGCCGGCCGGCGGCATCAACCGCCTGACGCTCTCGGCCGAGGACGGCCAGGTCCGCGACTGGTTCCGGGAGGCCTGTGAGGCGGCCGGACTCACCGTGTCGGTCGACGCGCTCGGCACGCAGTACGCCCTGCGGCCGGGCCGCGACATGGGCCGCAAGCCGATCGCCTTCGGCTCGCACCTCGACACTCAGCCGACCGGCGGCAAGTTCGACGGGGTCCTCGGCGTGCTGGCGGGGCTCGAGGTGATGCGCAGCCTGAACGATGCCGGCATCGAGACCGAGGCGCCGCTCCTCGTGGTCAACTGGACCAACGAGGAGGGCTCGCGTTTCGCCCCCGCCATGATGGCCTCGGCGGCCTACGCGGGCGACTTCACCACGGACGAGATCCTGGGGAAGCGCGACGCCGCCGGCACTACGGTGGCGGAGGCCCTCGACGCCATCGGCTACCGCGGGGTGGAGGCCGTCGGCACGCGGGAGATCGGCGCCTTCGTCGAGCTGCACATCGAGCAGGGGCCGATCCTGGAGGCCGAGGGCAAGACCATCGGCGTGGTCGAGGGCGGCCAGGGCATCATGTGGTTCGACGGCGTCATCACCGGCTTCGAGAGCCACGCCGGGACGACGCCGATGCCGCGCCGCCGCGACGCGCTGCTCGCGCTCTCGGAATTCGCCCTGGCCGCCGAGCGGATCGCGCTGGGCCACGCGCCCACCGCGGTGGCGACGATCGGCGAGGCCGCGATCCTGGCGCCCTCCCGCAACGTCGTGCCGGGCCGGGTCGCCTTCACGGTGGACGTGCGCGATCCGCGCTCCGAGACCCTCGACGCGATGGAGGCGGCGCTCGGCGAGGCGGCCGCCGAGATCGCGGCGCGGCGCCATCTGGAGATCGCGCTGACCCGGATCTGGCGGAAGGAGCCGGTGCCGTTCGACCCCGCGATCGTGGCGGCGATCGACGCGTCCGCCGAGAGCCTGGGGCATCCGCGCCGCCGGATCATCTCGGGCGCCGGCCACGACGCCTGCAACCTCGCCGCGAAGGTCCCGGCGGCGATGATCTTCGTGCCGTGCAAGGATGGCGTCAGCCACAACGAGTCGGAATCCGCCACGCAGGCCGACTGTGCCGCCGGCGCCGACGTCCTGCTGCAGACGGTGCTCCGCCTCGCCAACGCGCCGCGCGCCTGAGGCTTCCCGCCGGGACGGCGCCCGTCGTCCCGGCGCCGGGCGCGCCGCACCGCCCGCGCGGAGGTGTACCGCGGCGGAAAATCCCGTAAGGACCGCTCCATGAGCGCGCGATCCTACCGCGACGCCAGGGGCCGGCCGCTCGTCGCGGTCACCGGCATCGGCGTCGTCTCCTCCCTCGGTCAGGGACAGGCCGACACGTGGGCGGCCATGACTGAGGGCCGGTCGGGCATCCACGCGATCGCGCGGTTCCCGACCGACACGCTGCGCACCCGCATCGCCGGGACGGTGGACTTCCTCGACACCGATCCGCTCGTCGCGCCGCTCCTGTCCGAGCGGTTCGCCGCCGTCGCCGCCGAGGAGGCGGTGGCGCAGGCCGGGATCGGCGCCAGGGGCGATTTCCCGGGCGCCCTGTTCATCGCGGTCCCGCCGGTCGAGATGGAGTGGCCGCAGCGGCAGGCCCTGGCCGAGGTCGCGGGCGGCGACGGTCCGGTCGACTACGCCGGCCTCCTGCGGGCGGCGGCGACGCGCCGCTTCGATCCCTGGCACGACCTGTTCATCTTCGGCACGGTCGCCGACCGCATCGCCGACCGCTTCGGCACGAAGGGCTCGCCGATCTCGCTCTCGACCGCCTGCTCGTCGGGGGCCACGGCGATCCAGCTCGGCGTCGAGGCGATCCGGCGCGGCGAGACCGCCGCGGCGCTCTGCATCGGCACGGACGGCTCGGTGAACCCGGAATCGCTGATCCGCTTCTCGCTGCTCTCGGCGCTCTCGACCCGCAACGACGAGCCCGCGACCGCCTCGAAGCCGTTCTCGAAGGACCGGGACGGGTTCGTCATGGGCGAGGGCGCGGCCGCCCTGGTGCTGGAGGACGCCGAGGCCGCGGTCGCGCGCGGCGCCGCGATCCTCGGCTACGTCCTCGGCTGCGGCGAGAAGGGCGACGGCTTCCACCGCACCCGGTCCAGCCCCGACGGCGCGCCGATCATCGCGGCGATCCGGGCGAGCCTGGACGATGCCGGTGTGGCGGCCGAGGCGATCGACACGGTGAACGCGCACGGCACCTCGACGCCGGAGAACGACAAGATGGAGGCCCTGGGCCTCGCGGCCGTGTTCGGCGACCGCGCGACCGCCCTGCCGGTCACCTCCAACAAGTCGATGATCGGCCACACCCTCACGGCGGCCGGCGCCATCGAGGCGGCGGTCTCGCTGTTGACCATCCGCCACGGCCGCATCCCGCCGACCATCAACCACCGCGTGCCGGACCCGACCATCGCCCTCGACATCGTGGAGACCGCCCGCGACCTGCCGGTGCGGACCGTGCTGTCGAACTCGTTCGGCTTCGGCGGCCAGAACACCTGCCTGGTCCTCGGCGCGGAGCCCGCGTGAGCGCCGCCGACACCCCGCGCCGGGTCCTCGTGACCGGCGGCGCGTCCGGCATCGGCGCCGCGATCGTCCGCGCGCTGGCGGGATCCGGCCTCGGCGTCGACTTCACCTACCGCGCCTCGGCCGAGGCCGCCCAGGCGCTGCTGGTCGAATTGCGGGCCACCTACCCGGACCGGCCCTTCGCGGCCCATCCCCTCGACCTCGCCGACCGGGCCGCGCTGGACACCTTCTGCGAGACCGCCGAGGCCGCGGGCTATTACGGCCTCGTCCACAATGCCGGCCAGTCCTGCGACGCCCTCGCGGCGATGCTCGATCAGGAGCGGGCCGAGGCCGCCATGCAGGTCAACTTCTTCTCGCTGACGCGCCTCGCCAAGGCGCTGGTGCGGGAGATGACCCGGGCGCGCGCGGGCCGCATCGTGGCGGTCGGCTCCGTGGCCGCCCTGCGGGCCAATGCCGGCAACGCCGCCTACGCGGCGACCAAGGGCGCGCTCATCGCCTATTGCCGCACCCTGGCGATCGAGACGGCCAAGCGCGGCGTGACCGTCAACGTGATCGCCCCGGGCTTCGTCGACACCGCCATGATGGAGCGCTACGCCGCCTACCGCGACGGGATGGAGCGCCAGATTCCCGCCGGCCGCTTCGGGCGGCCCGAGGATGTCGCGGCGCTGGCGGCCTTCCTGATGGGCGAGGGGGCATCCTACATCACCGGGACCGTGCTGCCCGTCGATGGCGGCCTGACCGCCATGATGGGTGTCCACCGGACCTGACGGTGGCGCCGCCGAACCGGACGATTCTGCCGATGCGCGCCAGCCTCGCCCTCACCGCCGCCGTCTGCGGCGCGGCTCTCCTGGCCCCGGGCCATGCTCGGGCGGAGCCGCAGGTCTACCGGATCTCCGGCCTGCCGCCGGGCGAGCCGCTCAGCATCCGCGCCGAGCCGGACCCGTCCGCCGAGCAGATCGGCGAGATCCGCAGCCGCGCCCTGGTCTTCGGCTGCACCAACGACACGCCGAGCCGCACCACGTGGTGCCGGGTGAAGGCCGGACGCGCCCTCGGATGGGCGCGGCGGCGCTACCTGGCGCCGGAGTGACGAGAGACACGATGCGAGCCCTCCAGCTGTTCGGCGACCGCGACCTCCGCCTCACCGAGATCGAGCCGCCGCCCGCGCCCGGCGCCGGCGAGGTCCGGATCCGCATCCGCGCGGTCGGCCTCAACTTCATCGACGTCTGGGGCTTCCGCGGCATGGCCTTCGCCAAGCGGAAGATGCCGCTGATCGTCGGCGCGGAGGCGGCCGGGACCGTCGAGTCGGTCGGGGCGGGCGTCACCGGCCTCGTCGCGGGCGACCGGGTCGTGCCGTACGGCGCCATGACCTGCGGCAAGTGCAAGGCCTGCCGCGAGGGGCGCGACAACCTCTGCGAGGACGTGTCCGGTGTGATGGGCTTCCATCTCGACGGCTTCGCCCGGGAGCTGGTGACCATGCCGGCCCGCCTCGCCGTGAAGGTGCCGGACGGCGTCAGCGACACCGACGCCGCCTGCGCGGGCATCGCCTTCGGCACGGTCCAGCACATGCTGTTCGACAATGCGCGCCTGGAGCCCGGCGAGAGCGTGCTGGTCCATGCCGGCGGCTCCGGGATCGGGACCGCGGCGATCCGCATGGCCAAGGCGATCGGCTGCACCGTCTACACGACGGTCGGCGACGACGAGAAGGGCCGCAAGGCCGCCGAGCTCGGCGCCGACCACGTCATCAACTACCGCACCGAGCGTTTCGAGGGCGAGGTCCGCCGGCTCACGAAGCGCAAGGGCGTCGACGTGGTGTTCGAGCATGTCGGCGCCGATACCTGGAACGGCTCCCTGCTCTGCCTGAAGCGCGGCGGCCGGCTCGTGACCTGCGGATCGACCTCGGGCGTCTCGGCGACCATGAACCTGATGCAGCTGTTCCAGCAGCAGTACCGCATCACCGGCTCGTTCGGCTGCTCGCTCGCGAATATCGGTCAGGCCCTCGCCAAGATGGAAGCGGGCATTCGACCGGTGGTGGATACCGTGTACCCGCTGGTGGATTTCGCGCAGGGTCTGGAGCGCCTCGAATCGCGCCGGGTCTTCGGCAAGATCCTCGTCAGCCTGTAGCGCCGGCAGCGGCGCACCCGCCCGGCGCCGCACCGTTACCGGGTGCGGCGATCCGCATTTCGCGCTGCGGGAGACTTGTCGTAAACGTCGCTGTACGGGTGCGCTGGGGGGCCGCCCGTACCGTTCTCTGGAATCGACTGTGCTGCGTCTCGCCCTCCTGCTCAAACGGTCGTACCCGCGCCTCGCGGGCTTCGCGATGATCCCGGTGATCCGCGCCCTGGTGCTGCTGGCCCGGATCCTCGGGCCGGTCAGGTCCACGGCGCTCGGCGCCGCGCTCCTGCGAACCCTCGGACCGCTCCTGCCGGCGCACCGCACAGCGATGGCGAACCTCCGGGCGGCCTTCCCCGACATGTCGGAGGCCGAGCGGAAGCGGATCGCCCTGGAGGCCTGGGACAATCTCGGCCGGACGGGGGCCGAATACGCCCATCTCGACAGCCTGTTCGATTACGATCCCGCCGCCACCGGCGACTTGCGGACGGAGGTCGCCGGGATCGAGCACTTCTACGCCCTGCGCGACGACGGCCGGCCCGGTCTGATCTTCTCGGCGCACTTGGCGAACTGGGAATTGCCGGCGATCTGCGCGGCCAAGTTCGGCCTCGAGGCCACCGCGGTGTTCCGGCCGCCGAACAACCCCGCCGCCGCGCGCCTCGTCCAGGAGGTCCGCCGCCGGACGATGGGCGGGCTCGCCGCCTCCACGCCGGGCGCCGTCTTCGCCATGCGCGACGTGGTCGAGACCGGCGGCCACCTGGGTCAGCTGATCGACCAGCACTTCACCCGCGGCGTCGTGGTGGAGTTCCTCGGCCGGCCGTGCCTCGCCAACCCCCTCTTGGCCAAGCTCGCCCGCCACTACGACTGCCCGGTGCACGGCGTGCGCGTCGTGCGCCTGCCGGAGGGCCGCTTCCGCCTCGAGCTGACGCCGCCCCTGGACCTGCCCAGGGCGGCCGACGGGACCATCGACGTCGCCGGCGCCATGCAGGCGATGACGGCCGTGGTCGAGGGCTGGGTGCGGGAGAATCCCGGCCAGTGGCTGTGGATGCATCGCCGCTGGCGGCCCGACATGCTGCCCAAGCCGAGAGTGGCGCCGGCGCCACTTCAACCGACAGTAGAGATCTCTCAAGCCAACGTGATTTCACCTTCGGCCTCGCAGACGGTCTGATGGATCGATGACGCCCCGGCACCGCGCCCCGACCCGCGACCGCCGCGCGCTGCGCGCCGCGCTGCTTGCCTGCGCGACGCTGGCCGCGATGCCGGCGCGGGCCGAGCCCGTCCGCGCCGTGGTCGAGCTCTTCACCAGCCAGGGCTGCGGTGCCTGCCGCTCCGCCGACCCTGTGCTGCGCGACCTCGCCCACAAGCCCGGCGTCATCGCCCTGACCCTGCCGGTGACCTACTGGGACTATCTCGGCTGGAAGGACACGCTCGCGCTGCGGCCGCTGACCGAGCGCCAGCGCGCCTACGCGCGGGGCCGCGGGGCCCGACAGGTGTTCACGCCCCAGGTCGTGGTCGACGGCAACGGCTTCGCCGTCGGGTCCGACCGGCCGGCCCTGGAGCGCCTGATCCGCGATGCCTGCCAGCACGGCGGGCTGCCGGTGCCGGTGCGCGGGGAGACCAACGGCGACCGGATCCTGGTGGAGGTCGGGGCGGCCCCGGAGGCCAAGACCGAGATCCGCGGCGACGTCTGGCTGGTGCCCGTGCTCCGCAGCCGCGCCATCGCGATCCAGTCCGGGGAGAACGGCGGCCGGACGGCGACCTACGTCAACGTCGTCCGCGGCATGCAGCGGCTCGGTCCCTGGACGGGCCAGCCGACCCGCTTCGAGGTGCCCGACACCCAGGCCCGCGTCGCCGACGCGGACAGCTGGGTCGTCCTGCTCCAGGGCGCGGCCGACGGAAAGCCGGGCCGCATCTTCGGGGCCGCCAAGGGACCGGGGCTCTAGGCGCGGGGTCGCGCGCTGCTACTCCAGCGAGATCGGGTCGATCTGCCGTCGGCCCTCGCGCCGGTGGCGCGCCCGGGACGCGTCGGCGAGCGACGCCAACTTGGCGTCGAGGCGCTCGGACAGGCGACCCACCAGCCCGATCAGCCCGTCGATCATCCGGCTGACGCCTGCGACCGTCCCGGTCACGGCTCCGACGATCCCGTTCTCGATGGCACGACCGATTCGGCGAACACGCTGCATGACGACTGTCTCTGGGTGGGCGGCGCCGGCGGCGCCCCGATCCGCGGCAGGTAGGGCGGCCGCCCCGGCCCGTGATGCGGCCGAAAGCGGCGCGGGTCCGCGCCGCGGGGGCGGAACCTTCGCGCGGCGCGGCCGGAGCGCGCGAACCGGCGGTCGGCAGGCTCGTTGCATGGGTGAGCCGCCCGCCGTCCCGCGCGGGCGCCCCAGATCGAGGGTCGGCCATGCGGCGACGTCCGTTCCTGTCCGGGATGTTCGCCGCCCTGTCGCTGGCCGGACGCCCCGCCCGCGCGGCGGATACGGGCGTCGACCTCCTCCTCGTCCTCGCGGTGGACGTGTCGCTCAGCATCAGCGAGGCCCGGTTCGACCTCGAGCGCCGCGGCTACGCCGAGGCCTTCGGCGACCCGCGGGTGCTGCGCGCCATCGGCGACGGCCCGACCGGGCGCATCGGCGTCGCCCTGTTCGACTGGGCCGGACCCGGCGAGCAGCAGGTCGCGGTCGACTGGATGGTGATCGCCTCGGCGCAGGACGCGGCCGCCTTCGCGGCGCGTCTGGGCGCCGTGCCGCGGCCGTTCTACGGCCGCACCGCCATCGGCTCGGCGATCGGTTTCGCCGCCGACCTTCTGGCCCGCGCGCCGTTCCGCGCCGAGCGCCGGGTGATCGACATCTCCGGCGACGGCACCGGCAATGCCGGGCGGCCCATCGCCGAGGCCCGGGACGCCGCCGTCGCGGCCGGCATCACGGTCAACGGCATCGTCATCCTCACCGAACCCGAGGGGATGCCGGCCTTCCTGAGAGAGCATACCAATCCGGCGGGCGGCCTGGCCGCGTATTACCGGAGCGTCGTGATCGGCGGGGAAGGCGCCTTCGTGATGACCGCCGAGAGCTTCGCGGCCTTCGGCCGCTCGCTCATCGCGAAGCTCGTGCGCGAGATCTCCTGACCGTCACCCGGATCCCAGAGGACCGACCATCGATGCGCCTTGCCGTCCTCCAGTTCACGCACGAGACCGTCACGTTCCTGCCGAACGACACGACCCGGGACGACTTCATCTATCCCGGCTCACCGGCCGCCGGGGCCGCGCTGCTCGCCACCGATCCCAAAGGCTACATGGGCGGCTTCGTGCAGGTGGCGCGGGAGTACGACGGCGTCGAGCTCGTGGGGATCACCTCGCCGCTCTGGCCGCGCACCGGCACCGCCTCGGGCTGGATCACCGCCGACGCCTACGCGCATTTCCTCGAGCAGATGGTGGCGGAGCTGCGGGCGCAGGGCCCGTTCGACGGGGTCTATCTCGCCCTGCACGGCGCGATGGCGGTGCGCGGCGTCCCCAGGCCGGAGGCCGACATCGCCCGGCAGGTGCGCGCCGCGGTGGGCGAGGGGGCGATCCTGGTCGGGACCTTCGACCTGCACGGCAACGAGGACGCCGCCTTCCTCGACCACGCCAACATGGCTTTCGCGGTGAAGTACTTCCCGCATTACGACGGCCACCTGCAGGGGCAGCGGGCCGCCCGGATGCTGGTGCGCGCCGTGCGCGGCGACTTCCGGCCGGTGCACCGGACCCTCAAGGTGCCGATCCTCTCGCCGACCGTCGTCCAGTGGACCGGCGCCGCACCGTGGTCCGACCTCGTACAGCGGGCCCTCGTCTGGGAGGCGCGCGAGCCGGACGTGTACGTCAACATCTTCTTCGGCTTCCCGTGGGGCGACGCCCCGGACGGCGGGATGACCGTGCAGGCGATCACCGACGACGACCCGGCCCTCGCCGAGCGGGTGGCGCGGGACGTCGCGTATTTCGCGTGGCGGCAGCGGCGCGCGCTGCTCGAGACGACGCGGATCCACACGATCGCCGACGGCGTGCGCCTCGCCCGGGCGGCGGTGGCGAAGGGGGCCGCCCCGGTCGTCCTCGCCGACCACAGCGACCGGTCGGGCCGGGCGACCTGGCTGCTGCGCGAGATCCTCCGGCAGGGCCTCGCCCGCACTCTCGTCGCCACCGTGGCGTCGCCCGGCATCGCGGCGGGGTCCCTCGCGGCCGGCGACCCGTTCGACGCGCCGGTCGGCGGTGGCGGCGACCCGTCCGCGGGCGACCCGGTGCGCATCACCGGGACGGTGCTGCGCGTCGTCGCCGCGCCGGAGCCCGGCGTCGCCGGCAGCGGCGGCGGAGGCACCTGGATCTGCGTCGCGTTCGGGGCCGGCAACGTCCTCGTGCTGAGCCCGCAGCTCGCGCAGATCGTCGAGCCCGACGAGCTGTGGCGGCTCGGCCTGGGCCCGGCGGATTTCGACGTCGTGGCGATCAAGTCGCGGGTGCATTTCCGGCGCGGCTTCGACGACAGCGGCTACGCCCGCACGATCCTGCTGGTGGAGCCGCCGGAGCCGTTCCTCGGCACGGTGCGCCTCGATCACCTCGCCTACGCGCAGATGCGGGCCGCCGACTTCTTCCCCTACGGCGACCCGCCCGGGCCCGTCCCGTCCGACCCGTGACCGGTCCGGCGGGGACGACAGGTGGCGGCCGCCGTCACCCGCCGGTGCTCGCCCTGCACGTGCGAGGGCGCTAGGTTCATCCCGCACGCGCTCGGTGAGGCGCGGCGAGGGAGAGACGGGATGCGGATTCCGGCCGACAGGCTGACCGCCTACGTGCGGGACATCTTCGTGCGCGAGGGCTGCGCCGAGCCGGAGGCCGAGCGCATCGGCCGCTTCCTCGTGGCGGCGAACCTCACCGGCCACGACAGCCACGGCGTCGTCCGCGTCACCCGCTACGTCGAGTGGCTGCGCGCCGGCGAGGTCGAGGCCGGCCGCACGCCCGAGATCGTGACCGACGCGCCGAACTTCGCCCTCGTCGACGCCCATTACGGGTTCGGGCAGACGGCCGGCCCCGTCGCCGTCGATCTCGGGATCGCCAAGGCGCGGGCGTACGGCGTCGCGATCATCGCCCTGCGGCATGCCGGGCATATCGGCCGGATCGGCGAGTGGGCCGAGCGGGCGGCGGCGGCGGGGCTCGTCTCGGTCCATTTCGTCAACGTGGCAGGCAGCCTCCTCGTGGCGCCGTTCGGCTCCGTGGAGCGCCGCTTCTCGACGGCGCCCTTCGCGGCCGGCTTCCCGGTTCCAGGAGGCGACCCGATCATCCTCGACTTCGCCACGTCGCTGGTCGCCGAGGGCAAGGTGCTCGTCGCCTCGAGGGGCGGCAAGCCGCTGCCCGAGGGCGCGCTGATCGAGCCCGACGGCCGCCTCAGCGCCGACCCGGCGACCCTGTTCGGCCCGCTGGAGGGCGTCGAGCGCGACAACCAGCGCGGGGCGGGTGCGATCCGGGCCTTCGGCGAGCACAAGGGCTCCGGCCTCGCGCTGATGTGCGAGCTATTGGCCGGCGCGCTCACCGGCTCCGGCACGGCCGGGCCCGGGCAGCGGCGGATCTGCAACGGCATGCTGTCGATCTACGTCACGCCCTCGGCCCTCGGCACCGAGGACGCCCTCGCGGCCGAGACGCGGGCCTATCTCGACTTCTTCAAGAGCGCCAAGCCGATGCCGGGCGCCGAGGTCCTGCTGCCCGGCGAGCCGGAGCGGCGGATGCGCGCCGAGCGCCTCGCTGAGGGCGTGCCGCTGCCCGAGCCCGTCTGGGAGACCCTGCTCGCCGCCGGCCGGCCGCACGGCCTCGACGGCAACGCCTATCGCACCTGAGCCGGGAACGATCCGGCACGACACCACGCTCGGCGGCGACCCCCGGCCTCAACGGGGGCGCCGCACGGACCGGGGACGCCATACCCGGAAGACGGGAGGAGCCCACGATGCCTCGCTTGCGCTGGCTCATGATCGGCCTCTGCATGGCCGCCAACGCCATCAACTACATCGACCGCGCCAACCTCGCGGTCGCCGCGCCCTCCATGACCAAGGAACTCGGGCTCGACGCCACCGACATGGGCCTGATCCTGTCCGGCTTCTTCTGGACCTACGCGATCATGCAGCTGCCCTTCGGCTACGTGGCCGACCGGGTCGGCGCGCGGCTCTCCCTCGTGGTCGCGGTGGTCTGGTGGTCGGCCTGCACGGCGCTGACCGCGGTGGGACGGGGGTTCCTGTCCCTGCTCGGCCTGCGCATGCTGCTCGGCATCGGCGAGGCCGGGGCCTACCCGTCCTTCGCCAAGGTCGCGGCCTCGTGGTTCCCGCGCAGCGAGCGCAGCTTCGCCAGCAGCATCTTCGACAGCGGCTCCCGGGTGGGCTCGGCCCTGGCGATCCCGCTGGTCTCCTGGGTCATCGCGACGCTGGGCTGGCGGGAATCCTTCGTCGTCACCGGCGTGCTGGGCTTCGTCTGGGCGGTGTTCTGGATGTGGCTCTACCGCGAGCCCGAGAACCACCCGAAGGTGTCGCCGGAGGAGCTTGCCCGACTGCGGGCCGCGCAGGAGCGGCCGAAGACCGTCGACGCGGCGGACGCCCAGAACCAGGTGCCGTGGCTGTCGCTGTTCCGCTACCGCACGGTCTGGGGCATGATGGCCGGGTTCTTCTGCCTGAACTTCGTGATCTACTTCTTCATCACGTGGTTCCCGACCTACCTGGTCAAGGCGCGGGGCTTCTCGCTGGCGGAGCTCGGCACGCTCGGCAGCCTGCCGGCCCTGGCGTCGATCCCCGCGGGCTGGCTCGGCGGCTTCGCGTCGGACGCGCTCTACCGCCGCGGCTGGAGCCTCACCGCGGCCCGCAAGACCTGCCTCGTCGGTGGCATGCTGATGTCGTCGGTGATCACCCTGTCGATCATCGCCCCGAACATCTACGTGGCGCTGCTGTGCTTCGCGGTCGCCTACGGCAGCCTCGCCTTCACGGCGGCCTCGATCTGGGCGCTGCCCGGCGACGTGGCGCCGACCCCGGCCCACGTGGCCTCGATTGGCGGCATCCAGAACTTCGCGTCGAACGTCGCCGGGATCGTGACGACGACCTTCACCGGCGTCATGCTGACGGTCACCCAGGGCTCGTTCGTGATCCCCCTGATCGTGGCCGGCGGGTTCTGCCTGTTGGGCGCCTTCATCTACCTGTTCGTGGTCGGCGAGATTGCGCCGCTGCCGGTCCGCGACGCTCGCGCCCCGGCCCCCCGAAGCGGCGCGGTGACGGCGCGGTGACGGCGACCGGCGCGACGGCATCCGAGGAGAGACCGATGTCCACGTATCCCGTGATCACCCTCCGCCCCGCCGACGGCGTGGCCGTGGCCCGCGGCGCCATCGAGCCGGGAACGCCGGTCGCCGACGGCGTCGCGGCGGCGGAGCGGATCCCGGCCGGCCACAAGGTCACGGTCCGGGCCCACCGGAGCGGCGAGCCGGTGACCAAGTACGGGCAGATCATCGGCTTCGCCAAGGCGGACATCGCGGCCGGCCGCCACGTCCACGTCCACAATCTCGGGATGGGCGAGTTCGCCCGGGACTACGCGTTCGGGGTCGATGCGAGGCCAACCCAGCTGGTGACGCCGCCCGCGACCTTCCAGGGCATCCGCCGCCCCGACGGTCGCGTGGCGACGCGCAACTACGTCGGCATCCTCACCTCGGTGAATTGCAGCGCGCACGTCGCCGACCTGATCGCCGACGCGTTCCGGCGGCACCCGATCCTCGGCCTCGACCCGCTCGCCCCCTATCCCAACGTCGACGGTGTCGTGGCGCTGACCCACAAGACCGGCTGCGGCATGGCGATGGGCGAGCCGCTCCGGCTCCTGCGGCGGACGCTCGCGGGCTACGCGCGGCACGTCAACTTCTCTCATATCGTCATGATCGGGCTCGGCTGCGAGGTGAACCAGATCGGCGCCTTCTTGGAGGAGCAGGGGCTCGGCGACCGGATCCGCAGCATGAACATCCAGAGCCTCGGCGGCACCCGGAAGACCGTCGAGGCCGGAATCGAGTTCGTGACCGGCATCCTGGCCGAGGCGAACGTGGTCCACCGCGAGCCGGTGCCGGCGAGCGAGCTGATCGTCGCCCTGCAGTGCGGCGGCTCGGACGGGTATTCCGGCGTGTCGGCCAACCCGGCGCTGGGGATCGCCAGCGACCTCGTGGTGCGGAACGGCGGCACGGTGATCCTGTCGGAGACCACCGAGACCTACGGCGCCGAGCACCTGTTCACCCGCCGCGCTATCAGCCCGGAGGTCGGCCAGAAGCTCGTCGACCTGATGCACTGGTGGGAGGAGTACACCCGCAAGGAGGGCTCGGAGATCGACGCCAACCCGTCGCCGGGCAACAAGGCCGGCGGCCTGACCACGATCCTGGAGAAGTCCCTCGGCGCCATGGCGAAGGCCGGCAGCACCAACTTGGTCGACGTGCTGCGCTACGCCGACCCCGTCACCGCCAAGGGCTTCGTCTTCATGGACACGCCCGGCTACGACCCGGTCTCGGCGACCGGGCAGGTCGCGGGCGGCGCGAACCTCGTCTGCTTCACCACCGGCCGCGGTAGCGTGTTCGGCTGCAAGCCGTCGCCCTCGATCAAGATCGCCACCAACTCGGCCATGTACCGTCGACTCGAGGAGGATATGGACGTCAATTGCGGCACGATCCTCGACGGCGCGGAGAGCGTGGAGCAGGCCGGCCACCGGATCTTCGACCTCATCCTGCGCGTCGCCGGCGGCGAGCGGACGAAGAGCGAGCAGTTCGATTTCGGCGCGTCGGAATTCGCCCCCTGGCAGATCGGCGCGACCGTGTGAGGGAGCGGGGCGCGCGCTCCGCCGTCATCGCGAGCGCAGCGCGGCGATCCGGGGAGGCGAAACTTCGGTGAGTGTGGCGCAGCCCTGGATTGCTTCGCTGCGCACGCAGAGACGGCCATTCCGACCGCCGTGCAGGCCTGGTCTCAGAGGTCGGTCCGGACCACGTGCGGGAAGCTCAGGATGAAGTCGGGGCCGAAGGCCGTGACCGGCGTGTGGAAGCCGGGCGCGACGGTGCCGGCAGCGACGCGGCGGGCCGCCTCCAAGGCGGTCCAGACGGTGAGCGTGTAGCCCTCGGGCGTCTCCATCCGGCTCGCCGCGCGGCGGCCGGCGCCGTCCCAGGCCTCCGCCAGGAAGGTGCTGCGGGCCTTCTCGCGCGCGGCGGCCGAAGGGCCCTCCGGCAGCCGGTCGATGCCGCGATTGATCAGGCGCTGGGCGGTGCCGCCCGCGATGATCCGCCGGATGCCGGCGGGCAGGCCGGCCGCCGCAGCCATAGCGGGGAAGGCCTCGAAGTAGACGTCGATGTTCGGGACGCCGGTCGAGTACCACGCGCTCGACACGTCGCCCCAGCCGAGCCCCACGGTCCGGCGCGGTCCCGTTCCGAAATCCGCGGTGGCGCGCGGCGGGCTCGGCAATTCGACGATGCGCCCGTTCCGGCGCACCCGCGTGCCCCAGGCGATGCCCTCCACCATGGTGCGGGCCGTGCCCCGGCTGAAGCCCCCGAATCCGCCGATGGAGATGCGCAGATGCGTCGCGCCGGGAACGCGGCCGGCCACGTGGGCGGCGAGGCAGTCGCTCGGCACCACGTCGAAGCCCGCCGCCGGCAGGAGGACGATGCCGGCCGCCTTCGCCTCGGCATCCTTGGCCGCGAGGGCCTCCAGCACGGCGATCTCGCCGGTGATGTCGACGTAGTGCGGGCCGGCGGCGAGGCAGGCCTCGGCCATCGGCAGCGCCGTCCGCGAGAACGGGCCAGCCGCGTGGATCACCGCCGCCACGCCAACGAGGGCGGACCGCAGGCCCGCGGCATCGTCGAGCCGCGCGGCCCGCATCTCGAGGTTCAGCCGGGCCGCCAGCGGCCGCAGCTTCTCGGGATCGCGCCCGGCCAGGATCGGGCGCAACCCCTGCCCGACGGCGTGCGCGGCCAGGAGCTGCCCGGTATATCCGGTGGCGCCGTAGATCAGGATCGCGGTCATCTCGGCGTTCTGACACCGCTTCCGCCGGTGTCAAAGCGCGCGCCGCGTCGCCGCCCCGGATGCTAGGGCTGCGCCGATCCGATCGTCCCGCGGCGGGGATCTGACACCCTCCGTCCCCGCCCGAACAGGAGCCGAGGCACGATGTACGAGCGTAACCTCCCGCCGCGCGCGCGCCGCGCCAGCCGCAGGATCGGCTGCCTTGGCGCCGTCCTCCTGGGCCTGGCCGCGCCCGCCCGGGCCGCCGACGGGCCGGTGGTCCTGAAGGCGCCGTCCGACGCGAGCCCCGGCATCGCCGCCATGCCGCAGATCGCCGCGCCGGCCGACGAGGCCGAGCGTCGGATCAACGCGGCGCTGAAGCGCCTCGACGCGCGGGCCCTGAAGGCCGAGCAGGCGTGCAAGGATCAGGGCGGGAAGAACAGCTCCTGGGAGCGCACCGTCCAGGCCCCGATGCGCGGCCCGCGCTTCCTGAGCTTCGTCATCTTCGACAGCGGGTTCTGCGGCGGCGCGCACCCGAACAGCGGCACGATGTCGATCGTCTACGATCTCACCACCGGCGCCCCGGTCGATTGGACGACCCTGCTGCCCAACTCCCTGACCGGCAAGCTCGCCTTGGCGGAAGGCCCGGGCGGGACCAAGATGGTGACGCTCGCGTCGAAGAGGCTGCACGCCCTCTACCTCGCGGGCTATCGCCCGAAGACGGGCGATCCGAAGGCGGACGACGCCGACAAGGAGTGCCGCGAGGCCGTCGCCGAGACCTATGACGGGCAGCCGCCGGCCATGATGGCGTGGCTCGACGCCAAGGCCGGTGGCCTCGCGGTGCAGTTCGACCTCGCCCACGTCGTCCAGGCCTGTGCCGACCCGGTGGTGATTCCCGTGGCGACGCTGCGCCGGGAGGGCGCGCAGCCGCTCCTGGCCGTCGCGCTGGAATCCGCCCACGCGCTGGCCGCGAAGTGACGCGATCGGCCACAGCTTCTTCGGCCTCGACGCGGGCCCCCGACGGTGTAGCGTGAGTCCGCGACGGCGCGATGCCAGCGCGCCGTGTCCGAGGGGCGGCCCATGTCCGGATCCGGCGTTGTCGACGAGGCGGCCACGGCGGCGAGCGAGCCTTTCGGCGCGTTCGCGGCCGGCCTGGCGGACCTGTCGCCCCTGCGGCGGGCGGTGGTCGCGGCCTGCCGGCGGCCCGAGCGGGACTGCGTGCTCCCGCTCCTCGAAGAAGCGCGCCTGCCGCCCGAGGCGGCTCGGCGCGTCGCCGAGGACGCGCGGCGCCTCGTCGAGTCCCTGCGGCGCCAGGGCATCCGCGGCGGCGTCGAGGGGCTGATCCACGAGTACGCGCTGTCCAGCCAGGAGGGCGTGGCGCTGATGTGCCTCGCCGAGGCGCTGCTGCGCATCCCCGACGCGGCGACGCGGGACGCGCTGATCCGCGACAAGATCGCCGGCGGCGACTGGGCCGCCCATCTCGGGCACAGCCCGTCGCCCTTCGTCAACGCGGCGACCTGGGGCCTGCTCGTGACCGGCAAGCTGGCGGCGACCCGGGACGAAACCGGCCTGTCGGCCGCGCTCACCCGGCTGATCGCCCGCGGCGGCGAGCCCGTGATCCGGACCGGCGTCGATCTCGCCATGCGGATGATGGGCGAGCAGTTCGTGGCGGGGCGGACCATCGCCGAGGCCCTGCGGCACGCGGCGCGGCTCGAGGCGAAGGGCTTCACCTACTCGTACGACATGCTCGGCGAGGCCGCCGTGACCGCCGAGGACGCCGAGCGCTACCGGCGCGCCTACGCGGACGCGATCGCGGCGATCGGCGCGGCCTCTGCCGGGCGCGGCGTGTTCCGCGGCCCCGGAATCTCGATCAAGCTGTCGGCGCTCCATCCCCGCTACGCCCGCGCGCAGCGCGACCGGGTCCTGGCCGAACTCTATCCCCGCGTGCGGGACCTCGCCCGCCTCGCGCGGGGGCACGGCATCGGCCTCAACGTCGACGCCGAGGAGGCAGACCGCCTCGACCTGTCGCTCGACATCCTGGAGCGGCTCGCCGCCGACCCGGATCTCGCCGGCTGGGACGGGCTCGGCTTCGTGGTCCAGGCCTACGGCAAGCGCTGTCCGTTCGTCATCGACGTGCTGATCGACCTCGCGCGGCGGTGCCGCCGGCGGCTGATGGTGCGGCTCGTGAAGGGCGCCTACTGGGACAGCGAGATCAAGCGGGCGCAGGTCGACGGTCTGGCGGACTTCCCGGTCTTCACCCGGAAGGTCCACACCGACGTCTCGTACCTCGCCTGCGCGCGCCGGCTGCTCGCGGCGCCCGACGCGGTCTTTCCGCAATTCGCCACCCACAACGCCCAGACACTGGCGAGCATCGTCGCGATGGCGGGACCGGATTTCCGGCTCGGTCAGTACGAGTTCCAGTGCCTGCACGGCATGGGCGAGCCGCTCTACGAGGCCGTGATGGCCGACGCCGTCCTGCAGCGGCCCTGCCGCATCTACGCGCCCGTGGGCACGCACGAGACCCTGCTCGCCTACCTGGTGCGGCGCCTCCTGGAGAACGGGGCCAACACGTCCTTCGTCAACCGCGTCGCCGACGCGGCCGTGCCGGTCGCGGACCTGATCGCCGACCCCGTCGCCGCCGTCGAGGCCGCGCCGGATCCCGGCGCGCCGCACCCGCGGATCGCGGCCCCCCGGGCGCTCTACGGCCCGGCCCGCGCCAACGCGGCCGGGCTCGACCTCGCCGACGAGGCGGAGCTCGCCCGGCTTTCGGACGGGTTGGCGGAGAGCGGCCGCACCGCGTGGCGGGCGGCACCCTCGGGCGCGGACGATTCGGCGGCCGACGAACCCGTCCGCAATCCCGCCGACCGCCGCGACGTCGTCGGATTCTACCAGGCGGCGACGGTGGAGACCGTGGCGGTTGCCGTGGCGCGCGCGCAGGCGGGCGCGGCCGGCTGGGCGGCGACGCCGGCGACGGCGCGCGGTGCCTGCCTGCGGCGGGCCGCCGACGCCCTCGAGGCGCAGATGCCGCCGCTGATCGGGCTCGTCGTGCGGGAGGCGGGCAAGACCTGCGCGAGCGCCGTCGCGGAGATCCGCGAGGCTGTCGACTTCCTCCGCTACGCTGCCGCCGAGGCCGAGCGGACCCTCGGGGAGACGCACGCGCCGCTCGGTCCGGTCGCCTGCATCGCGCCGTGGAATTTCCCGCTGGCGATCTTCGTCGGTCAGGTCGCGGCCGCCCTGGCGGCGGGCAACACGGTCCTGGCGAAACCCGCCGAGGAGACCCCGCTGATCGCGGCCGCTGCCGTCCGCGCGCTGCACGCGGCCGGGATTCCCGTCGAGGCGCTGCACCTCCTGCCGGGCGACGGCCGGGTCGGCGCCGCCCTGGTCGAGGATCCGCGCGTGCAGGGCGTGATGTTCACCGGATCGACGGCGGTGGCCAAGGGCATCCAGCGGGCTCTGGCGGAGCGGCTGAACCGTTTCGGCGAGCCGGTGCCGTTCGTGGCCGAGACCGGCGGCCAGAACGCCCTCGTGGTCGATTCCTCCGCGCTCGCCGAGCAGGTGGTGGCCGATGTCATCGCCTCGGCCTTCGATTCCGCCGGGCAGCGCTGCTCGGCGCTCCGCATCCTGTGCCTGCAGGAGGAGATCGCCGACCGGACGCTGCACATGCTGAAGGTCGCCCTGAGCGAGCTGCGGGTGGGCGACCCGCGGCGCCTGCCCGTCGATGTCGGGCCGGTCATCACCGCCGAGGCCGCCGACCGGATCGTCGGACACGTGGCGCGGATGCGCGCGCGGGGCTTCCCGGTGGAGCAGCTCCCCCTTCCGTCCGATGCCGGCGCCGGAACCTTCGTGCCGCCGACCCTGATCGAGATCGGGGCCGTCGCCGATGTCGAGCAGGAGGTGTTCGGTCCCGTGCTCCACGTGCTGCGCTACCGCCGCGACGGCCTCGACGCGCTCCTGGCGGCGATCGACGCGACCGGCTACGGGCTCACCTTCGGGCTGCACAGCCGCATCGACGAGACCATCGACCGCGTCCTCGACCGCGTGCGGGCCGGCAACCGCTACGTGAACCGCAACATCATCGGCGCGGTGGTCGGCGTGCAGCCCTTCGGCGGCACCGGGCTGTCGGGGACGGGCCCGAAGGCCGGCGGCCCGTTGGCCCTCGGCCGCCTGCTGCGGCGATCGCCCGCCGCCGCCCGCGACGGGCTGCCCACCGACGATTCGGCGCTGCGTCCCTACACGGCGTGGCTGCGCTCGCGGCACCGGCACGACCTCGCGGACAGGCTCGAAGCCGTCCGCTATCCCGGCCGCGCCGCGATCGCGCTGGCCGGTCCCGTCGGTGAGCACAACCTGTACGCGCTGCGTCCCCGTGGGCGTGTCGCGGCCGTCGCGGCCACCGAGACGGCGCTGCTGCTTCAGATCGGCGCGATCCTCGGCACGGGCAACGCGGCCGTCGTCATCGGGCCGGACGGGCGCGATCCGGTCCTGGACGGTCTGCCGGAAGCGTGCGCGGCGCGGGTTGCCTGGGCGCCGGATCTCGGGCGCGCGGGCGCGATCGCCGGAATCCTGTTCGCGGGCGACGCCGACGACCTGCTGGCCCTGAACAGGGCCGTCGCGGCCCGCGAGGGCGCGATCCTGCCGATCCAGGCCCGCTGCCCGGAGGCGCTGGCGGCCGGCGACCTCTACGATCCGGCCGGCCTGGTGGAGGAGGTCACCACCACGATCAACACCGCGGCGGCCGGCGGCAATGCCAGCCTGATGAGCGTCGGGTGAGCCCGGAACTGCCCGGTCAGGCCGACCGGCGCAGGTTCCAGAACAGCGGCAGCCCGGTCAGCATGCCTTCGAGGTCCCGCCGGTAGCCGGTCGGCTGGAAATACTGGCCGCAGGGCAGGTAGGCGCCGACCTCCAGCGCCCGCGCCTGGATCCGCGCCGCCAGCGCCTTCTGGGCGCCGAGGTCCGGCGCGTCGAACCACGCGCCGCGCAGCTCCTCCAGGGGCGCGTCGGTCAGCCAGCTCGGCACGCCGGCCCGGCCGTTCCCGCGGGCGGCCAGATGGTAGGCCGGCGAGAGGTGGTCGAGCCCGCCGGAGAAGATGCCGAACATCGACCAGCCACCCTGGTCCAGGGGCTTGGCGTTCAGGATCCGCTGGTTGACCGTCCCCCAGTCGGTGGCGACGACGTCGAGGTTCATCCCGATCTTGCGGCAGGCATCGGCCATCACCTCGCAGATCGCGTTGATCCGCGGCACGTCGGTCCCGGAGAGCAGCACGACGCGCTCGCCCTTGTAGCCCGCCGCCGCCAGCGCCCGCTTCGCGGCGGCGAGGTCGCGGGGGGCGGTCAGCGCTTCCATGCCGGCCGAGGACGCCATCGGCCCGCCGGCCGTGAAGATGCCGACGGGCCCGCGCCGGATCGCCGGGTCGCTGCCGGCGACGGCGTCCATCATCTCGGTCTGGTCGACGGCCGAGAGCAGCGCCCGGCTGATCGCGGGATTGTCGAAGGGCGGCAGGGTGTGGTTGAGGCGGATCTGGCCGATCAGCCCGGCGGTCTCCACCAGATCCACCCGCACGGCGGGCTGGCGGTTCAGGTCCGGCACGAGATCGACGAGGGGCTGCTCCCACCAGTCGATCTCGCCCGAGCGAAGGGCGCCGGCCGCGGTCGCGCCGTCGGGGATCGTGCGCCACTCGACGCGGTCGAAATGCGCGATCCGCGGACCCGCCGTGAAGCTCGGCGTGCCGTCGGGGCGCGGTCGATACGCCTCGAACCGGCGGTAGACGTTAAGCGAGCCCGGGACCCGCTCCTCGGGGACGAAGCGGAACGGGCCGCTGCCGACGATCTCCGGCACCGGCTGCGTCGCGGGCGTCGCGCTCAGGCGCTCCGGCATGATCACCGGGACGTAGGAGGTCGGCTTGGCCAGCGCGTCCGGCAGGAGCGGGAAGGGCCGCTTCAGGCGGAACTGCACCACCGTGTCGGAGGGCGCCGAGAGTTCGTCCACCGTCGCGAACAGGGCCCCGCCGTAGGCATCGCGCTGCGCCCAGCGCTTCAGGCTCGCCACCACGTCGCGGCCGAGGACGGGCGTCCCGTCGTGGAAGCGCAGGCCGTCCCGCAGGGTCAGGCGCCACGTGAGGCCGTCGGACGCGACCTCGTGGCCCGCCACCATCTGCGGCTGAGCGCGGTAGGCGGTGTCGAGGCTGTAGAGCGTGTCGAACACCATCAGCGCGTGGGTGCGCGTGACGTAATTGGTGGTGATGATCGGGTCGAGGAGCGCGAGGTCCGCGTAGGGGACGAACCGCAGGGTCGTCGCGGAGGCCGCCCGGACCAGGGCCGGCCGGGCAAGAGCCCCGGCCATCAGGGCTCCTGCGCCGGTCAGCAGGGTGCGTCGCTTCATGAATCGATCCCGGTCACGGCGGCGTCCGATCTGGCCGCAAGCTGGGTTCGCGTGCAAGTGGTGCGCCACTGCCGCGCTTCGATCGGGATCTCAGAACCCGCCCGGGCCGGGAGCCGGACGGGTCGCCCGTGATCGCGCTGCGCGCGCCCTCAGGCGGCGCGCGACCAGCGGATGTCGCCGAGGCTCTCGCGGAAGGCGAAGCGGGCGAGATGGTCGGACACGACGTTCTCCAGCCGGGTGAGGTTGACCGGGTCGGAGCTGTCGATGCGCATCACCAGCGCGTCGGGCTCGGCATCGAAGGTGCAGACGCGGTCCTCGCCGAAGGGCACGGTGCCGTGAACGGGGGTCGCCTCGACCTTGAACTTGTGGCTCCAGTGCCGGCAGAGCTGCTGCAGGTAGCGGCTCGCCTCGGTGGTCTGAACGCGGGCCTGGGAGGTGGGCATTCCGTCGGTCTCCAGATGGATGTGAAAACAGCCTGTCGGTGACGGTTCGTCGTTCGATCTCGCACGTGCGAGATAGGGAGGCCTCAGAGCAATTGCCATGCCTGGCGCCGACGGATCCGTCTCCGCCGTCTGTATTGAGCGTGTGTCCGAAGCGTTAGCAGCGGCTTAACGCGACGGGCCGCCCCGGCGGTTCGCGGCGCGGCGTGGCTGTCCTGCACCCGTCTCCGCGCCGAATTATGGCGCGATGCACAAATTTGCTCAGGCCGGCGGCGGGCCGCGATCGGTCGGGACGAGCACCTTGCCGGGATTGAGCAGGTCGTCCGGATCGAGCGCGGCCTTCAGGCGCCGCATGAGGTCGAGCCCGACCGGGTCGCCGTAGCGCGCGAGTTCCTCGCGCTTGATGAGGCCGACGCCGTGCTCGGCCGCGATGGAGCCGCCCAGGTCGTGCACGAGGTCGTGAACGATCCGGTTGAACCGGCCCCAGGCGGACAGAAACGCCGCGGGCTCCATGCCGGGCGGCTGTGACAGGTTGAAATGGATGTTGCCGTCGCCGAAATGGCCGAAGCCGCAGGGCCTCAGGCCCGGCATCTCGGCGAGGCAGGCCGCCCCCGCCCGCTCCAGGAACTCGGGCAGGCGGGAGAGCGGCACCGACACGTCGTGCTTGATCGAGGCGCCCTCGCGGGTCTGCGCTTCGGGAACGCCCTCGCGCAGGCGCCAGAGCGCGGCGTTCTGGGCCCCGCTGGTCGCGATGGTGGCGTCGGCGATCAGCTCGTCTTCCAGGGCCTGCCCGAGGGCCGATTCCAGTTCGGCCCCCGTGTCGGCGTCCGGTCGCGCGGACGCGACCTCGATCAGCGCGTAGGCGCCGTGCGCGCCGTCCAGCGGCCGCACCGTCCCCGGGACGTGGCGCAGCACGATCTCCAGGGCGAAGGGCGGCAGGTACTCGAACGCCGTGAGGTCGCGGTCCATGCGCGTCCGCAGGAAGACGAACAGGTCCAGAGCCGCCTTCGCCGAGTCGAGGCCGACGAAGGCGACGCTCGTCGAGCGCGGCCGCGGGAACAGCTTCAGCACCGCCGCCGTGACGATGCCAAGCGTGCCCTCCGAGCCGATGAAGAGCTGCTTCAGGTCGTAGCCGGCATTGTCCTTGCGCAGGGCCCTCAGCCCGTTCCAGACGCGCCCGTCGGCGAGCACGACCTCCAGCCCGAGGACGAGGTCGCGGGCGTTGCCGTAGGCGAGGACCGCGATCCCGCCGGCATTGGTGCTGACGCCGCCGCCGATCCGGGCGGAGCCGCGCGACGCGTAGGAGAGCGGGAACAGCATGCCGGCGGCCTCGGCCGCCTCCTGCACCTCCTGCAGGATCATCCCGGCCTCGACCGTGATGGTGGCGTCCACCGGGTCGACCGCGCGCAGGCGGTTCATGCGTTCCAGGGACAGGACGACGCCGCCCTGCGGCACGCCGGCGCCGGTGAGGCCGGTATTGCCCCCGAGCGGCACGACGGCGATCCCGGCCTGCGTGCAGGCGCGGACCGCGAAGGCGACCTCCTCGGTGCTCCCCGGCCGCAGCACGGCCAGGGCCGACCCGGTGAACAGGCGGCGGCTCTCCGTCAGGTAGGGCGCGAGGGCGTCGGGATCCGTCAGCACGTGCCGCGCGCCGAGCCCGTCCCGGAGCGCGGTCAGCAGGGTGTCGAGGGCGGCTGTCGGCGTCATCGCGCGGATTCTGTAGGCCGGAGCAGGCCGGAGGCAAGCGCCGGTATGGCGCGCGCCGATGCGGACCTTACAACGATGATGTAGGGCCCGGGCGTCGTCGCGCCGGGCCACCCGGACGATCCACCGCAGAGGCAGAGATGCTCTCCGTCATCCAGAACCCGCCCCGCATCGCGCTCCCCATCGTCGGCAGCAGCGACTTCTATCCCGTCCGCCGCGTCTACTGCGTCGGGCGCAACTACGCCGCTCACGCCCGCGAGATGGGCGCGGACCCGGACCGCGAGCCGCCGTTCTTCTTCATGAAGCCTGCCGACGCCCTGCAGATCGTCGGGCCGGAGCCGACGGCCCACGCCTACCCGCCGAAGACCGCCAACTACCATTTCGAGGTGGAGATGGTCGCGGCCCTCGCGAGCGGCGGCAGCGACATCCCGGCCGAGACCGCCCTGGAGCACGTCTACGGCTACGCCATCGGCCTCGACATGACCCGGCGCGACGTCCAGGACGAGGCCAAGAAGATGTCGCGGCCCTGGGACACCGCCAAGGCGGCCGACGGGTCGGGGCCGATCGGCGCGCTCCACCCGGTCTCCGCCATCGGCCACCCGGCCAAGGGCGCCATCACCCTGTCGGTCGACGGCGAGGTCCGCCAGAAGGGCGACCTCGGCGACATGATCTGGTCCGTCGCCGAGCAGATCGCCTACCTGTCGGGCTACTTCGCCCTGCAGCCCGGCGACCTGATCTTCACCGGCACGCCCTCCGGCGTCGGCCCGGTCCAGCGCGGCCAGCGCATGGTCGCGGCGATCGACGGTCTCGGCGCCATCACCCTCGACGTCGCCTGAGCCGCGCGGCCGCATGCTCCTCGATCGGCCGCTGCTGCGGCGCCTGTTCCACCTCGGGGCGCTCGCGTCCCGGGGCATGACCCTCGGCGTGCGCGGCGTCGCCCTCGACGGGGCCGGGCGCGTCGCCCTGGTGCGCCACACCTACGTGAGTGGCTGGCACCTCCCCGGCGGCGGCGTCGAGCGCGGCGAGACCGCGCGCGACGCGATCGTGCGGGAGTTCCGCGAGGAGGCGGAGATCGTCGCCGAGGGAGAGCCGCGCCTCCACGGCCTCTATCGGAACGTGGTCGCCGCGCCCCGCGACCACGTGGCCCTGTTCATTCTGCCGGCCTTCACGGTCCTGCGCCCGAAGGCGCCGGACCGGGAGGTCGCCGAGTGCGCGTTCTTCCCGATGGACGCGCTCCCCGAGGGGACCACGCGCGGGACCCGCGCCCGGCTCCGGGAGATCCGCGACGGCCTCCCGCCGGAGCCGAACTGGTAAATCGTGACGGTTCGCGAAAAGGGCGCTTGCGTCGCCCGGCGGAATGGTGTTTAGAGAGCCGCGCCGGGGGCCGCCGGCACGAAAGTCCGGGCGGCGCGGCACAGTGAGCGGGTGTAGCTCAGGGGTAGAGCACAACCTTGCCAAGGTTGGGGTCGAGGGTTCGAATCCCTTCGCCCGCTCCAGTTTTCCCAACCATACGATCGACTTACAAGGCCGCAGCTCTGCGGCCTTTGTCGTTTCTGGACCTCGGCGAACCGCCGGTCGCGGGGTGGCGAACGGCGTCCGGGTAGACCGAGGCGCGGGATCGCGCCCGGTCAGCCCGGCTCAGGCGTCGTGTTCCCTCGCGAAGGCCCGCAGCGAGACCCGGGCGACCTCCCGCAGCGCCTCCCGGTCGGCGCCCGAGGAGGCCAGCACGCCCATGCCGGAGGCGACGGTGGACAGGAATCGCGCCAGCGCGACCGGGTCGGAATCCGCCGGCAGGTCACCGTCCTGTCGGGCCCGGATGAAGCGCTCGCGGAGCTCCATCTCGCCCTGCGCCCGCCGGGACGCCAGCTCGAACGGGATGTTCTCCGAGCCCGCGCCGCAGGCGAGACCGCCCTGAACGAGGAGGCAGCCGGGCGGGTTCGCCGGATCCGTGTGGCTCTCGGCGATGCTGCTCAGGAAGCGCTCGGCCACGTCGCGCGCGGTCTCGCCCGCCAGGACGAAGCGCATGTGCTCGGAGCGCCGCTGCGCGTACCGGTCGAGGGCGGCCTTGAGCAGCCCCTCCTTGCTGCCGAAGGCCGCGTAGAGACTCGGCGGCTTGATGCCCATCGCCTTCGTGAGCATCGCGAGGCTCGCGCCGTCGTAGCCGTGGCGCCAGAACACCTCCATCGCCTCGTCGAGGGCCTTGTCCGTGTCGAAGGACCGGGGGCGCCCCATCACCATTGCCTGCGGACTCCAACTTTTATATCGAGTGGTAGATAAGTCACTTGACGCCCCGCGTCCATGCCGACATGTGTAGCGACCTATACAGATGTTGGAGTCGCTCGTGGAACCTCAGCGTCATCCCTCGCGCAATCCTCTCCGTGCCCGGCGCCTCGCGGCCGGAAGCCTCGCGGTCGCCCTTCTCGCGGGCGTCTCCTACACCTTCATACCCGGCGCCCTGGTCCGGGGAACCGTGGCCGTCGCCGCGACGCCGCCGACCGAGGTGGCGATGCCGGCCTCGGTCGCGACCGTCGAGCCGCGCGACGTCATCCTCTGGGACGAGTTCTCGGGTCGTCTGGAGGCCGTCGACCGCATCGACGTCCGTGCCCGGGTGGGCGGCGCGATCCTGGCCACGCACTTCGCGGAAGGCGAGGTGGTCAAGGCCGGCGACCTGCTGGTGACCATCGATCCCGCGCCCTACGCGGCCGAGGTCCAGCGGTTGGAAGCCCAGGTCGCGGGCGCCGAGGCGCGGGTCGGCATGACGGCGAGCGACCTCGAGCGCGGGCAGAAGCTGTCGGACCAGCGCATCGTCACGGCGCGCGACCTCGACGTCCGCGCCAACGCGTTCAAGGAGGCCAAGGCGAGCCTCGACGCGGCGAAGGCGGCCCTGGAGGCGGCGCGCCTGAACCTCGGCTACACGCAGGTCCGGGCGGCCGTCGGCGGCCGCGTCGGCCGCCGCGAGATCACGCCGGGCAACCTCGTGGCCACGGGCGCCGGGGCCGCCGTACTGACCACGCTCGTCTCGGTCGATCCGGTCTACGCCAGCTTCGATGCCGACGAGGGCGTGGTCCTGAAGGCGCTGGCCTCGGTCGCCGAGCCGGGCGGCCGGCGCGGCAAGCTCGACCGCATCCCCGTGGAGATGGCGACCGCCGACGGCGCCCGCGCGGCTGGGCATCTCCAGTTCATCGACAACAAGGTCGACGCGCGCAGCGGCACGGTCCGGGTGCGCGCGACCTTCTCCAACGGCGACGGCCGCCTGATCCCGGGCCAGTTCGCCCGGATGCGCCTCGGCCAGGCCGCGCCGGAACGCCTCGTCCTCGTCGACGAGCGGGCCGTCGGCACCGATCAGGACAAGAAGTTCGTGCTCCTCGTGGGGTCGGACAACCGGGCCGAGTTCCGCGCCGTCACCCTCGGCCGGGCGGTCGACGGTCTGCGCGTCGTGACTTCCGGCCTGTCGGGCGGCGAGCGCATCGTGGTCAACGGCCTGCAGCGCGTCCGTCCCGGGACCCTCCTGCGCCCCGAACCGGTGGCGATGGGCGCGCGCCCGCAGGACGCCGCCTCCGGGCCGCGCAAGCTGGCGCAGCGCTGACGGCCGGCGCGCCGCGCCCGTCCGCCCGATCCAGATCCCCGACGCCTTCGAGACGGCGGCCGCACGCGGCCGCCCGGACGCCCCTGCCTCACGCCCTCGGAGGGCGGCATGAATCTCTCCAAGTTCTTCATCGACCGCCCGATCTTCGCGGGCGTGCTCTCGATGCTCATCTTCATCGGCGGTCTGCTGTCGCTCTTCGCGATGCCGATCTCCGAGTATCCGGACGTGGTGCCGCCCTCCGTCGTCGTCCGCGCGACCTTCCCGGGCGCCAACCCCAAGGTCATCGTCGAGACCGTGGCGACGCCGATCGAGGAGCAGATCAACGGCGTCGAGGGCATGCTCTACATGTCGAGCCAGGCCACGACCGACGGCATCATGACGCTGACCGTCACCTTCCGGCTGGGCACCGACCCCGACAAGGCGCAGCAGCTCGTCCAGAACCGCGTCTCGCAGGCCGAGCCGCGGCTGCCGGCGGTGGTGCGCCAGCTCGGCATCGTCACGGTGAAGAGCTCCCCCGACCTGACGATGGTCGTGCATCTCGTCTCGCCCAACGGGCGCTACGACATGACCTACCTGCGCAACTACGCGGTGCTGAACATCAAGGACCGCCTGGCGCGGCTCGACGGCGTCGGCCAGGTCCAGCTCTTCGGCTCCGGCGACTACGCGATGCGGATCTGGCTCGACCCGCAGAAGGTGGCCGAGCACGGCCTGTCCGCGGGCGACGTCGTGCGCGAGATCCAGGCCCAGAACGTCGAGGCCGCGGCCGGCGTGATCGGTGCGTCGCCGGCCGTTCCGGGTCTCGACCTGCAGCTCTCGCTCAACGCCGAGGGGCGTCTGAGCAGCGAGGAGCAGTTCGGCGACATCGTGGTCAAGACCGGCGCCGACGGCGCGATCACGCGCCTGCGCGACGTCGCGCGCATCGAGCTCGGCGCTTCCGACTACGCCCTGCGCTCGCTCCTCGACAACAAGTCGGCGGTGGCGATCCCGATCTCGCAGTCGCCGGGCTCGAACGCGATCCAGATCTCCGACGAGGTCCGCCGCACCATGGCGGAGATCAAGCGGACCATGCCGGAGGGCGTCGACTACCAGATCGTCTACGACCCGACGCAGTTCGTGCGCGCCTCCATCGAGGCCGTGATCCACACGCTGCTGGAGGCCATCGCCCTCGTCGTGCTCGTGGTGATCCTGTTCCTGCAGACGTGGCGGGCCTCGATCATCCCGCTGCTCGCCGTGCCGGTCTCGATCGTCGGCACCTTCGCGGTGATGCACGTCTTCGGATTCTCGATCAACGCGCTGAGCCTGTTCGGCCTCGTGCTGGCCATCGGCATCGTCGTCGACGACGCGATCGTGGTCGTCGAGAACGTCGAGCGGAACATCGAGAGCGGCCTGTCCCCGCGGGACGCCAGCTACCAGGCCATGCGCGAGGTCTCGGGCCCGATCATCGCCATCGCCCTCGTGCTGGTCGCGGTCTTCGTGCCCCTGGCCTTCATCAGCGGCCTGACGGGCCAGTTCTACAAGCAGTTCGCCCTCACCATCGCGATCTCGACGGTGATCTCGGCGATCAACTCGCTGACCCTCTCGCCGGCCCTCTCGGCGCTGCTGCTGAAGGATCACCACGCGCCGAAGGATCGTCTCACCCGCATCCTCGACCGGCTGCTCGGCTGGTTCTTCCGCCGCTTCAACCGCGCCTTCGGGCGGGCCTCGAACGGCTACGGCCGCGGTGTCGGCTTCGCGGTGTCGCGCAAGGCCGCGATGATGACCCTCTACGTCCTGCTCGTCGGGCTGACGGTCGGCCTGTTCCGCCAGATCCCGGGCGGCTTCGTGCCGGGCCAGGACAAGCAGTACCTCGTGGGCTTCGCGCAGCTGCCCGACGGCGCGACCCTCGACCGGACGGAAGAGGTCATCCGCCGCATGAGCGAGATCGCCCTCAAGGAGCCCGGCGTCGAGAGCGCCGTCGCCTTCCCGGGCCTCTCGATCAACGGCTTCACCAACAGCTCCAACTCGGGGATCGTGTTCTCGACGCTCAAGCCGTTCGACGAGCGGAGGGACCCGTCCCTCAACGGGGCGGCGATCGCGCAGTCGCTGAACAAGAAGTACGCCGCGATCCCCGAGGCCTTCATCGCGATGTTCCCGCCGCCGCCGGTGAACGGGCTGGGGACGATCGGCGGCTTCAAGCTGCAGATCGAGGATCGCGCCGGCCTCGGCTACGAGGCGCTGAACGACGCCACGAAGGCGTTCATGGCGAAGGCCGCCCAGGCGCCGGAACTCGTCGGGCTGTTCTCGAGCTTCCAGATGAACGTGCCGCAGCTCTTCGCGGACATCGACCGGACGAAGGCCCGTCAGCTCAACATCCCGGTGACGGACGTCTTCGACACGCTGCAGATCTATCTCGGCTCGCTCTACGTCAACGACTTCAACAAGTTCGGCCGCACCTACTCGGTGCGCGTCCAGGCCGACGCCCCGTTCCGGGCGCGGTCGGACGATGTCGGTCTGCTGAAGGTCCGGGCCGGTTCCGGCGAGATGGTCCCACTCTCCGCCCTGCTGCGCGTCCGCCAGACCGCCGGACCGGAGCGGGCCATGCGCTACAACGGCTTCCTGTCGGCCGACATCAACGCCGGCGCGGCGCCTGGCTACTCGTCGGGGCAGGCCCAGGCGGCGGCCACGCGGATCGCGGCGGAGACGCTGCCGCGGGGCTTCGCCTTCGAGTGGACGGACCTCACGTACCAGGAATTCATCGCGGGCAATTCCGGGATCTGGGTCTTTCCCCTCGCGCTGCTCCTGGTCTTCCTCGTGCTCGCCGCGCAGTACGAGAGCCTCGCCCTGCCGCTGGCGATCCTGCTGATCGTGCCGATGGGGCTGCTCGCCGCGATGTTCGGCGTGTGGCTGTCGGCCGGCGACAACAACGTCTTCACGCAGATCGGCCTGATCGTGCTCGTCGGGCTCTCGGCCAAGAACGCCATCCTGATCGTCGAATTCGCCCGTGAGCTCGAATTCGCCGGTCGGACCCCGCTCCAGGCGGCGATCGAGGCGAGCCGCCTCCGGCTGCGGCCGATCCTGATGACGTCGATGGCCTTCATCATGGGCGTGCTGCCGCTGGTGACAGCGACCGGCACCGGATCGGAGATGCGCCGCGCGATGGGCGTCGCGGTGTTCTCGGGCATGATCGGCGTGACCGCCTTCGGCCTGTTCCTGACCCCGGTCTTCTACGTGCTGCTGCGTCGCCTGAGCGGCAACAGGCCCCTGAAGCATCACGGCGCCGCAGCGCCGGTCCCGGCGCCAGTAGCTGTGCCGGGCTCCGCCCCGGCCGATCACGGGATCCCGTCAGCCGCGCCGCTGCCACAGGCCTGACAGGGCGCGCCACGCCGGCGCCAGCACGACGTTCGTCAGCGGGATCAGCGCCCCGCCGACGACCAGCCCGATGAGGCCCGACACGGTCGCGGTGACGAGCCACTCGACGAGGCCCGCGGCGAACGGCACGCGCGCCGCCGCGGCCTCCGCCATCGCGTGGGCGGCGTGCGCCGGGGCCGAGAACCCGTAGGTTTCCAGACCGTGCATGAGGATCCCGCCGCCGACCCAGATCATCGCCGCCGTCCCGATGACGGCCAGGATCTTGAGCAGGATCGGCATGCCCTTCACGACGCCGCGGCCGAGCCCGCGGATCAGGCTTCCGAGCGGTTGGCCCGCGGTGCTGCGGGCGAGGGCCAGACCGGCATCGTCGGCCTTCACGATCAGCGCGACCACGCCGTAGACGCCCGCGGTGATGCCGACCGCGACGATGGCCAGCACCGCCGCCCGCATCCAGAAGCTGCCCTCCGGCAGCGCCGCCAGCGTGATGGCCATGATCTCGGCCGACAGGATGAAGTCCGTCTTGATGGCGCTCGCCACGCGCCGGTCTTCCCGGGCCTGATCGCCGCCGGCTCCACCCTCCTGGTCCGCCTCGTCGCCGTGGCCATGATGGGCGAGAACGGCTTCGTAGACCTTCTCGGCGCCCTCGAAGCACAGGTACGCGCCGCCCAGCATGAGGAGCGGCGTGATCGCCCAGGGGGCGAAGGCGCTCAGCGCCAGGGCACCCGGCAGCAGGAAAAGGATCTTGTTGCGCAGCGATCCGAGGGCGATCCTGCCGACGATCGGCAATTCGCGCTCCGCGGCGAAGCCGACGACGTAGCGCGGCGTCACGGCCGCGTCGTCGATGACGACGCCGGCGGCCTTGGTGCCGGCGCGCGCCGCCTGGCCGGCCACGTCGTCGAGCGAGGCCGCCGCGGCCCTCACCATGAAGGCGACATCGTCCAACAGGGCGATCAATCCGACGCTCACCCGTCCCCCCTCGTCCCTGACCGGTCCGCCAGACAGACGATCCGCGGCAGGATTTGATCCCTGACCGGCGAAAAATCGGCGGACCCGGCCGTCGCCCGGGACTGGCTGCCCCCGCTCGCTCGCGCCTAGCGCAGCGCCAGGGCGTCGAGCCATCCGTGCGCGGCGGCGTAGCGGATGATCTCCGCGCGCGTGCGCAGGCCCAGCTTCTCGGCGGCCCGCGCCTTGTAGGTCTCGATGGACTTCACGCTGAGATCGAAGCGCCGCGCGATCTCCTTGTTGCTGAAGCCCTGCGCGATCAGCCGGAGCACGTCGGTCTCGCGCGGGCTCAGCGCTTCGGCCGACGGCTCGGACTCCGCGCCCTGCGTCGGGGCCCCGGGATGCGCCATGGCGTGGCTCGCCACCGAGGGGTCGAGGTAGATCCCGCCCGCCGCGACGGCGCGGACCGCGCGGAGCAGGTCCTCCGCGGCCGAGCGCTTGAGGAGGTAGCCCCGGGCGCCCGCCTTGAGCAGCGGCTGAACGTAGGCCGCGTCCTCGTGAACCGTCAGCACCAGCACCCGCGTCCGCGGGCACGACCCGGCGACGCGCTCGGTCAGCTCCAGGCCGTTGAGGCCCGGCATCGAGACGTCGACGACGGCGACGTCCGGGTCGGCGGCGTGGATCATCGGCAGCGCCTCGCTGCCGCTGGTGGCCTCGCCGACCAGCTCGATCTCCGGGTCGGCGTTCAGGAGCGTCCGGATCCCCGCGAGGACGATGGGATGGTCGTCGGCCAGGGCGACGCGGATGCGGTCCGTCATGCGCTTCTCCTCAGGTCTCGGGATGTTCCGGAATCGGGATGGTGACGAACAGCGTCGTACCGATGCCCGGGGACGATTCCAGCGTGAGCGTCCCGCTCAGGAGCGACAGCCGCTCGCGGATGCCCGACAGGCCGAGCCGCAGCTTGGCCGGCGCCTCGCCGCCGGCGCGCTCACGCTGCTCGTCGGCGTTGAAGCCGGTGCCGTCATCCTCGATGACGACCCGCATCTCGCCCGCGCGCTTCTCCACCGAGACGCTGACGCTCGCGGCCCGGGCGTGCTTGAGGACGTTGGTCAGGGCCTCCTGCACGATCCGGTAGACGGCCGTCTCGATCGCGGCCGGCAGCCGGGTCGCCTCGCTCAGGAATTCCAGGTCGGCGCGGATCCCGTGCCGCTGGCTCCAGTCGCGCAGCAGGGTGGCCAGGGCCTCGCGCAGCCCGAGATCGTCGAGGGCGGTGGGCCGGAGGTCGACGGCGGCCCGGTGGATGTCGCGGCCGATCTCCCCGGCGAGCGATTGCAGCCACTCCACCTGCCGGCCGGCCTCCGCCGTGGCCCCGCGTGCCAGGAGCCGCTCCATGCTCTTGAGGCCCAGCGAGAGTCCGGTCACCGTCTGGCCGACCTGGTCGTGGAGTTCCCGGGCGATCCGGCGCTGCTCGTTCTCCTGGGCCTCGCCGAGGCGGCGCAGCAGCGCGAAGCGCTCGGCCTCCGCGCGCTTGCGCGGCTCGATGTCCGACACCACGCCGTAGATCAGCCCGGCCGGGGTATGCTCGTGGAGCTGCGGCACGCGGCCGGCGACCCGCACCCAGCGCGGCTCCCGACTCTCCTGGGTCACGCGGAACTCGACGTCGAGCGGCGTGCCCTCGGCGAGGCTCCGGCGCAGGGCCTCGCTCAGGCGCCCGCGATCCTCGGGATCGACCGCCTGCAGGACCGTGTCGGCGTCCACGGCGCTGTCGCGCCCCTCGGCGGCGGCCGTCCAACCGAGGAGATCGGCCGCGCGGGGCGAGCCGGTGACCCGGTGCGCGACGGTGTCCCAGCGCAGCGTGCCGAGTTCCGCGGCCTCGGCGGCGACGGCGCCCTGTTCCTCGCTGGAGCGGAGCGCGAGGGAGAACCGGGCCTGCTCGCCCGCTCGGCGCTGCGCCATGTCGCGGCCGACGAGACCGACCAGCGCCAGGGCGAGCCCGATGCTGACGAAGCTGCCGCCACCCAGGACGGCGTAGGACCGCGAGACCGGCGCGTTGAGCGTCGCGACCGGCATCCCGAAATGCACCGACCAGCCGCCGGTATGCTGCAGGGTCCGGTAGACCACCTCGACATCGGCGCCTTCCAGCGTCGGTCCGGTGTAGAAGCCGTTCGGGGCGTTCCGGATCGCCGCCTGGAGCGCCGGGTTCGCCGGGTGGCCGAGCTCCTCCACCTCGGCCCGGGTCCGGGCGATCGTGTTGCCCTCCGCGTCCACGATGGTGCCGACCCAGCCCTCGGGGGCGCCGGCGTCGCGCAGGATCGAGCTCACCGCGTTCGTGGCGAGCCGGATCGAGAGGACGTAGCGCAGCGTGCCGTCCCGTATGACCGGCACGCGCAGAGCGACGAGGCGCTTGCCCGAGATCGAGCCGGCCGGGCCGATGCCGCCGATCACCGGATGCCGCGTGCGCACCACCGCGTCGAAGCTCGTCCGGTCCGAGGTCGGTCCGAGTTCTTCCTCGAGGGACCGGAGAAGATTCACGATCTGGGCGCCGTCCGGTCGCGCGAGCTCCACCGTCTCCCAGAGCGGGTGCGCCTGCCTGAGGCGCACGGCCTCGGCGTAGAAGGCCGCGAGGTCGGGCCTGTCGAGGGTCGCGGAGGCGGCCTCGGCCTCGAGGACCGCGATCTGGGCGGCGATGTCCGAGGCGACGCGCTCGGCCACCCGGGTCGCGCTGGCGACGGCGGCGCTACGGGCGAGGTCGCGCTGCTGCTGCGCCATCAGCGTCGCGACCCAGCCGCTGAGCAGCAGGACCGGGATCGCGGCCGCGAGGGCGAGGGCGACGAAGGTGCGGCGGCTGCCGCGGCTCAGCTGGAGCTCGGGCTTCCGGATCGCGGTGTCGCGGGCGCGAGCATTCATGCGGCCGTGCGCGGACGCGCTGCGCGCCGGTCCGGACCCGTCGCCCATCGCTCGGACGGCCCGACGCCCCTGTCTCGCCGTCCCGCGCGCACCGTCGCCCGCCTCCCGTGTCCCCGCATCGGCCCGTAAGCTCACAGCTCTCCTACGGGAAAGTCGGGCCGCCGTCAGGCCGGGGAGGCGGGGTCGGACGCGGCACCGGCGTCGGAAAGGGCCGATCCGGGCAGCATCCGGGCGGGGTGGGGCATCCGCGTCGCGACCGCCCACGAGGAGCCGTCGTAGCCCTCGTACCAGGCCCGGCGCTCGCGCGACTCGCCGGGATAGGGGCAGGCGTCGCGGGGCCGACCGACGGCGCGCGCGCGGGCGCCCTGTTTGACGATGTCCATGAGCATGGGCGCTGATCTCTCCGGCCGCTCGGGAGCCTGTCCCGCCGGGTCAGAAGCGCCGAGTTCGAACGGCCAAGCAAGCTGTTTCGAGCCGGGATACCGCTCACACCGACGCCTGTCGGGAATATCCCGACAGGCCGTGCGTGCGATGATCGATTGACCATTGCACGAAAGCGGCACCGGATCTTTCGGGGATCGCCTCGATCCGTCCGAATGATGCGCGGAGGGACACGAGATCCTCGCGTCGTCGGACGCGAGGATCACGAGTGCCACGCCGACGTGGGCGTGGCGTGGAAAGTCGACCGGGAGGCCGTGACGGCCCGGCCTCCCGGTCCGGATGCGCCGCCTAGTAGGCGCAGCCGTAGCCGACCGGCGCGTAGCCGTACCCGTAGGGCCGCCCGTAGGCCGCGCCGTAGAGACCGGGCCGTGCACCGGCCGCGAGGCCAAGGCCTGCGCCGGTCACGAAGCCGACCCCGCGATAGGCGCCCCAGCCACCCGAGCGATACGCGTGGGGCCGGAAGCCGTAGCCGGCGGGGCGGAAGTGGACGCCGCGATATCCGCGGTAGCCCCGGTGCCGCTGGTAGTGCCGGTGGAGACGGTGATGGCGGTACCGGTGGAGACCGTGGCGCCGCCCCCTCCAGACGCCGTGGCCCAGATGGTGGGGCCCATGATGGAAGCCGCGGCCGTGGGGTCGCGCCTCGCTCGACGGGGCGAACAGGACGAGGCTCGACAGCGCCGTGAGGGCGATCGCGAGACGTTTCATGGGCTGAGCTCCAGAGACGGTGAAGGACGTCCGCACGGATCGGACCTGATGCCGGATCCGACCGCGCGGCGCGGTCTGTCGGGACGGCGATGCCGGCCGCCATCGGGGGCCACCGCGCATTCCCCGAAACGCGCGGACGGCGGGAGACCGCCGGTCGCTGTCCCGCAGGCTCATCTGTGTTGCCCGGCGCCGATCAGCAGTCGGAGAGATCGGCAATCGTGTCAGGGTCGGCCCGACATGCCCGGGCGACCGGCCTGGATTAGCTTGGCCGTGGACATTCGCGCGCGCTGCACAGGGGGACGGCATGCGGAAGGCGTTGGGACGGCCGGTGCAGAGGGCGCGATCCTGGTACCGGCGCTACGGGCGCCTCGGCGCGCCGCAGACGCCGCGACCGGTCAAGCAGGGCCCGCAGGCCGCCCCCGGACGCTCGCTGGAGGACTGGGCGCGGTTCGGCGGCGGTCTGCTCGGCCCGGAATCCGCCGATGCCCCGCGTCCTGAGATCCGCGCCGATCGAGGGGCCGCCCTCGGCATCCCGATCAGTCCGCCGGGCTGAAGACGTCGTCGCCCACGAAGACCATCTCGCGGTCGATCTCGGGGGGATCCTTCTGCGAGCCGTAGGCGAAGAACAGGCGCCGGGTCCGGCCATCCGCCGCGGTCAACGTCAGCGTGTGGCGATCGAGGGCGTAGTGCCCGCCCTCCGGCGCGCGCCGACGGGCGATCGCCGTGCCGACGCCGGTGCTCGCCCCCGAATTCGTCGCGCCGACCGAGCCGCCGCGGCCGTAACTCCCGTCCGCGTGGAAGTCGTAGCGGCTCTCGACGGCGATCGCGACATCGCCGCCCAGGGCGGTGTTGCCGCCGCCCGACAGCCGCCGGTACGCCCGCGCCACCCGCTCATTGGCGGCGGCCGGGAAGGCCCGGAAGAAGCTGCCGTCGCCGAGGGCGTAATCGTTCGCGCGGCCGCGCGCGTCCGTCAGGACGAAGCCGGCGCCCTTGGCACTCCACCGCCCGAATCGCTTGGGCCGTGCGGCCCGCTCGGCGGCGAGGTCCACGTCTTCGAGCGCGGTGTCGGCGATCTCGTAGTAGGTTCCGTCGCGCAGGAAGATCAGCGGCTCGAAATCGATCGTCATGAGACCGCCGACGCCGAATCCGGTGGTCGAACGGAAGTACACGCCCTCGACCTGATCCCAATTGGCGGCGTGGCGCGGGGGACCGGCCGCGTCCAGGGCGGACGGGGACGGAGCCGGGGAGGGAGCCGGCCGCGCGTCCGGCACGGGCGGGCTCTCCGCGACCGGAGGCGGCTTCGGGGCCGCGCGTCCGGCCCGGCCCTTCGGCACCAGCCCGTCCTCGGTCAGCGCCAGATTCCGCAGCGTGGCGACCGGGATGAACTCGTTGGACAGGCCCGCCAGGAAACGCGGCAGCACGCCGAGCCGCTTGGCCGCCTGCCAGCCGGCATGGTGGAGAACAGCGCGCAGCTTGACCTGCTCGGCGAAGGCCGCCCGCGTGGCCGGCTGGGACAGGGGCGGCCGTTCCGCCATCGGCGCCACGAACCTAGTCCGGATCGCCCGCAGGGCCGCCGCGCTCGGCTCGACCGTCGCGTCGTTGGCGACCATCCATTGCAGGGCGATGAAGGCGGTGAGCACGTCGCCCGCATCGTCCGGCCGCAGCGGCGTCCCGTCGAGGAAGCCGCGGAAGACGCTGTCGTAATCGTGCCGGGCCAGCTCTCGCGCCGTCTCGGCCGCGGCGATCGGGTTCGTGGCGCGCTGGTCGCGCACCGCCCGCGCGACCGTGGCGGCCCGCAGGTCGGGCGTCGAGGCGTAGGGGAGGGCCGGTCCCTCCACCTCGGTCGCCTGCGCCCGTGCCGGGGTCGCCGGCACCGGGATCGACAGGCTCGACAGCGGGACGGCTGCCACGCCGAGGCCGAGCAGTGCGGCCGCGCGCCGGAAGGTGAACCGCATCATCGCCGCAACCACGCTCGAAGGATCATCAGCAGGCCCTGCACGACGGTGAGCAGCAGTGTCAGGGCCATGAAGGGCAGGAACGGGATCAGCAGCCAGCCCGTCATCGTCAGCGTGTAGAGCAGGCCGCCGATATCGTGTCCGGCCACCGGGCAGGGGTGCGTCCCCGCCTCGTTGACGGTGCAGCCGGTCAGGTTCGTCAGCGCGAGGCCGAGCGCGAAGGGTACGACCGGCAGCCACGTGATGAGCAGCAGGATGAGGATCACGCGCAGGCGTCGCCGGGACGGGCTCGGCCGCGCAATCGTGGGGATGGCCATCGGTCACAACCCCTAAGCGGAGCCGGGGCGGCCGCGTCGCGCCGCGCCGCTCATGGCTGGCGGCGGTAGAGGCCGCGGAAGGTGACGTTGACGCCTCCGCAGGCGAGGTTGTCGTCGACGACCAGCCAGGGGCCGACCCGCCGCAGCCAGACCTTGCAGTCGGAAGCGTCACCGGCCTCGACCGGCAGCGCCCCGTTCTCGCCGACGGCGAAGCTCGCCGCGGCGCCCTGCGGGGCGACCGTGCCGGCGAATTCGCCGATATGGACGCCGCCGCGGCGCGCCCGCTCCGGATCCCCGGCGCCCCAGGTGGCGTCGCCCCCGAAGGTCAGCAGCCCCGGCTTGTCGGCCTGGGTGATGCGGATGCGCGCCTCCGCACGGGTCCAGGTGCCGAGCCAGTCCGCAGGCGCGACGGCACCGGGCGGCTCGACGGCGACGGCCTCGCCCGGGAGCCAGCCGGTCCGGCCCATATCGTCGCCCGCGCCCCGATAATGGGCGCAGACATAGGCGCCGCGTCGCTCGCCGAGGATGACGGGATCGGCGCTCACCAGGTAGGCGCGCTCGCGGCAGGCGGCGCTCGGGTCCGGGCAGCCAGCGCGGGCGAGCCCGTCCTTGACGAAGGCCGTGCGCCCCGGCGCGCTGATGCGCCCGAAGGTTGGGGGCGCGCCGGACGCGAGCGAGGGGGACCGCCGGCATTCGTTCTCCTCCGCGCGCGCCGGGCCAGCGAGCAGGGCGAGGGCGGAGACCAGGAGCAGCGGGGCGAGAAGCGGCGGGCGCATCGGGAAGGCTCTCGTTGTGGGTGCAGAGGTCGGTCAGCGCATCGCCACCGAGGCGGCGACACGGTCGGCCCTGTCCAGGGCGTCGGGGCGACCGGCATCGGCGAAGCCCAGCACCCGCAGGTAGCGCTGGCCGTCGAAGACCATCGTCTGCGTCACGCCGAGGGCACGGCCGCTCTTGGTGTCGGTCCCGGTGCCGCGCAGCCGCACGACGACCGCCTCGCCGCGACTGGACCGCGCCTCGTCCGTGACGTTCACGTCGGCGAAGTCCTTCTGCGCCGCGAACAGCCGGCGGGCGACCGCGACCTCCGCGCCCGCCGGGACCGGCGCCTGACCGAGCGAGGGCGCGACGACGATCACCGGCTGCTCGCGCTCGGGATCGACGTCCTTGGGTCCCTCGGTGAGGAGGAGGCTGTTGCCCGCGAAGACCGCGGTCGGCCGGTAGCCCGCCATGTCGCCGACCGTGTAGGGCAGCGCCGCGACCTGATCGGTTAGGCTCGCCTTCGCCCGGAACGCGATCGTGCGGAGGGCCGCCTCGACGGAAGCGGCGGGCACCTGCCGGGCCGCCTTCTCGGGGACCTGCACGGTGACGAGCCCGGTCCCGGGGGCGCCGCGCACGACGGCGACCCATTTCGCGTAAGTGAGGCCGTTGGCCGGCTGGGTGCCGCGAAGGACGAAGCCCTCACCGCCCGCGACCGGCAGGGGCTCGGCCCCGCCCTTCACCCGGAAGCCCGTGGCGGCCAGCGCCTCGGGGGTGAACCGACCATTGATCTGGTCCCAGGCCTCCGGCGGCATCTCCACCAGGATGATCGACGCGCCGGCCGGATGCTCGAAACCGGCGAAGCGCCGGCTCACGCTCATCCCGGCCGGCGGCGTCAGGCCGAGGGCGCCGGCGCCCGGAAAGAGCGGGTCGGCCCGGGCCTCGCGGGCCGCGATCGCCAGGGGCGCTAAGACCAGTCCGGCCAGGATGACGCGCCGCGCCGGGCGTTGCGGGACAAGATGGGAGAGGGCGCCGCGCAGGCGCTCGCGAACCGACATGGTCAACCTTCAGGGAACGGTGGGACGACGAGGCGGGGAAGGCGAAGGTTCGGCTACCGCGTCGCCACGCGGCTGATGACGAAGGTGTTGCCTGAGAACTGGACCTGACCCGGCGCGCTCATGTGCTCCAGCATCAGGCGGAGGTTCCGGCCGAGCCGGGCGGAATCCGAGCGGGTCTCGTACCAGTACTCGGTGCTGGCCCCGCTCGCGCGCACCGGACGGTGGTGCTCGTAGCAGCGGAAGGCCGCCATGTACTCCTCGGCCGCCTGGACCTCCTGGGCCGAGAAGCCGCTCAGACGGACGACGTAGGCGCTGGGCAAACCCCCGCAGCCCTCGCCGCCGGGCGCCGCCGCCACGGCGCCGCCGACCGGAGCGGCGTCGGGGGGCGCGGCGCCGGCATCGGCACCGCGGCGGGGCGCGATGACGCCGTCGAGCTTCGCGGTGAGCGCGGCCGCGAGGTCTGCGGCCACTGTCTTCGCCTCGGCGCCGACCCGCTCGAGCAGGCACTCGCGGTCGCACCCCTGGGGCAGGGGCGGCAACTGGAGCCCGGCCACCTCGAACGACCCGAGCGACTGCCCGGTGCGGACGTTGAGGAGGCGGCCGGGGATACGGATCTCCGGCCGGACGATATCCGAGTAGGCGGATTTCGACGCCGACGCGTAGATCTGGAACACCGCCACCACGTCGAGGGGCGGATTCTGGACCGCGCGGGCGACCTCGATCAGCTCGGCATCCCGCCGGCGCACCCGGTTGGCCTGGGTGAAGCCCATGGCGACGGCGGTCTCGTCGTAGACGTTGTAGCCGCGCAGGTTCATCGTCTCGGACAGTTCGTGGATCACGCGCTGGAAGATGCGGTTGCCGCGGGGCACCGCGTCCTCGTCGGCGTCCTCGCCCATCACGACGACGTTGGGCTTGGTCTGCGCCCGTGCCGGTGCCGCGTAGGCGGACCCGAGGGCCAGGACGGCGAGGCAGGCGGCGCGGAACGCGGTGGTGCGGACGAGGGGCATCGGGATCCTCCAGGACATCGCGGGTCTCTCCGTCTTCGGACCGTCGGTGAGGCGAGTTGGCGTCATTCGGTGCAGGGACGCGGGGTCGGCGCCGCGCGGAAATCGTCGAGGTCGAGGTCCATCCGCAGGCGCGGATCGGCCAAGTCGGTGCAAGTGCGATCCGCGACCGGCAGGACGAAGCGCAGGGCACCGCTGCGGGCCGGCGCGATCAGGCTGACCTCCACCCTGCGGTTCACCCGTGACAGGGGTGCGTCGGGATCCTTCGGCCGCGCGGGTCCCCAGCCGTGGACGCGCAGGCGCTCCGGCGCGATGCCGTAGGTCTCGACGAGATGCGCCTTCACGGCCCGGGCCCGGGCCAGGGAGAGGCGGCGGTTGTAGGCGCGGCCGCCGGCGGCGTCGGTGTGGCCGGCGATCAGGAAGCCGTGGCCCGCGAGCGGCTCGGCGCGCAGGGCCTCACCGAGCGGTTCGAGCTGGATACGCGCTTCGGGGGTCAGGCGCGCGCTGTCGTAGGCGAAGAACACGGTGAGATCGATCGACCGGGCGGGAACGACGCGGACCGCCGGGCCGCCGTCGTCGGGGCTGACCGCCAGCGGCCGCGCGGGCGCTCCCGGATGGCCGTCGGCGAACGGCGCGAGCGACCGGATGATCGCGGTCGCCCCTGGGTTCGCGGCCCGCGCCTCCTCGGCCTCCGCCCGGTCCGCGGCCGGGTCCCGCGGCGGAGCCGCTTCGTCCGGCTGCGCTGCCCGGGCACCCGGCACCTCGGTGAGCGAGTTCGCCCGGGCGGGCGCGGCCAGCGCGAGGGCGAGGCCGACGGCGAGCAACAGTCCGGAGCGGCCGAGGCGCGCCCGCGCGGCGCGCGGCAGATCGTGGGTCCGCATCGCTTCCCCTTCCAGTGTCCCGGGCCTTGCTTCGGCCCCTCTCACCCCGTCCATGGGTGGCCCAGAGCGATTTTCGTCGCCCGGCCTCGCGATCTTCGCGACGGCGCTCAGCGTCCCCGCAGGATGGCGTTCATCCCGGCCGGATCGAGGGGGCCGTCGGTCGCCGGCCTGGGTTGGGGTGCCGGGCCGGGCCCGACCGGCTTGGTCCCCGGATCCGCGGCGGCGACCGGGCGCCCCTGGGCCGCCGCGATCCGCGCCAGGGTCGGGCTCCGGCCCAGGATCGCCGAGAGGCGGGTCGCGCTGTTGAAGCTCGTCGGATCCTTCGGATCGAGGCCGCCCTCCTTGTGGAGCGCGATGCCGGCCACGGAGGCGTCGAACATGAGCGACCCGGACGAGCCGCCGAGCGTGTCGCAGCGGTGGCGCAGGTCCGGGCCTTCGGCCTGGTCCTTCACGGCGAAGCAGCGGAAGCGGCTCATCACCTTCGGTCGTCCGAGGGGATGGTGGATGACCAGCATCGATCGGTTGGCCGTCACCGGCTCGCCCGAGAGCCGCGCGGCGCCGTAGGTCGCGGTCGGATTGCCCGCCACGCGGGCGAGGGCGAAGTCGAGGCGGGCGTCGAACTCGACGGGTTTCGGGTCAATCTCGAACCGGCGGGAGCCTTTCCCGTCGAGGGTCAGGTAATCCATCAGGATCGATGCCTTGACCGGGCGCAGGTCGCCCGATTGCGGCAGGCAATGGTGGTTGGTCAGCACGTAGTCGCCGGTCAGGAGCGTCCCCGTGCAGGAGGCACCGACCTGCTGCCCGGTGCGGCCGTTCTGGAGCACGATGTCGACGCGGCCGATCGGTCGGGCGAGGGCCGCGAGGCCGTCCTTCGGGTCGAGCTCGCTCACGGGCTCGAAGGCGCCCTTGTTCTGGTCGACATAGGCGGCCGCGTCGCCGGTCGTCTGGCGCAGGGGCAGCTGCGCCCGGCCGTAATCGGCGGGATCGAAGCCGACGCTCTGCGCCCGCGCGGCATCGCCGCGGCCGAGCACGATCAGCGCGCAGGCCGTTCCCAGAAGGAGTGGGCCTCTCCGGCGCATCGCGATCATTCTCTCCCTCCTCTCGGTCCGCGGATCGGGCCAGCGCTCGCGGGGTCGATCGACAGCATTCGCAACACGCCGGATTCTCATCAGCGCGCCAGGGTGTGGACCAGGCGGCCGGCAACCGCGCCGGTTCCGGCCTCCGGAACGGCCTGGACCGTGTAGACGAGGTTCTGCCGCGCGCCCTCGCGCAGGAAATAGCCGAGCGCGCCGTCCGCCAGCCGGACGGCCGGGAGGGCGGCGTCGCGCAGTTCCGGCCCGACCTGCACGCGCAGGCCCGGCTCCGCTCCGATGGCGAGCCCGCACAGGTCCGGCGTGAGGCGGCTCGCGGCCAGGTGATCGCCCGACTCCGCCGGTACCGGGCGCCGCTCGGGCGGATCGGCTCCGAAGGCGACGCGACGGCAGGAGGAGCCCGCCGGGGCGCGCAGCTCGGAGACGTGGATCGGCGACGCGATCCGGGCTTCGATGCTGGGGGGAGGGCTGGCGGGACCGGCCGGCGCGTCGGGGCGCGGCTCACTGACGGGATCGGGCCGCGTGGCCCCGAGAGCGAGCACACCGGCGAGGCCGGCCGCCGCGACGGCGCCGGCCGGCAATGCGAGACGCCACCATCGACGCGCCGGCGGCGTCTCGGCCCTCTCCGGAGGCCGCGGCGCGGTCAATGCGGCTAGGGCTCCCGGCACGCTGTGCGACGGCAGGATCCGCACGTTCCGGCCCATGCCGCGGAAGACGGCCTCGGCCTGCGCGCGCTCCGGCCCGTCCGGCAGGAGGACCGCCAGCGCGGCGTCCGTAGCCTCGGCGATCGTCGCGGCGGAGCGCTCGATCTTGTCGAGGAGCGCGTAGTCGCCGGGCAGCACCGCGAGGTCGAGATCGACCGCGCCGGTCGCCCAGAGGATGAGGTCGGCTTCTTCCGGTGCCGCGGCGAGCGGGTGGCCGCCCTCGGCGAGGCCGTGCGCCAGGCAGACCGGAACCTCCCAGGAGCGTCCGGCATCGAAGGAGCCCGACAGCCGCAGCTCGTGGGGCTCCGGCGTCCGGCCCGTCCAATGGGCGAGCGGACCGGCGGCCCCGCAGAGCCGGGCGTAATCGGCCGACCACGGCAGCGGGCGATAATCGCCGTCCGCGAAGGCGGCCGGGGCCGGAAGGCCGGGGCGCGGCCTGAGCCCGCGCAGCACCAGCGGTCCGCGGGTCGTGGGCACCACGACGAGGATGGCCGGACGCGTCATGCGCGGGCCGGTCTCCCGGACGGGCCGAGACCGGCCTGCCGGCTCGTCCGACGGCTCGTCAAAGCAGGAACACCGCGCAGGCCGGGTCGCGGAGCATCCGGCCCATGAGGGCCGCGTCCGGCACGGCCGGGTCGAGGGCGAGCACCGCCGCGCCCTCGATCGCCGGACCGAGGTCGAGCCGGACCGTCTCGTCGCCGAGCCACGCCTCGATCACCCGCGGCATCTGCCCCGACTCGCCGCGCAGGACGAGGAGCGGCGGTGCGCCGTCCGCGGCCTCGAGGATCTCCAGCGCGTAGGCGCCGACCCGGCGCCGGAGAATCGTGCCGTCCGAGGCGGCCGCGGCGAGTGGCGCGTGGGCGAGCGCCAGGGCGCCGAGCATCGTCCGGTAGCGCCGGGCCGTGGCCGGGTCGCCGCGGATCGCCCGCACCGTCGCGAGGTCGACCGGGCCGTCGGGCGCACGGGTCGCGTGGGCCCAGAGCCCCGCGTGGTCCGGCCGGGCGGTCGTCGCCGCATCGCGCACGAGGGCGCGGGCCGCGTGGATCTCGGCGAGGAGCCGTGCCGCGTCGCTCACGCCGCGGCCTCCCCGGCATAGGCCGCCGCGAACGCGACCGCGAAGATGTCCCGATCCGCCGGGAACAGCGCGTCCAGCGGCCGGTGCCGGGCGAGTCCGTCGAGCGACCGCTCCAGGTCGGCCGCCGCCTCGGCGAGGCGCAGCAGCGCCGGTTCGGCGGCCGCGAACCCGGCCGAGAGACCGGCCCGATCATCGAAGCCGGCGCGGCGGACGCGGCGCAGGTCGGCCTCGGCGGCCTCCAGCGCCGCCCGCACCGCCTCCGGCAGCGCGTCGCGATCGGCGATCCGGAGGGCCGCCGCGATGCGCAGCATCCGGCCGAGATGGGCCGCGAGCAGTCCCGCGCGCGTCCGGAGTTCGGCGTAGCTCTCGGCCTCCAGGCAGGTCGCCCGCTCGGCGATGGCGGCGCCGCCGCCGCCGCGGCGCAGGCGGTTGGCGATGCCCGACTGGACCCGGCCGAAGCTCACGGCGCGGAGCGTCGTCAGCGGGCGGGTCCGGTGGTAGGGCTCGAGGCGCAGGAAGTCGGCCAGGTCCTCGCGCTCGGCGCCGGTGAGGATCTTCGGGCCCTCCGGCCAGTCCGCCAGCAGGGTCGCCAGCGCCGCGGCGGGTTCGGCGGCCGCGAGATCGCCCAGGGCCGCGTCCAGCCGCTCCTCCCAGCCCGCGTGGGCGTCGAGGGCGGCGGGGGCCGCGAGGGCGTCGAGGCCTTCGAGGAGGCGGCCGGCCGCCTCGAAGGTCACGAAATGCTCCGCGACGATGCGGAAGCCCGGCCGCTCGCCCGTCGCCATCTCGGCGCGCCAGAAATCGAGGATGTCGTCGTCCGCGACGGACCGGCGGCCGCCCAGGAAGGTCAGGAGCGCCCGGAAGCGCCGCTCCAGCGGCGCCAGCGGCAGATGGGCGTTCCGGTAGGCGGCGAGATGCCGGGCCAGCCGCTTGGCCAGGATCGCCGCGCTTTCCGCGTCGGGCGCGGCGGCGAGTTCGTCGAGCCAGCCCGCGACGGTCGCGAACTGTGCCAGATCCTCGGCGGTGAGCACGAACTCGGCCAGCGCGAGGAGCTTGGCGAGCCCGGCCCAGCCGGTGGACCAGGCGGTGCCGAGCACGGGGCCGCGGTCGTCGACGGCCGGGCCGCCGCCGAAGCGGGCCGCGAGGGCGGCCGGTCGCGCGAGGCCCGGGTCCAGGGCGAGGGTGATGAGATCGCGCCCGTCGCGGGCCCCGGCCGCCTCGGCCAGCGCGGCGAGGGCGTGGGTGAGGTCCCACAGGGGCTTGTCGCGGTTCGGGCGCACGGCACCCGTGACCACGCGGGCGAGCCAGGCACGGTCGGCGCGGGAGAGATCGCGGCCGTCGCCGACGTTGGCGAGGTCGGCCGCGCAGCGCTCATCGTATCCGCCCGTCATGCGCCTCCCGGTCGCGGGCTGCCACGCAACCCCTTGTGATCGTTCGATTCGCCTTATGGTTACCTCGCGACCGGCCATCCGTCGACCTCCGGCGGCCATCCGGGCGCCACCCGTCTGCTCTGGGCGGCCCAGACGCGCTTCTGATCCCGTCGCGCTCCGGCTCAGCGCACCACGACGCGCGCGGCGGCCTCCGTGACCCCGGGCGTCGCCCGGATCCGGTCGAGGAGGTCCAGCACGTCCGGGGGCTGCAGGAGACGCGCCTCGCCGTCGGCGCCCGGCGCCGCCGCCAGCCACCGCGCGGCGAGCTCCGGCGGCAGGCCGCCCGGCACGCCGAAGCAGGCGAACAGGTTCTCGAAGGGCTCCCCCGCGACGATCTCGTCGAGGCCGTAGCCCCGCGGATAGCGCCGCGAGTCTCCCGGCTTGAGGGCCAGCTGCGAGGCCGGGTTGTCGCGCACCGGCAGGGCGACGAAGGCGGTCTCGTCGGCCGCGACCACCCAACAGTACAGGTTCTGCGCGACGCGGGACTCGATGCGCATCTCCAGGCGCTGACCGGCCGCGAACGGCGTGGCGGCGGCCGCCACCGAGAGGCGGCCGGCATCCGTGCGCGCGGTGGCGGCGAGGTGGTCCAGGAACGGCCGCGGGACGGGATCGCAGCCGAGCCCCTCCGTCGCGATCCGGCGTCGCCCCGTCGGGGCCAGGACAGCGCCGTCGCGCTGGAACTCGACCTCCATCCAGGATTGCCGGTCGTGGTCCGTGCGGAAGCGGCCGCGTGCGGTGACGGTGCCGGCGCAGGCGGTGCCGGGCGGCCGGCGGCGCACGTCGAGGCGCGCGCCGCGGAGCACCCGGTTGGCCGAGCGGGCCTCCGCGTCGAGGGCGATGACGAGGCGGTCCGTGAGGGCGCCGGCGCAGGTGGAATGGCCGCCTTCCGCCACGAACGGGCAGACCTCGACGGCGCCGGCATTCGGTGCGGCCTGCGCGAACGCCTTCACCGCACCGTCCATGACCGCGTCGACGTCGGCGACGCCGGCGCCGACGTGGATCGGCACGACCAGAGGGTCGCTCGTCGCCTTGCAGGCGGCGCTCTGCGTCACGGCCTGGAGCCGGAGGGAGGCGGTCTCGCCGGCCCGGCGGGGCTCGACCAGGAACACGGCCGCGTCCCCCGCGAAGGCGGACCGGATCTGCGCCTCGGCCTCCGCGCCCGAGAGGCCCGTCGTGCCCTCGCGCAGGGCCTTGATCCGCACGACGTCGGCCGCCGCCGCCAGCCTGACCCGGCCGGTCGCCTGGAGCCGCGTCTCGACGGCGAGGCGCACCTCCTCGGATTGCTCGCGCGACAGGGCCGTCTGGCCGGGCTCGACGCCGACGACCGCGAGCGTCAGGTCCGGCCGGCCGGCGCAGGCCGCCACCGCGTCGAGAAACGGTGCCAGCGCCTGCGTCGCGGGGTCGGCGCGCGCCGCCGCCGGGGCGAGCAGCAGCGCGGCGAGGAGGAGGCGCCTCATTCGGTCTCGTTCGCCCGGGCGTACTGATCGAGGGCGCGGACGAAGACCGGATTGAACCGCCCGTCCAGGGCACCGGTGTAGTAATCCGCGTCCTTGATGGCGCGCTGCACCGAGCGGATCGTCTCGGGCTTGAGCTTCTGGGCGGCGGTGTCGGTCGCCGAGACGGAGGCGGCGCCGAGTTCCCCGTGCTTCAGCGCGCGCAGGACCATGTCGGCCGAGCGCACGCCGGGGAAATACCGCCCGAAGCCGTTGTCGATCAGCGTCGCCATCGTGGCCATGGCCACCGGGTCGCCCCGGTCCGCCGCCTGCCGGAAGAGATCGAAGCCCTGCCGCAGGTCCTTCGGGAAGCCGTAGGCGCCCGTCGCGTAGTGCGGCACCAGCTTGCTGATCGACGCGACGTCGCCCCCGGCCACGGCGCGGCGATACAGGGCGACCGCCTGCGCCTCGTCCTTCGGGATGCCGTTGCCGTACTCCAGCATCCGGGCGGCATTGGCCAGCGCCACGACGTTCCCGCCTTCGCCCGCCTGCCGGTAGAGGCGGAACGCCTCGGCCTGCTGGCGCTTCACGCCCTGGCCGTTCTCGTAGAGGGCGGCGAGGTTGTTCAGCGCCGAGATGCTCCCGGCCTTGGCGGCGCGGTCGTAAGCGGCGAAGGCCTCCTTGTAGCGGTCGGCCCGGTCGTAGGCGCGGCCGAGCTGGTAGGAGAGCCGGCGCAGGTCCGGATAGGCGGCCGCGGCCCCGCGGCAGGCTTCGATGGCGGCGGCGGGCTCGATCCGGCCGAGCTTCACGCCCGCGACCCCGCTCGGACGGTCGGGATCGTCCGTGCCGGCGGCGAGCTCGTCGCAGCGCTTGACGCGCGGATCGGCGCTCGGGTTCTTGCCGCCGAGATAGCCCTCGGCGAGGCTGCGATAGGCGCAGACCTCGCCGCAGGAATCGAGATAGGCCTGATATTGCCGCTGGGTCCCGAACTTGGCCCAGTTCTCCTGGTCGATCGCCGCCGCGTCCCGGCGCCGCCCGGCCAGGAGCCTGTCCATGGCCTGAGGCCGGTACAGGCAGGTCTCGCCGCAGGCGCCGATATAGGCCTCGAAGCCCTCCCGGGTGCCGAGCGCTTCGGCCCGCCGCCAGGCCGCCTCGTCCCGGATGGCCTCGACCCCCTTCGCGACGGCCGCCACCGGCAGGGAGGCCTTGAGGACGATCGGGGCCTCGTCGATCTCGGGTACCTGCTCGCGGCCCGACGCGCGGCGGGCCGCGTCCTCCACCTCGCGGCGGAGGTAGCGCTTCAGCTCCGTCCACTGCACGAGCCCGTCGCCGTCGCCCTGATGGTCGCGCGCGTCGGCGAGGCCCGACACGCCCATCAGGAACCGGCTGGTCAGCAGGCCGAGCTTGTTCGCCTCGTCCCAGTTGGCCGGTGTCGCGCCCGATGTCGCCACCAGCCGGACGATGCCGCCCTCCGTCTTCGGCCGGGCGGGCGCGAAGCCGGGCGCGGACACCGCCAGCAGGCTCTCGCCTCTGCGGCCGGTCTCGCCTGTGAAGCAGGCATCGACCATCACGACGAGCTGGTGGTCGGCGCCGATCTTGCGCTTCACGAGCTCGAGGTTGCGGTACAGGGTCTCCAGCGCGTACCCGCTCTCGCCCTGGTTCGGGTTGCCGTCCTCGGGCAGCAGGAACGGCTGCTTGGTGGCGAGATCCGGGACGCCGTGACCGGAATAGTACACGAAGACGTTCGAGCGGCCCTCGCGCACGCTGCGCCAGAGGCGGCCGGATTGCGGATTCCGCTCGGTGCCGAAGACCTGGTTGAACTCGTTGAGGGTCGCGTCCTTCAGGAGGAAGACGTTGCTCTGGCGGTAGCCCAGGCGCTCGATCAGGTAGGCGCGGATCGCCTCGGCATCGTTGTGCGCGTAGTCGACAGGCACGGTCTGCTTGTAGCTGCGGTTCCCGATCACCACCGCCACGGCATCGGCATTGTCGGCGAAGGCTGCCGGATCCGGGGCAGCCCTGGCCGGCGCGAGCGGGGCGAGGCAGGTCATCCCGAGTAGGATGAGCGCGGTGCGGGCGGCCCGCCGCAGCGCGGATACCGGGTTGGCTCTCGGCAAGCGCGTTCTCCTGTCCGGGTCGCGGCCCGGTTTCATCGTCCTCGGAGCGGGGCGCGCCCGGTCGGCACGCGCGACAGGGTTATCCGCTGGAGGATCGGGAAACAATCTCACGGTGTGAGCGCGGCCGGTCGAGGCGGGCTCCGCGACGATGCGGATGACATCGGGGGCACAGGTGCCGGTGCGGGGAGCGGGCATCTCAGCCCCAGCCGAGATACGCGACGATCAGGCTGAGGGCGGCGAGGTGGAGCGGCGAGAGGGCGGTCAGCATGGTCTCGCTCCTCACGGCAGGTAGAGACCGCGGCCGCAGCGGCGGGCGCGCCGCGCCTCGAAGTAGCCGGTGTAGCGATTGTAGACCTCGACCGTGCGGTAGACGCAGTAACGGCCGGAGTTGCGGCCGTTGTAGTAGACGCCGCCGTTGTCGAGATCGACGCCGAGGAACTCCTGGTTCCCGTGCTGCGGCGCGGCTTCCTGGGCGAGGGCGGGACCCGCGGCGCAGAGAAGGCTGGCGGCGAGGACGAGGATCTTGGTCTTGGTCATCTCGGGTCTCCCTGGTCGGGCGGTGGATCGTCCGCCTCGACAGGGGCATGGGTCGGCCAGACGCGGTTTCGTGCGGCCGGCGCGGTGTGACGCGAAAAATTTCTTCCGACAGGCGCGGCCGAGATGGCGTCGGTCGTCCGGTAAGCGCCCGACGGCGGCGGTGCCCGTCGCCATCGACGGCAGGGTCACCCCGATCAGCCTTGACCCACAGGACCGTCAGCGCGCTCCGATCGAGAGCGACGCGGGCACTGCGTTCTGTCCAGAACACGCGACGCGACGGCGTCGAATGCTCATCATCAGCCGCAAGCCACCCCGGCTTACTGAACCGGTAACACTATTTCTCACGATTCGTTGACCCGGGATCGGAGAGGGGTCAATACAGCGTCCGCTGATCGGTGAGAGCCTGCTCGATGGACGGCGAATACTGTTAATGGCTTCTCTTCATCTGAGAGGTATTCATGAAATCTCTCGTCGAGGCGTCGGCTACGCGCGTGGCAGACCGGATCGTGCTCCCGACCGCCTGAGGGTGGACTGGCTCTCGCCGCCGACCGCCCGGATCCGGTCCACCACGCCTGCGCGACCGTGCGCGGACTGCAGAGCTGTTCTCGACGCCGATGCGGATCGCGCGCGGTGTCGACTCGGAAACGACATCTCCCGGGGCCGACATGTGCCAGGTGTTTCAGCATCCTCCGCGCTCAGCTTGCCTGACCGTCCGTCCTGGGGACCATCACACCCGATCGGTCTCGGCTCTCCTCGGCGTCGGGATCGTGAGCGCGGCCTTGCTCGGCCCGGCGATGTCGGCGCGGGCCGACGATGGGCCGAGCTACGGCGATGACCGACGCGGCATCTTCCTGCCCTTCCTCAACGCGCCGCGACCCGGCGACGCCATCACGAAGTCCCCGCGCCTCGGCCTGTCGTTCGGCGGCGAGCCTCGTCCGGTGCTCGTTGATACCGGTTCGACCGGCATCGTGGTCTCAGCCGCTCGGATTCCAGACAACGAGAGCCTGCCGAGCGAGCCCGGACGGCTGACCTACTCGAGTTCCGGCCGGATCATGGTCGGACGCTGGGTGCGCGTCCCGGTTTCCATCGTCGGCCGCGATGGAGCGAGCGTGGTCACGCAGCCCATCCGGGTCCTCGCCGTCGACCGGATCGACTGCACCGCGCGCGCTCGCAGCTGCACGCCCGAGGTGGCGCCGGCCCACGTGGCGATGATGGGGATCGGTTTCGGCCGCGAGGACGACAGCCAGACGCAGAGCACGCCGGACACCAATCCGCTCCTCAACGCGGAGCCGCCGGGACCCGGTTCGGTGCACCGCGGCTACGTGCTGACCCGACGCGGCGTGCATGTCGGCTTGACGCGCGCCAACACGCGCGGCCGCTACCGCTTCGTGAAGCTCGACCCGCACCCGCACGTGCCGGGCGACTGGCTCGGCGTTCCCGTCTGCATCACCGTCGATGGCCGTGAGCCCGCTGCCTGCGGCCGGGGGCTCCTCGATACCGGTGTCACCGGCATGTTCCTGACGCTGCCGCCGTCCCAGGTCGCCGACAGCCTCCGGGCCGATGCGGGCGATCACGCCATGCTCCGCCCGGGAACGCGCCTCGGCTTCCAGTTCGGCGACGCGGCCGGCTACGCGATCGATGTCGGCGACCGAGCCGCGCCGCTCGCTCCCGAACGCATCGTCCTCAACACGGTGCGCCCGCAGCCTTTCGTCAACACGGGGCTGCATGTCCTGAACGGCTTCGACGTCCTCTACGACGCCGACCGCGGCTATTACGGCTTCCGGGCCCGCGACGCACAGTCGGCGTCCGACGACCCGTGATCTGCGCATCGGCCGCCGTGTCGTCCGCCCTCTCCCGCACCGAGTCCGCCATGCTGCGCAACGCCTTTCTCACTGCCGTGATCCTCGTCCCGACCGCCGGATACGCGGCGGAGGTCGATTGCGGCGCCTCCGCGAACCAGATGGACGCCAACACCTGCACGGCCCAGGAATTCGACCGGGCCGATGCGGAGCTGAACCGCCGCTACGCGACCCTGCGCAGCAAGCTCGACGAGAACGGCCGACGCAATCTGGTCGCCGCCGAGCGCGCCTGGATCGCCTTCCGCGATTCCGAGTGCAACCTGCGGACAGGCTTCAACACGCTGACGCCCGACAACAACGGAAGCATCGCCCCGATGCTTCTGGGCGCGTGCAAGATCACGCTGACGCGCCAGCGGATCCAGGACCTGGCAGCCCAGATCAAATGTCCGGGCGGCGACCTGTCGTGCTCGCCCTGACTGCCTCCCGTCTTTCCCGACCACCCGCCTGAGCGAGCTGCCATGATCATCGTCACGACCGAGAACATTCCGAACTACCACGTGCGCGAGGTCCGCGGCCCATGCTTCGGCGCCGTGGTGCACAGCCGCGGTGCGGTGGGCAATTTCACCGCCGGACTGCGCAGCATCATGGGCGGCGAGATCAGCGAGTACAGCCAGCTGATCGAGCAGGCGCGGTCGCAGGCGATCGACCGCATGGCGCAGAACGCGGCGCAACTCGGCGCCAACGCCGTCGTCATGATGCGCTTCGATACGGCGGACACCGACCAGTCGATGATGGGCGTCGTCGCCTACGGCACCGCCGTGGTCGTCGAGGCACGCTGAGGTCGCGGCCCAAGCCGCATTCCGCTCCGACTCGCCGTCACCCGCCGCGCGCAGGACCCCGCAGCCGGGTCGATGCGACGCGCGAACCGGATCTTAGAGCCATGAATCACAAGCGCCCACGCCTGCTGCAGGCCTCGGCCCCCGTCCTTGCCGGGCTGCTCGCCAGCCTCGCCGTGCCGACGACCGCCCGAGCCGACCAGCCGTCCGCGAAACTCTGCCTGACCGAGACCTCCACGCCGGGCACGACGGCGTGCATGACCCGCGCCCTGCAGGAGGCCGACGCGAAGCTCAACGCGGCCTACAGGAAGGCGATGTCGGTGATCGATCACGACGACCGCACGCCGGACCCCGACGCGAGGGCACTCTGGAAGACGCGGCTCGAGCGGGCGCAGCGTGCCTGGATCGCCTTCCGGGACGCGGATTGCGGCGACCTGACCGACAGCGAGTGGGCCAACGGGAGCGGCGCGAACGCGGCGCTGCCCGCCTGCCTCTACGACAAGACCGTCCAGAGGACGGCCGACCTTCTGAGCCGCTACCCGCTGCATTGAGAAGCGGCGCGGCATCGCCAGGGGCCCGTCGCGAACCGGTGAACACTTCGGTTCCGCCGGAAGCTCCTCCGGCCCCGATGCAGTCCTCGTCCGCTTGCGGACGGGCGGCCGTCCGGCGCCCGATCTCACCCCGCTTCGATGGGACCGGGAGGACGCGGCGCCGGCGGCTCGGCCGGCGGGTCCCCGTCGGGCGGTGCGGGCTCCGGCAGCGGATCGTCGATGGGAGGCAGCGGGTCGTCTCCGGGACGCGGCGTATCCGACGACATGGTGCGGTGTCCTGTCCGAATCTTCGGGCGGTCGGGGACGTAACGCGCGTCGGTCCGGTCGGATGCGGCCTCGTCAGCCGAAGGTCAGCGCCGACCGTTCCCGGAGCGCCCTGCGCAGGGCCCGGCTGAGGTCGGCCACCGAGTAGGGCTTGTGCAGGAGCTCGAAGCCGTCGGTGCCCTCCGACGCCAGCACGTGGCTGTAGCCGGAGGTGAGGACGACGGGCAGGTAGGGACGACGGCGCCTGATCTCCCGGGCCAGATCGACACCGTTCATGCCCGGCATCACCACGTCGGAGAAGACGATCTCGATCTCCTGGCCGTTCGCCTCGATCGTGGCGATGGCCGCCTGCGCGTCCTTCACCCAGACAGCCCTGTAGCCGAGTTCCACGAGGGCTTGCCGGGCGAAGGCGCCGACCTCCTCGTTGTCCTCCACCACGAGGACGGGCGTGCCGTGACCCTCGGCGAGCGGCTCCGGCTCGTCCGGCACGCCCTCCTGGACCTCCGCCTGCTGGGACCGCGGCAGGAACAGCGTGAAGGTGGTCCCGACGCCGACGACGCTGTCGACCGCGACGTCACCGCCCGACTGCTTGGCGAAGCCGAACACCTGGCTGAGGCCGAGGCCGGTGCCGTGGCCGACGCCCTTCGTCGTGAAGAACGGTTCGAAGATGCGTTCGAGGAGGTCCGCTTCGATGCCCGAGCCGGTATCCGAGACCGACACGGCCACGAAATCGCCGGGCACGGCCGGATGCGCCCGCAGCGCCGGGATCCGGTCCGCGCGCCGCACCTTGATCACGAGGCGGCCCTCGCCCTGCATGGCATCGCGGGCGTTCACCACGAGGTTGACGAGGGCCGTGTCGAACTGGCTGGGGTCGGCATCGACGTGGCAGCGCAGCCTGCGGCCGTCCGCGTCCGTGCCGGCATCCGTGTCGGTCGCGACGTGGATGCGCGCGCCGGTCAGCGTGCCGACCATGTCGGCGATGGCGGCCACCGACTGCACCACGTCGAAGATAGACGGTCGGAGTGCCTGCCGGCGCGCGAAGGCCAGCAACTGGCTGGTCAATCTGGCGGCGCGGTCGACCGTGTCGGCGATGGCGTCGACGTAGCGGCCCCGCCGATCCTCGCTGAGGCCCGGTCGCTTCAACAGATCGGTCGACGACTTGATGACGGTCAGCAGGTTGTTGAAGTCGTGCGCCACGCCGCCGGTGAGCTGCCCGACCGCCTCCATCTTCTGCGACTGACGCAGCTGCTCCTCGAGGGCGCGGCGCTCCGTGACGTCGCGCCCTGTCGCGTGGAACCGGTCCCCGCGCGCGATGGCGTTCCAGGCGATCCAGCGATACGCGCCGTCGGCGGTCCGGAACCGGACGTCGAGGTCCGACAGCGTGTGGCCGGTCCGCAGCGTCTCGAACGCGCTGGCCGCGGTCTCGCCGTCGTCCGGATGGATCAGGGTATCGATGCGGATGCCGACCAAGCTGCTGGCCGGCCACCCGAGTAGCTCCGTCCAGGCCGGGTTGACCGCCTGGCAGGTTCCGTCGAGGGCGCAGACCACGAGAAGGTCGCGGCTCGTCCGCCAGACCAGGTCGTGCTCGATCTTCCGGTCGCGCGTCCGTGCCTCGCGCCGCTCCTCGTCCGCCTGCCGGGCCGCCGGATCCTCGAGAAGGATCGCGACGCGGTTCTGCGTCCCGCTACCGGTCCGCATCGCGCGGACGTCGAGGATGGGTCCCGTTCGCGACAGGGCTCCCTTGAACCGGGCGCTGTGCCCGGATCGCGCCACGTCACCGAGGGTGTCGAACCAGCGTCGGGCGTGGTCCGGCTCGAGCGCGCTCATCCAGCGTCCCGCCGCGGCGCCGAGGCCGGACTGATCCTCGAAGGCGGCGTTGGTCTCCACCACGCGGTAATCCGCGGCCCTGCCATCCCCGTCGAAGCGCAGCTCGACGATGCAGAAGCCCACCCCGTCGTCCGCCCGGGCATGCCGCGGCGCGATGGTCCGCTCGACGGCCTGCGCCTCGCGCTGCCGGAAGCGCGTGAGGTCGAGCTGACTGCCGAAGAAGAACAGCAACTCGCCGAGCGGTCCGAAGACGGGACTGATGTAGAGTTCGTTGACGAAGGTGCTGCCGTCGCGCCGATAGTTCAGCAGCTCGACCACCACGTCGCGCCGCGCGGCGATGGCATCGCGGATGCGGGCGACATCGGCCGGATCCGTCGCGGGCCCCTGGAGGAAGCGGCAATTGCGCCCGATCAGCTCCCCCGCCGAGTAGCCGGAGAGTTCCAGGAAGGCGCGGTTGGCGAAGACGATCGGATTGTCGGGCAGGTTCGGATCGGTGACGATCATCGCCATCCGAGTCTTGTCGGCGGCGGTGAACAGAAGATCGGAGCGGGCGGTGCCGACTCCGGCCAGAGTGGTTGTCGGGGCGGTGACCGGGGCCTGTGACGCGCGCAGGCGCGCGTTCTCCTCAACCAGCGCGCGCTCGCGCCGACGCAGCCGCTCGACCTCCCCCCGAAGATCTTCGATGCTCATGGCCCGGTCTTATCCGGAGCCGCCGCCGCGTCCAACCGCAACCGGCACGCGGATGCGAGAAGGGGGTGTGACCTCTGGTCCCGACAGTGCCGGCGTTGGCCACCGGGCGTTCGGATCCTGCGATGCCGGAAGGGGGCGGGTCCGCCGGTTCCTGACCCGCGATGACCGGCGCGCTGCCTCCACGGGAATCCGGGGGACAGCGGCGGGCTGCGGGCGGTCGTGCCGCCGGGACCGGTCTCTCGCGTTCCGGCCGGATGCGGCCTCGGGACGCCGCGAACGCGAACGGCCGGAGTTCGACTCCGGCCGCTCGGTCGACGCGGTGCGTATCGCTTACCGCAGGAGCTGGAGGACGCCCTGCTGGGCGGAGTTGGCCAGCGACAGGGCCGAGATGCCCATCGACTGGCGGGTCGACAGCGCCTGGGAGTTGGCCGCCTCCTGGTTCAGGTCGGCGTTGGTCAGGTTGGCCGAGCCCGTCTGCAGCACGTTGATCAGCTGCTTGGAGAAATCCTGGCGGTTCTGAACCACCGACAGGTTCGAGCCCAGCGTGCTCGCCGCGGAGTTCAGGGCCGCGCCGGCCGTGGTCAGGACCGCCAGGGTCTTGTTGACGTCGGCGTTCAGCAGGAAGTTGCCGAGGCCGTTCTGGCTGGTCGAGCTGTTCGAGTTGGTGATCGACGACAGGCCCAGGCCGCTGGAGGTCGCGTCGACCGAGGCGACGTTCAGGTTCGAGCTGCCGGTGTCGTTGAACTTGATGTTCATGTCATTGCCCTTGCCGGCAATGAGGTTGACGCCGTTGTAGCTGGCGTCGCTGGCGAGCTGCGTGATCTGGTTGAGCAGGTTGTTGTACTGGTTGGCCAGCGAGGCGCGCTGCGTCACGCCCGAGATCGACAGGTCGCTGGACACCACGGTGCTGGCGGCGGTGCCGTAGGTCGAGGCGGTGGTGGCCGAGGCGGTGAAGCCGAGCGCCGTCTGGCTGCCGGAGTTCTGGAATTCCACGTCCGCCTGGGCGTTCAGGACGATCTTGGTGCCGGTGCTGTCG
>NZ_FOCS01000027.1:0-67499 GCF_900110155.1 Methylobacterium sp. UNC300MFChir4.1 | reverse complement strand
AAGAAATCGAAGGAGAAGGGCATCTCCTTCGACGAGGCGATCAAGCTGACGCTCGACGAGGAGCGTCCCGGCATCGTCGCCAAGCGCCGTGGCAAGGCGGAGGAAGTCGCGGCGGCCGTGACGTTCCTCTGCTCCGAACGCGCCAGCTTCATCACCGGCGAGTTCCTGCGGGTCGACGGTGGTTCCGTGATGACCATGGGAACCTGAGACGCCGGCCATTCCGGCGTCCCGGCCCGGGCGGGCTTACGCGTCCTGCGTCGCGTGAGCGCGCGAGGGCAGCACCCAGTTCGGCCTGATGAAGTGGCAGGTGTACCCATTGGGGATACGCTCCAGGTAATCCTGATGCTCCGGCTCGGCCTCCCAGAACGGCCCGGCCGGGGCTACCTCCGTCACGACCCTGCCCGGCCAGAGACCAGAGGTGTCGACATCGGCGATGGTCTCTTCCGCCACGCGGCGCTGGTCGTCATCGCCGTAGAAGATGGCGGAGCGGTAGCTCGGGCCCCGGTCGTTGCCCTGCCGGTTCGGCGTCGTCGGGTCGTGGATCTGGAAGAAGAACTCCAGCATGCGCCTGAAACTCGTCCGGGCCGGGTCGTAGACGATCTCGATGGCCTCCGCATGGGTTCCGTGGTTGCGGTAGGTCGCGTTCGGCACGTCGCCGCCGGTGTAGCCGACGCGGGTCGAGACCACGCCCTCCAGGCGCCGGATAAGGTCCTGCATGCCCCAGAAGCACCCGCCGGCCAGCACCGCCCTTTCGGTTCTCATCGCAACTCCTCGGTAGTCGTTTCGCTCGCAGGCTGGATATGGGGACGCGAAGGGCGCCGCGCCCAGTGGTTTGGCGCCACGCCTGCGCAAGCGAGGCGACGCCGGAAGCACAACGCTCCTTTGGCGGCGCCCGGCTGATCACGCTGCCCCCGGTCAACCCAGTCTTCTCTCGTGTGTCGGGGGGCCTTCACGAAGAGGTCAGTGTGTCTCTCTTTCTGGCTCGCCCGTGTCCGTCTACAAATGCTCCGAAGGCGGGGGGCTCGCCGGACGGGGTATCTGGCGGGACGTGGCATGACGGTACACGCCAAGCTTGGCGCGGATGTCGGGCGGATCGGTCCGCTTCGGATGGCGGACCTGTTCCTGCGGCACGATTGGGCATCGACCCCGCTGGGCAGGCGCGAGGCGTGGCCGGTGGTCCTGCGTACCACGGTCGACCTGATGCTCGCATCGCTGCACCCCATGTGCGTCATGTGGGGACCGAGCCGCATATTCCTCTACAACGACGGCTACGCGGACATCCTGGGGGCGCGGCATCCCAGTGCGCTGGGCTTGCCGGGCGAGGACGTCTGGCCGGAACTGTGGGACGAGATCGCCCCGCTGGTCGACCGGACGTTCGGCGGCGAGAGCTTCGCCTTCCGCGACCAGCCGCTCACCATGACCCGCAACGGCTTCGAGGAGCAGGTCTGGTACGACTTCGCCTATTCCCCGGTCCGCGACGAGCGCGGCGCGGTCGTCGGCCTCCTCAACGTCACGTCGGACTGCACGGCCCGGGTGGTCTCCCAACGCGAGCGCGACGCGGCCATCGAACGGCTCCGGGCGGGCGAGGAGCGCCTGGCCGCCCTCGTCGAGGCCAGCTCGGACAGCCTCTACTCCATGAGCCCCGACTGGCAGGAGATGCGGACCCTGCAGGGCCGCGGGTTCATCGCCGACACCGACGCACCCAGCGTGCGCTGGATGGACGAGTACCTGTTCCCGGAGGACCAGGGCGAGGTCCGCGCCGAGATCGCGGCGGCGGTCGGGAAATCCGAACCCTTCCAGTTGGAGCACCGGGTCCGCCTGGCCGACGGGGGCGCGGGCTGGATCTTCTCCCGCGCCGTCCCCGTCAGGGACAAGGAAGGGGGTGTCACGGAATGGTTCGGCATGGCCGCCGACGTGACCGAGCGGCATCGCGCCGTGGAGCAGCTGCGCGAGAGCGAGAGCTTCATGCGGGGGGTGCTCGCTGCCTCGAATGACTGCATCAAGGTGCTCGACCTCGACGCCAAGCTCGCCTTTATGAGCGAGGGCGGCAAGCGGGTCATGGAGGTGTCCGACTTTAACGCCATCGCCGGATGCCCCTGGCCGAACTTCTGGGAGGGCGAGGGCAACCTCGCCGCCAAGGAGGCCATCGCCGCGGCGCAGGCCGGGGTCGCCTCCGGTTTCCAGGGCTACGCCGACACGATGAAGGGCAACCGGCGGTACTGGGACGTGCAGGTCTCGCCGATCCTCGGGTGTGATGGGCGGCCGGAGCGCATCCTGTCGATCTCGCGGGACGTAACCGACCTGAAGGCGGCGGAGGAGGCGCGCGCGGTGCTGACCCAGGAACTGGCCCACCGCATGAAGAACTCTCTCGCCATGGTGCAGGCCATCGTCACCCAGACGCTGCGCCAGGCGAAGACCATGGAGGAGGGCCGCGCGGCCGTAGGCCAGCGTCTCTCCGCCCTCGGCCGCGCGCAGGACATCCTGACCCGCTCGAACTTCACCGAGGCCGACATCCACGACGTCGTCTCGGCGGCCATAGAGCCGCACCGCGTGGCGGAGCAGCGCATCACGTGGTCGGGCCCGCACCTGATCCTTACCTCCCAGCAGGCGCTCGGGCTCTCGCTCGCCACGCACGAGCTGGCCACCAACGCGGCCAAGTACGGCGCCCTGTCGAACGAGACGGGGCGCGTCGCGATGTCATGGCGGGTCGAGGACGGGACGTTCGCCTTCGACTGGGTCGAGACAGGGGGGCCGCCCGTCACCCCGCCGGCGGGCCGTGGCTTCGGCTCGAAGCTGATCGAGCGGATCGTGGCATCCTATTTCGAGGGCGAGGGCTGCCTGGACTTCGACCCGGCGGGCATCAGGTTCAGGCTGACGGGCGTGCCCGGCGGCGGCGTGGTGGAAGCGTAAGGGTTCGGGCCACGCGAGATGGGACAGTCCTTCAACCCGAATAGCCTCGCCGTCCTCGTCGTGGAGGACGATGCGCTGCTGCGTGCCGAGGCCGTAGACCTGTGCATCGAGGCGGGCTTCACGACCTACGAGGCCAGGAACGCGGACCAGGCGATCCGCATCCTCGAACGCCACTCCGAGATCCGCGTCCTGTTCACCGACATCGAGATGCAGGGCTCAATGGACGGCCTGAAGCTCGCTCACGCCGTCCGGGAGCGATGGCCGCCGGTCGCCATCATGGTCACGTCGGGCCGCCGGAAGGTGACGAAGGAGGACCTGCCCGAGAACGGCCTGTTCTTCGCCAAGCCTTACCCGCCCGACGACATCATCAAGGCGCTGAACGGCATCGCGGCGCAGATCACGCATCAGCTTCGTTGCTCGTAGGTTCGTGTCTGCTTCAGCCAACTCCAGTCCTGAAAGCGGACTGGCAGAAATCCACCCATCCGAGACACTCACGCGGGCCCGCGCGATGACCGAGGCTGGCCGTAAGCAGAATGGCTGCTTCGAAGCTCAGGCGGCAATTAACCGGACCTTGACCCTGCGGCCTTGGCGTTTCGCTTAGACCCGAAATGGCGCACGACCAGACGGTCCAGCTACGCTGCTGATGCCAAAGCACGCCTCGCCGTGAACTCGGTAATCAATATTATAAACATCATCGCCCTGCTGATACTCGCCATAGTCTCGGTCGCTGTTGATGATGACCGTGCCAATGATCAGTTTCGGGGCATCAAAATTCCGCATCGGATAAATTTGGCGTAGAGAAAAGGCTTTTGCTCCGTCAGCGGCCTCTTGCCTTCGTCTCCTAGCGATATCGGCTATAGCGGCGAAGTCCGGCCCAGGTCGATGCGAGGCGGTCGCAGCCGCCGAGCGTCGCGGCGCCGACGGCTGCGATGACGCCGAGCAGCAGGTACGTGCGGGGCATAAGGGTGACATATCCCGGGAACCGCGGGGCGCGGCGGCCAACCCGAAGGTCAGGCCGTCGCGTTCGTGATGGCCGCTTACATGCGGTTCATCATCATCTTCCGCTTCATCATCCGGCGCTTCATCATCTTCTTATGCATCATGCGCTTCTTCATCATCATGCGCTCGCTGCTGCTCATCCGAACCTGGGTGACGCCCGCCGGGGCGGCCTGAAGGCCGTTCGGGCCCATCGGGGCGGCCGAGGCGGCGCCGGTTCCGAGCACGAGGCCACCGAGGACCGAGGCCGCGAGCGCTAGGGTGGTGATCTTCATTCGATGTCTCCTGTACGGGGAAGGAATCCCCTTCGCACAGTGATGCAAGATGAGAATTGCGCCGCAAGTTCCTGATTTTCCGAGAGAAATATCCTTGAGCGCTGGCGACCGCGCACAGTTTTTCGGGCGCCGGAGCAGGGCCCCGCGCCGCGCCCTGGCCGGGCGTATGCCGACCTGTACGGAGGCCTGTCCCGAAAGGTTTCAGCTCGGGCTGGGATAAGCGTCCCCACCGTCATGCCCACCGTGGCAGGACGGTGGGATCCGGCCCCGACCCTTCATGCGCGGCGTCATGCCAATTCGATGGGGGCCAGGACGCGCCAATCGGTGCGGATGCGACGTCCCGCCTCGATCCGCACCGTGAACCCCCGTCCATCGAAGAACCCCAAGAGCGGCATGGTCAGGTTGCGGCTGATGCCGGCCGTCTCGCGAAATCGCCCGACCGTCAGCAGGCCCTCGGGATGCTCCCGCGCCACCGCGTCCGCGATGCGCGCCAGTTCGGCGACTGCCTCCGGTAGCGCGTAGTAGCTATTCGAGACACGCACGAGCCAGCCGAGGCGGCCGACCTTGTCGAGGAGGCGGCGGAGTTCGTCGGGCGGGCGGCCCAGGCGCTCGGCGAGCACGGTGAGGCGGGGCTGGTCCAAGCCCGCCTCCTCCAGCACGGCGCGAACGGTGTCGTAGACGACGGCGTCGGCCGGACGCAGGCGCGCCACGTGGCCGGGCAGGTGCAGGAGCGCGCCGCGTCGCAGTGCCCGTTCCGTCCGGACGAGCCCGTCGAGGGCGGCCGGGAGGGCCGGACGGTCCCCGGCCTCCACCATCGATGCGATCTCGTCGTGAGCGAGCCCGGGGTTGTCGGGCTGCGCCATGTGCGTCCGGGCGAGTTCGGACACCACGCGCGCGGCCAGCACGGCGATCCGCGAACCCTGGAACGCGAGCCGCGGGCCATCCTCCGCGACGACCGCACCCTCCTCCGCGACGAGGGCGTCCAGCGTCGCCGCGGGCAAATTGCGCAGGCGGGCGAGGCGGGCGAGGTCGACCCCGGGTCCGGAGGTGGCGAGGAGGCCTCGGAGGGCGCGGCCGTCATCCACGGTGTCGAGCGCCGCGACGACCGCCCGGCGTTCCGGCGTCCAGGGGCCCCGGCGCGGCCCGTCCACGTCTAGCACCCAACCGCCCCCGAGCGTACGCACGGCTGAGACGTCGCGCAGGACGAAGCGGTCCCCGGCCAGGGCGCCGATCTCGCGGTCGAGCGTGATCACTGCCCGGGCGGTCGCGCCCGGTTCGACCGAGCCAGCCCCGGGGAGCAACAACCGTCCCGTCACCGCGGCCGCCCCGAGATGGAGATGCACCGGGGTACGGTGGCGCAGGGGCCGACCCTCGTGCGGCAGCACGCGCACGGAGACGTCGAGGCGGGTCGCCGGGCCGTGCAGGTCCGGCGCCAGGACCCACGTGCCCCGACCCACGTCGTCGACGGACAGCCGGGGACCAACCAAGTTCAGGGCGCAGCGCTCCCCAGCGCGCGCGGTCTCGGCCACCGCGTTGTGGACGCGCACGCCGCGCACCCGGACCTCGCGCGCGCCGGGCGAGACGAGCAGCCGGTCGCCCACGCGGACCGTGCCGGCATGTACCGCGCCGGTCACGACCAAGCCGGCACCGGGCACGGTGAAGTGCCGGTCGACGGCGAGCCGAAAGCCGCGGTCAGCACCGGTCGGGACGCGGGAACCAGCCGTAGCCTCCAGCAGGCGGGCGAGGTCGTCGATGCCCGATCCCGTCAGCGCCGAACAGGCGACGACCGGCGCTCCCGCGAGGCCGGTACCTGCGAGGAGGGCATGTATCTCCACGGTCACCGCGGCGATGCGCTCCCGGTCAGCGCGGTCGGCCTTCGTCACGGCGACGATGCCGCGGTCGAGGCCGAGAAGGTCGAGGATGACGGCGTGCTCGCGGGTCTGCGGCATCACCCCGTCGTCGGCCGCGACCACCAGCAACGCGCAGGACACACCCGTGGCGCCCGCCACCATGGTTCGTACCAGGCGTTCGTGCCCCGGCACGTCGACGAAGCCGAGCGGGACCCGCAGGCGACCGTCCCGCGGCGCGTAGGCGAAGCCGAGATCGAGAGTGATGCCCCGGGCCTTCTCCTCGGGCAGCCGGTCGGCGTCGATGCCGGTGAGCGCCTTCACCAACGCGGTCTTGCCGTGGTCGATGTGGCCGGCGGTGGCGACGATCATGCGGCCTTCTCGTCCGCGGAAGGTGGCGGCGCGGGAGCCCCCCCCCCCGCGCCGCCTTCCGCCTCAACCCTTGATCCGGGTCTCGGCGAGTTCGGACATGCAGGTGTCGTAGGGCGTGAACGCCACCCGGTCCGACACCGCGAACAGGGTGAAGGGCGAGTACAGGAACAGGGCCTTGGCCTCGTCCTGCAGGTACCGCTCCACCTCGCGCACCACCCCCTCCGTCCCGGTCTCCGGCGTATGCAGGAGCTTGTCGTAGAGGGCGTCGAACCTCGGGTCCTCCGGACCCTGGCGCAGGGTCGCGTCCTTCCCGAAGAATTCACGGTGCACGCAGGCCACCGGATATTGCGGCGTCCAGTCGAAATACCATTCGAGCTTGACGTCAAACTCCTCCGGCAGGTCGCCCCGGTCGCTGACGAAGCGGCAGCCCAGGCCGACCTTGGCGAGGCACTGGCCGATGGCCTCCACCACGCCCTTCCAGGCGGGCGAGGCCACGAAGACCAACTCCCGCCCCCCGAGGCCCAGGTCGTCGAGCGTGCGCTTGGCACCCTCGGGGTCGTGTAGCATCGGCTTCATGTCCGGGTCCGCGCCGTAGCGGCCGGGCTGGATGAAGGCCGGGATCACCGTGCCGTAGCCATGCGCTCCGTGCTCCAGCACGAAGGCCTGGTCGATGGCGAGGTTGAGCGCCCGGCGGGCCTCCGGGTTGCGCCAGGGCGAGTCCGGACGGTTCTCGTTGAAGACGCCCGTCAGGATCGTCTTCGCCTTCTTCGTCTGGATCTTGCCGTGCTCGCTTGCCGGGAAGGCGTGCGCCTCGTCCGGCGTCAGGTCGAACACCACGTCGACCCGGCCGTCACCGGACGCCACCGACTTGATGCCCTCGGCCTTGCCGATCACGTTGTCGTAGACGATCCGGACCGTCGGCCTGCGGGCCGGGTTCCAGTACGTTGGGTTGGGCTCCATGACCACGCGGTCGGAGCGGCTATCGATGAGCGAGACGCCCTCGGCGAGCACGAACGGGCCAGTCCCCCACGGACCAGGCGCGTCGATGACTCACCAATGACCTTCTGCCGAACCCGTCTTCGGGTCGACGAAGCCCCACTCGTTCCAGAACCGCGTAGACGGTAGGTGCATGCCGCGCAGCTTCATCAGCGCCGCGGAGTCCCCGCCGGGGAAGCGCATGCGGATGGTGCGCTCGTCCACCGCCTCGCAGGTCACGTCCCGGGCGAAGTTAAGGAAGGCGCCCGGCGGGTGCGGGTTGGTCCATTCCTGAACCTTGTCGAAGCCGAGCTTGAACATCGCCGCGTTGAAGGGCTCTCCGTCCTGGTAGACCGCGTCCCGCATCGTGAGTTCGAGGGTCTCCTTGTCGAGCCAACGCCAGCTCTCGGCGAGGCTCGGCTGGCCGATGCCGTCGTGGTCGACGCGGTTGGCCTCCTCCATCGTGTTCCAGGTGATGGAAAGCCAATTCACCGGCGACGGGTCGACCACCGTCACCGTGTTGTGGGGTCCCCAGGGCTGGCCGCCCCCTGGATCCCCGGTCGCTTGCGCGTCCATGTTTCCTCCTATGTTCGACCCGCATGGCGTGCGGGCATCGTCCGGCCCATCGCGAGCCGACAAGTTGGAGGGCGCCGGCAATGACGCATGGCCCTCGATAGATCCGCCCGGGTCGCCGGCCATCCCGCCGTCGAACCCACGCAGGAAAAGTGCGCCTCCGCAGGGAGCATCGCCGCCTGCGCGCGGTGCATCCTCAGTCCGGGTCGTCGTCCCGGGCCATGCCCGTCGCGGCGACGCGGTCGGCGAGTTCCTTCAACTCCTGGCGCAGGTCGGCGAGGTCGCGGTCGCCTAGCCCGGTGCGGCAGACTACGGCCTGCTGAGCCTCCGAGACCCTGACCTCCAACGACCGGCCCGTCTCCGTCAGGGCGACGAGGACGACGCGCCGGTCATCTGCACGGGCGCGAGTGACGAAACCCGCAGCCTCCAGCCGGTCGACCAGGGGCGTGATCGCGCTGGACGTGAGTTGCAGCCGGGTGGCCAGGTCATGCACCGCCGTCACGCCGTCCTGCCAGAGCGCCAGCATGACGAGGTACTGCGGGTAGGTCAGCCCGAGCTCGCCCAGTAGCGGCCGGTAGGCGCGCACGACCGAGTTCGTCGCGGCGTAAAGGGCGAAGCAAAGTTGGTCGTCAAGCCTGAGCCCAGGCTGCTTGGTCGATGTCGCCATTGAGCGGCGCTCCGTTCAAACCTGAATCATTCACGCGTTAACGATGCTGTCAACCCGTCGGCTTCCCCGGCCGCACTGGAGAACGACACCGGCTCGCAGATCGCCCAAATGCGCGGCGATTAGGTCGGCAGGACCGGGAATGGTGAAATTTCGGCACGAGACAGAGGGGGACGGATTAAAAGTCAGCCTGATACGTTTATATTGCCCCGAAACAGATACGGTAAAGTCGTTGCTGTTTTCTCGGCGGAACTACTTAGTCTGTCCGTCATCTGAAAAGGATTTGAGGCAGCTTTGGCTCGGAATGTGACTTCGATGGTACATCGGCGCACTGCGTTCTCGTCTAACTTGCGGCGCGATTGGTGTCACGAACAAGAGAGCGCTGTGATTAAAAACCTGCTTGGTATTCTGGTTGCGGGCTCTGCTCTGAGCGGCGCCGCCTTGGCCGCCGACCTGCCGCGCCGCGCGGCCCCGCCGCCGGTGTTCACCCCCGTCCCGGTCTTCACCTGGACCGGCGCCTACTTCGGTATCAACGCCGGCTACGCCTACACCGAGGCGGACACGATCCGGACCGTCGGCATCGGCGCCCTTCAGAGCAACGTGAACAACCTGCTGCGCAGCCCGGCCGTCCGCCTGCCTCAGGACGGTTTCTCTGCCGGTGGCCAGGTCGGGTACAATTACCAGTTCACCCCCGGCTCCGGCATCGTCGTCGGCGTCGAGGCTGACGCTCAGTACATGGATCTGCAGCGCACCGGCGTGCAGTCAATCTTCCGCCCGGCCTTCAACCCGAACGTCCTGACCAACACGTACCGGACGGACCTGAGCTTCCTCGGCACCGTCCGCGGCCGCGTCGGCTATGCCTTCGACCGCGTCTTCGTGTACGGCACCGGCGGCTTCGCCTATGGCGACGTGACCCAGCGCGTCGGCTTCCAGACCGCCGCGCCGCTGACCTACTTCGGCAGCCGCTCGCGGATCGATACCGGCTACGCCTACGGCGGCGGCATCGAGTACGCGCTGCCCACCGACTCGTTCCTGAACTTCTTCCGGTCGAACGCCGTGACGATCAAGGCCGAGTACCTGCGCTACGACCTCGGCAGCCACAACCTGCTGGTCGGCTCCGTCGGCGGCCCGGGTGTCGGCTACATCTCCCGCTTCCGGACCGAGGGCGCCATCGCCCGCGCCGGCCTGAACTTCAAGTTCGGCTCCTACTGAGATCCGGTCGAGCTGCTCCCGGCCCTGTGCCGGGAGATGCGACGGTGGGCGAGGGTTAGTTGGTCCTCCTCCTCGCCTTCCGCCGCATGAGAGCAGCCCTCCGGCTGACCTTCGTATCCCCAGCCCGATCAAACTGGCCGCGAGGTCGGCTACACCCTGGGAGCCCCCACTTCTGGGGTGTCTTTTATACACCACTGCCAAGTCGGGGTCGCATATGCCGAACGAGTGCTCGGGAGCCGCCGCGGAGAGCCATGGCCGACCAGTCGCTGTTCGCCTGCTCCAGTTGATCCCAGAGCGTACGCTTCGTCCGGGTCTGCCGCGAAAGCAGACACCCCACGCCCAAGTCACTGCCGACCTGCGGCCGCCAAGCTGGCACGGTCAACGATTTCGATTGCTCCCCGACGAAGTTCGATCAGGCCCGCCTCGGCCCATTGCCCCAGGAGGCGGCTGACCACCTCACGAACGCTGCCGACGTCGTCCGCGAGCTTCTGATGGGTCACCGCGGCGACACCTCGCGGATCGGCCTCGGCCAGGAGCCGTTGCGCGAGGCGCTGCTTCAGCGGCGCGAATGCGACCTCATCGATCAGCGTGAACAGGCCGGACATCAGCCGCGTGTAGTCGTCCATGACAAAGCTGCGGAACGCGGCGCTCTCGCCCATCAGGTGCTGGAACGTGCCCACCGGCAGCGCCGCCAACTCGGTCTTCTCCTCGGCCACGCTCTGCGCCGGGAACGTGCCGCCGGACAGCAGGCACTGCGTGGTCAGGGCACAGGTGCCGCCGGGGCCGACCTTGTAGATCAGCACCTCGCGCCCGCCCTCCGACATGCGGAAGATGCGCGTGCGGCCTTCCAGGCACATCAGGTAGTTGGCGCACTCGCCATCGAGTTCATAGGCGATGGCGCCGGCGTCCAGGACCGGGAAGTGGGCAGTTCCCCGGGCGATCTGGAGGTGCGCCGGGCTGAGCGCTTGAAGGAGCGGAAACCGGTCGATCCAACGTTCGACCTTCTGGGCATCCGTCATGGCGGCGTATTCCCCCCGGCCATGACGACGGGCTGATCGTCCGGCTCGCGTTGCGTTTTTCTCCCGCCGCGCCGGACTTGTGTGACTTGGGTCACCGACCGGGTGCAGCGGGCCGGCATAGCATCGCGCCACAACGAACACGATAAGGCGCCCGCCCTGTGTGGCGCCGCCGGGAGTGAACCGATGCGCCGCCTTGCCCTCAGCTTCATGCTCGCCGTCCTCGCAGCCGGCTCCGCCTCGGCCGAACAGGACCTGCTGCTCGGGGCGGACATGTCTTCGCCCGCCATGACCAAGGCCGGGATGAGCCGCGCCGACGTCGAGGCGATGATCAAGGCCGCGGACGGCAAGCCGGTCGACCTGCACGACAAGTCCCTCTCCGGGCTCGATCTCTCAGGGCTGAACCTCCGGGGCGTCAACCTACGGACGGCGCGCCTGAACAAGGCCAACCTCCGTGGCGCCGACCTCAGCGGCGCGAACCTCGAACAGGCGTGGTTCCTGAAGGCCGACCTGTCCGGCGCCAAGCTCGCGGACGCGAAGATGTTCGGGATCACGGCGCGGGACGCCAATCTCAGCGGCGTCGACCTCAGCCGCTCCATGCCCATTGGAGACTTCAAGGGCGCAAACATGAGCGGCGCAACGTTGGTCGACCTCAAGGGCGGGGCCGACATCAAGAACCAGTCCATGGGCCTGATGCGGACGGTGTTCACCTCGGTGAACCTCTCCGGCGCGAACCTGAAGGGAGCCAATCTCGGCCGGTCGCGCCTTGAGTATGCCAACCTCGAGGACGCCGACCTCACCGACGTGGTGCTGATGGGCTCGGACCTGTCAGGCGCCAACCTGACCGGGGCTACGGTCACGGGCGCGGACTTCAAGAACGTCGACGTCAGCGGAACCCGGCTCATCAACCTCAAGGGGCAGGCCGAGGCCAAGGACTGGTCGGAGCGCGTGAATGCCGACCGTGCCGTCACCCAGGCGACCAATTGAGCCGACCGTCTGCCTAGACCCATCAACAAGGAGACTGACAGTCCATGACCACCCGTCGCTTCATTCTCGGCGCCCTGGCCGCCGCTCCCTTGCTGTTCGGTACCGCCGCGAATGCCGCCGAGGCGGTCTTCAGCCCCAAGGCCTTCGAGGCGGCGCAGAAGGCGGGCAAGCCGATCCTCGTCCACGTCACCGCGCCGTGGTGCACCGTCTGCGCGGCGCAGAAGCCGATCCTGGCCAAGCTGGAAGCCCAGCCCCGGTTCAAGGACCTTCAGGTGTTCGACGTCGACTTCGACAGCCGCAAGGACGTGTTGAAGCGGTTTGGCGTGACGAGGCAGAGCACCCTGATCACCTTCAAGGGTGAGAAGGAGACGGGTCGTTCGGTCGGCGACACCCAGCCGGAGTGGATCGAGGGCGCCGTCGAGAAGGCGTTGTAGGTCGGTCGTGGCCACGACGTTCGGCCTCGCGTTCCTCGCCGGCATCCTCTCGGTGCTGTCACCCTGCGTGCTGCCCTTGCTGCCGCTGGTGCTTGGTGCCGCGGCATCGGGGCACCAGCTCGGCCCTGCAGCCCTCGCCGCCGGCCTCGCCCTGTCCTTCGTGGCCATCGGGCTGTTCGTGGCGACCGTGGGCTTCGCCATCGGCCTCGACGGCGATGTCTTCCGAACCGTCGCGGCCATTATGCTAGTCCTGATCGGGCTCGTCCTGATGGTTCCGGCTGCCCAAACACGGCTCGCCGTCGCCGCCAGTCCGGTGAGCAACTGGACCGAGAGCCGGTTCGGTGGCTTCTCGACCGCCGGGCTCCTTGGGCAGTTCGGGGTCGGGCTGTTGCTCGGAGCGGTCTGGAGCCCTTGTGTCGGACCGACCCTGGGGGCGGCGTCCCTCCTCGCATCGCAGGGGCGAGATCTGGGTACGGTAGCGGTGACGATGCTTCTGTTCGGCCTCGGCGCCGCCCTGCCGCTCCTGCTCCTCGGCACCCTCTCCCGCGAGGTGCTGATGCGCTGGCGCGACCGGATGATGGGGCTCGGCAAGGGGCTGAAGGTCGCCCTGGGCGCCATCCTCGTCGCCACCGGCCTGATGATCGCCACGGGCTACGACAAGGCTGCGGAGACCGTCCTGGTCAACGCCTCGCCGGCTTGGCTCACGAATTTGACCACCCGGCTTTGATGGCGGGCACGCCGTAGACACTCTTCGTCAGGCCGTGCTTGGGCCGGCAAAAGGCGAGCGGCGGTGAGAGGGTGTCGCGGCCGATGGCGGGCGACGCGCAAACCCCTCTGACGGCTCGCACGTGTCCCTCCGGACGGAGCCGTGCCATAGGTATGTCCTGAATCGGCCGATGCGCCGGAGCCCGCCGGAATTCGCTTTCCCGCGGCAAGGGAGGAACCGTGCCGAACGTGGGGACTCCTGCAAACGCGGACCTCGCGCAGCTGATCGCGGCCGTGGCCACGGGCGACCGCATGGCCCTGCGCGCGCTCTATGACGCCGCCGCCCCGAAACTTCTCGGGATCATCCTTCGTATCTTGACGGATAGGAGTGCGGCCGAGGACGCGTTGCAGGAGGTGTTCGTGCGCATATGGCAGCGTGCTGGCACCTATGATCCGAGGACCGGGCCCGCGGCCGCATGGCTCGGTGCCATCGCTCGGCACAAGGCCATCGACCGCCTTCGGCAGGACCAGGCCACCCGCCTGACCCAGGCCGACGAGGACTGGTTCGAACGCCTCGCCGATGCCCGTGACGGCGAGGCGGACCTCGCCCGCCGTGACGCCCTCGCGCATTGCCTCGAAGCCGTCGAGCCCGCCCAGCGCGATTGCCTCGTCCTCGCCTACTGCGAGGGCTGGTCACGCGAGGAATTGGCGGCACGGCACGACCGCCCCGTCAACACGGTCAAGACGTGGCTGCGCCGCGGCCTCATGAGCCTGCGCGGCTGCCTGGAGGCGACATGAGCGGCGATGTTGGCACGGGCGCCGCGCCCTTCTGGGCGGAGGACCCCAGCGGCGCAGCTGGGGAGTACGTCCTCGGGACCTTAACCGCCGACGAGCGCGCCGCCTTCGCCTCGGCGATGGAGCGGGACGCTTCCCTTCGCGCGGCGGTGGCCGATTGGGAGGCGCGGCTCGCGCCGCTCACGGCGACGGCCCCATCGGTCAAGCCCGCGCCCGACGTATGGGATGCAATTGAGGCCAGGATCGGGACGGATCGCTCACCTGAGGTCGATGCCAGTGGCGCGACTGTCCGCAGGCTGGAGCGCGGGCTGCGGATCTGGCGGCTCGCCGCGGGGGCTGCGACCGCGCTCGCGGCCGGCCTCGCCCTCTGGCTCGCGGTCGGGCCGCGGCCTTCCGCCACCGACCGGCAGTACCTAGCCGTGGTCGACCGCGGCGGCACCCTGCCGGCGCTGATCGTGCGCGTCGATCTCGACGGCGGCACCGTGCAGGTCCGCAGTCTCTCGGCGGAGACGCCGCCGGACCGCAGCCTGGAGCTCTGGTTCGTGGGGGCGAATGCTGCGCCGCGCTCGCTGGGCCTCGTCACCGACCCGGCGGCACGCTTGCCCGTGCCGGCCGCCCTCCGTGCCGGTGCGGAAGGTGCGACCCTCGCGGTGTCGGTGGAGCCGAAGGGCGGCTCGCCGACCGGTACGCCGACTGGCCCGGTCGTATATTCCGGGAAGCTCCTGCGTGAATGAGGCGGGCGCCGGCCTCCGCCGGCGCCCGCCCCCGCTATCAGGGCATCAGCACGCCGCTGACGACGTGGATGACACCGTTCGACTGCATCACGTTCGGGATGGTCACCGGAACAGTGTTGCCCTTCACGTCGGTGACGTAGACTTTCTTGCCCCTGGCCGAGACGGCGAGCGGCTCGCCCTCGACGGTGGTGAGCTGGTTCTGTCCCTCAGGCTTCTTGGCGAGCGCCATCAGGTCCTTGGCGGTGTAGACGCCCGGGACCACGTGGTAGGTCAGGATCTTCGTCAGCGTTGCCTTGTTCTGCGGCTGCACGAGGTTTTCCACCGTGCCCGGCGGCAGCTTGGCGAAGGCGGCGTTGGTCGGCGCGAACACCGTGAACGGGCCCGGACCGTTCAGCGTGTCGACCAAGCCGGCTGCCTTCACGGCGGCGACCAGCGTGGTGTGATCCTTCGAGTTGACCGCGTTCTCCACGATGGTCTTCTGGGCGTACATCGGCGCGCCGCCGACCATCGGGTTCTTGGCGAGCGCCGGCGCAGCGACGAGGCTGAGGCCGAGAGCGAGGCTTAGAAGGGTCTTGGACATGGTGTCTCCCTGATACTGCGCCCCTCCAGGGGCGTCGCAGGGGCCTACGGGGCTCGGCGGGGGAAAAGTTTCAGGCCTGTCCGACGCCGCCGCAAATGCGTCCGAAGCCCCAAGTGACCTCACTTGCGGTGACCCGGTGGTATCGATCAACCCATTCGCGCGTTGACGTTTCCTATCGCCCACGGGTCAGACAGACAGTGCATGCTCGATGTCAACCGTTGTCGCGACCTAACTCGCTCACGGTCGGTTCCCGGAAACCACAACCGGCAGTGCAATGCCGGCAAGCAGACCCCGTTCGGTGATTGCCGCCACGACCTGATCGGGGATGAGGGAGTGAGCTGACCGCGTACGTGGATGGGTCGGAGGATCGGCTCACGGCCTCGGCTCCAAAGGTGTTTCTCAGAGCGCGGCAGCTGCAGAACTTCGCGCTCGCCCTGCACGAGCAGACCACCAACGCGGTGAAGTACGGGGCGCTAAGGAGCTACACCGGTCGGTTTGCCAGCAGCTGGGACGTTGTGCTCGACCGATGCCAGCGACCGAGCTGGAGTTTAACTCGGTCGAGAGCGGCGTTGCCCTCGCGCCGGAAAAGATCGCTCGCCGCGGCTACGGCACGGAGCTGATCCAGGAAGCGCTTGCCCAAGCGCTAAAGGCTACGGTGGATTACGCCCTGAGCCTGGTCACCTGCGCTCCCGGATCTAGATGCCAGTCTCCTGAGCGGCGGGAAGCACACCCTCTAAGGGTCCGAGAAGGGGCGAAATCAGACGGTCGGCCTTCCGAGACTAAATGTCCGCTATCGGGCTTGGACCTGATGTCGGCTCATGGCGCGAAGCGGCCCGCAATGGTTAGTTCTGGCAGTTTAAGGGTATCGAGGCCGCCCTCAAATCACACCCACTTGTCGCCGCTCCAATCCTCGTAAACGGGACCGCAGCCCTGCAACCTCCGAGCTCAGAACTCCGGTGATTTCAAATCGGCGCCGAGCCCTCCGGGACCCGTCCGGCCGCCGCGTCGTGATGCTTACCTCGTGAATTAGAGCGCGCTGTCTCGCCTCAACCTTCGCTTGACGGGCATTCGCAATTGCGTTCGGCGGGGATGAGGACACCCGTCTCGCCACTGCCCGCTGACGCGCCCAGGCGTGCAGCCCCTGGCCCGGTGTCGCCGCCAATGCCTGAACCCGACTAGGCAGCACCTTGGCTGCTTCGAGGTGCTGGATCGCCCGCACGTCCCGGCTGATCAGCTTGCGCGCCGCCAGCCGCTCGGTCTGCGTCTCACCGCCGTAGGAGACGAAACGCTCGACGATGAAGTGCAGGTCGTGGGTCATGCGCGAGCGTTTGCGCCCGCTCAACGTTTCAAGCTCGGTCATGATCGCAGCATGCAGTGGGCTGGTGCTGATCCGGATGTATGTCGCGTAGGCCAGCGCGATGGCTTCAAGATGCTGCACATCCGACGCCTTGCGGATGTTCAAGCCGGCGCGCTGCAACCAACCCGCGCTGCCGAGCGGTTGCGACCCGGCACTCTTGGCGTGATGCAGGAAGCGTTCAGCGTCGGCGGCCACAGCGTCACGGCTACTGGCCTGAGCGCCGGTTCGATCTGCTTCGGCAACCTTGGTCGCAAGTTGAGCCGAATTTTGCCCATCAGGCGCTTTCGCCGGCTCGTTGCGACGCGGCGGCCGGGTTGAAGGGGAGTGGGGACGAGGTCGGTTAAACCGAAATGTCGGAACCGTGTCGTTGAACATGGCCTGGATCCATCCCGAGCAAACGGCCGCGCTTTGAGGCAGCGCGACACGTCGTCGATATGAATTGGCGACCTGCTGATGGCCGACTGAAGCCAGCATCGTCCAACGTTGTCCGGCCCGCTCGACGGGACACAAACTGGACACCGCTTGAAGCAACTTGAGCTAAGTATTTGAAAAGCCTGGCGCGCCCTACGGGAATCGAACCCGTGTTTTCGCCGTGAAAGGGCGACGTCCTGGACCGCTAGACGAAGGGCGCTCTGGCTGGGCCGGGGTTCTATAGTCGGACCGGAGACGCCCGGCAACCGTCCAGGCGCGGCACAGGTGCCACAGGTCCCGAGTTTGCAGGTCCTGAGGTCACAGACCCCGAGTCTGTCGGTCCTGGGTTTGACCGCGCACCGGGTTGGGGCGATGGAGAGCCATGCCCCAGCCCACCCCTCGCATGACCCTCGTCCTCGGCGGGGCGCGGTCCGGCAAGAGCGCCTACGCGGAGGGGCTGATCGAAGCCTGCCCCGGCCCGTGGCTCTATCTCGCCACCGCCCAGGCCTTCGATGACGAGATGGTCGACCGCATCGCCCAGCACCGCGCGCGGCGCGGCGGCGCCTGGCGCACCCGCGACGTGCCGCTCGCCCTGCCGGAGGCGGTCGCCGAGGCCGAAGGACCGGTCCTGGTCGACTGCCTCACGCTCTGGCTCACCAACCTGATCCTGGCGGAGGCCGACGTGGCGGAGGCGTCGGCGCGGCTCCTCGCCGCCTGCGCCGACGCCCCGGGCCCGCTCGTGCTGGTCGGCAACGAGGTCGGGCTCGGGATCGTCCCCGACAACGCCCTCGCCCGGCGATTCCGCGACGCCGCCGGCCGCCTCCACCAGCAGCTCGCCGCGCGGGCCGACCGGGTCGTCCTGACCGTGGCCGGCCTGCCGCTGGTCGTGAAGCCGCGAACCTCTGAGACAGGAGCCTCCGCATGAGCGACGACGCCGCGCGCCACCGCGAGAAGATGGAGAAGCGCAAGGCCGTCCAGGACGCCGAGGTCGCGGGCAAAACCCTCGAGAAGGGCCTGCTCCTCGTCCATACCGGCCCCGGCAAGGGCAAGAGCACGGCGGCCCTGGGGCTGATGCTGCGGGCGCTCGGCCGCGGCTGGCGGGTCGGCATGGTGCAGTTCATCAAGGGCGGCTGGGACACTGGCGAGCGCCACGCCGTGGCGGCCTTCGGCGAGAGGGTCGTGTGGCACACCCTCGGGGAGGGCTTCACCTGGGAGACCCAGGACAAGGCGCGCGACATCGCCGCCTGCCGCCACGCCTGGGCAGTCGCCGAGGGGCTGATGGCCGACCCCGCGATCCGCCTGCTCGTCCTCGACGAGCTCAACATCGCGCTGCGCTACGACTATCTCGACCTCGACGCGGTACTGTCCGCCCTGCGCGCGCGCCGGCCGGACCTGCACGTCGTCGTCACCGGCCGCAACGCCAAGCCGGCCCTGATCGAGGCCGCCGACCTCGTCACCGAGATGGGCAGCGTCAAGCACCACTTCGCCGCCGGCGTGAAGGCGCAGGAAGGGATCGAGTTCTGAGCCCGCCGCGCGCGACGGCGCCCAGGAAGGCCCTGATGATCCAGGGCACCGGCTCCGATGTCGGCAAGTCCCTGATCGTGGCGGGGCTGGCGCGCGCCTTCACGGAGCGGGGCCTGAAGGTCCGGCCGTTCAAGCCGCAGAACATGTCGAACAACGCCGCCGTCACCGCCGACGGCGGCGAGATCGGCCGGGCGCAGGCGCTCCAGGCCCGAGCCGCCCGGGTGGCACCCTCCGTGCACATGAACCCGGTCCTGCTGAAGCCGCAGAGCGAGGTCGGCTCCCAGGTGGTCGTGCAGGGCCGGATGTTCGCCACCGTGAAGGCGCGCGACTACCAGGCCTGGAAGCCCCGGCTGATGTCCGCCGTCCTCGACAGCTTCTCCCAGCTCGCGGACGAGGCCGACTTGGTTCTGGTCGAAGGCGCGGGCTCGGCGTCGGAAATAAACCTGCGCGCGGGCGACATCGCCAATATGGGCTTCGCCCGGGCCACCGACACGCCGGTGGTGCTGGTCGGCGACATCGACCGGGGCGGGGTGATCGCGAGCCTCGTCGGCACGAAGGCCGTGATCGACCCGGCGGACGCCGCGATGGTCGCCGGCTTCCTCGTCAACCGGTTCCGCGGCGATCCGAGCCTGTTCGCCGACGGGATGCGGCTGATCGCCGAGCGGACCGGCTGGCCGGCGCTCGGCCTCGTGCCGCACTTCCCCGACGCCGCGCGCCTGCCGGCCGAGGACGTGCTGGGCCTCGCCGGCTCGGACCCGCGCGGGCCCGGCTCCGTCACGGTGGCGGTGCCGGTGCTGCCGCGCATCGCCAATTTCGACGATCTCGACCCGCTGCGGGCGGAGCCGAACGTGTCGGTGGTGCTGGTCCGGCCCGGAACGCCGATCCCCGCCGAGGCCGCCCTCGTGCTGCTGCCGGGCTCCAAGACCACGATCGACGACCTGGAGGCTTTCCGCCGGGAGGGCTGGGACGTCGACCTGCGCGCCCATGTCCGCCGGGGCGGCCGGGTGCTCGGCCTGTGCGGCGGCTACCAGATGCTCGGAAAGAGCCTCGCCGATCCGCACGGGATCGAGGGGGCGCCGCGCACCGTGGAGGGCCTCGGGCTCCTCGCCGTCGACACCGTGATGTCGCCCGAGAAGCGCCTGGCCGCCGTCACCGGCACGAGCCTGCCCGACGGCGTGCCGTTCTCCGGCTACGAGATGCATATCGGCGCGACCGCGGGCCCCGACGCGGCCCGGCCGCTGCTGCGCCTCGCCGACGGGCGCCCGGACGGGGCGGTCTCGGCGGACGGGCGCGTGGCCGGGACCTACGTGCACGGCCTCTTCGCCGACGACGCCCAGCGGGCGGCGTGGCTCGCGCGCCTGGGCACCGCCTCGGCGGGCGCCGGCTACGAGGCCGGGGTCGAGGCGGCGCTGGACGGCCTCGCGCGACACATCGCGGCCCATGTCGACTGCGACCGCCTCCTGGCGCTTGCCCGGTAGGCGGGGCGCGGGCCAGGGATTACTCTGTGTTATGCCGGCCCCGCCACGAAGGGCCGCACGCCCCCGGAGGAACGCCCCATGCCGCCCACGCCGTCCCCCGCCGGGGAGGATCTCGCCGCGAGCACCGTCCGGACCGTGACCCTGCGGCTCATGCCGCTCCTCGGCCTGCTCTACCTGATCGCCTATATCGACCGGCAGAACGTCTCCTACGCCAAGCTGGAGATGGTCGGCAGCCTCGGCCTCTCCGAGACCGCCTACGGGCTCGGGGCCTCGCTGTTCTTTCTCGGCTACTTCCTGTTCGAGGTGCCGGCCAACGTCTTCCTGGAGCGGGTCGGCGCGCGGATCTGGTTCGCCCGGATCATGATCACCTGGGGGATCGTCACCGTCCTGCTGGGCTTCACCCAGGGCACGGCGATGTTCTACGTGCTGCGGTTCCTGCTCGGCGCCGCGGAGGCCGGCTTCTTCCCCGGCGTGCTGTTCGCCCTGACCCTGTGGTTCCCGCAAGCGCACCGGGCGCGGATGATCGGCTGGTTCATGATCGCCAGCGCCATCGCCAACGCGGTCGGTGCGGCGATCGGCGGCGCGCTGCTGGGCCTCGACGGGCTCCTCGGCCTCCAGGGCTGGCAGTGGGTGTTCCTGGCCACCGGCGCGCCGGCGATCCTCATGGCCGCGGTGGTGCTGTTCGTCCTGCCGGACGGCCCCGAGACCGCCCCCTGGCTGTCGCAGGCCCAGCGCGACTGGCTCGCCCGCACGCTCCGGGCCGAGCGCGAGGACGGCGGCCACGTCGACCACGGCAACCCGTTCGCGGCGCTCCTCGACCGGCGGGTGCTGATGCTCGCCGGGGTCTACGTCTCCCTGCCGCTCGCCGCCTACGGCCTGGGCTACTGGCTCCCCACCGTGGTCAAGGGCTTCGGCGTCTCGAACCTCACCAACGGCTTCCTCAACATTATCCCGTGGCTCGCCACGGCCTTCGCCCTGTGGTGGGTGCCACGCCACGCCGCCCGCACGGGGGCGCAGGGCAACGCCCTGACCTGGCACGTGGTCGGGCCGGCGCTGGTCGGGGCGGCGGGCCTCGCGCTCTCCGTCGTCCTGCCGGGCAACGCCGTGAAGTTCGCCTGCCTGTGCGTGGCCGCGGCCGGGACCTTCGCGGCTCAGCCGGTCTTCTGGTCGATGCCCGGGACGTTCCTGCGCGGTGCCTCGGCGGCCGCCGGGATCGCGGCGATCAATTCGGTCGGCAATCTCGGCGGCTTCGTCGCCCAGAACGCCGTGCCGTTCATCCGCGATCAGACCCAGAGCGACCTCGTGCCGATGCTGTTCCTGGCCGCCTGCCTCGCCGTGGGGGCGGGCCTCATGTTCGTGGTGCTCTCCGCCCTGCGCCGCGACGCGGCGCGGCGGGCGGTGCCGACGGCCGCGAGACCGGCCTGAACACGGTCCGGATTCGTGCGTTATCCTTCCTCAGGCCGGCACGACCGGCAGGATGATGCAGACCCGCAAGCCCGCGGGCCATCGTCGAGGAGGGCACCGCGATGAGTCAGGGATTTCCGCTCATGATCCTCGCCTTCGGGACGCTCGGCGGCATCTGGTTCCTGGCCGCCGCGGCCCGGAAGCAGGTCGCCGACGCGAAGGGGAGCCCGGAGCGCTCCAGCGTGATCCACCACCACGGCGGCGAGCCGCGCCCGAACATGCAGGGCACCGAGCACTAGGAGAGCCGAGCACCGGGGCGGCCGCTCCCGCGGCGCAGCTGTCAGCCGGCGGCGATCCGCCGGCAATGGCCGAGGGCGGCGCCGATCAGGTTGTCGCTCGCCTCGGGCGTGCGGAATGCCGAGTGCGCCGACAGGGTGACGCTGGGCAGGTGCGCCAGCGGGTGATCCGCCGGCAGGGGCTCGACGGTGAACACGTCGAGCCCGGCCCGCGCCACGTGGCCGGTGCGCAGGGCCGCGACCAGGGCGTCCTCGTCGAGCACCGCCCCGCGGGCGGTGTTGATCAGCATCGCGCCGGGCTTCATCGCGGCGATCCGCGCGGCCGACAGGAAGCCGCGCGTCGCGTCGGTCAGGAGCAGGTGGAGCGAGACCACGTCGCTCTCGGCGAGCAGGCGGTCGAGCGGGACGAAGTCGACGCCGGGATGGGTCTTCGGGGTCCGGTTCCAGGCGAGCACCCGCATGCCCGCGCCCCGGCAGAGGCGCGCCATCTCGGCCGCGATCCCGCCGAACCCGACGAGGCCGACGGTCTTGCCGGTGAGCTGGATCCCCTCGGTGCGCAGCCAGGATCCGGCGCGCATCGCCCGGTCCATCTCGGGCAGGCCGCGGGCGGCGGCCCACATCAGCGCGAAGGCGCACTCGGCGACCGCCGTGTCGCCGTAGCCCTTGATGGTATGGACGGTGACGCCGAGGGCGTCCCGGAGCGCCTCCGGGTCCATGTAGCTGCGGGCGCCGGTGCCGAGGAACACGACGTGCTTCAGGCCCGCGCAGGCCCGGGCCACGTCGAGGGGGAGGGCGGTGTGGTCGATCACCGCGGTCTCGGCGCCGTCGAGGATCGCGGGCAGGTCCTGCGGCGCGATTCCGGGATCCGCGTGGATCGCGAAGGGCGGATCGTCCGGCCGCAGCAGCCGCCGGGCCACCGCCGCCAGGGTCTCGCTGGCATCCACGAACACGGCACGCATCGGCGTCTCCCTCATCCAGCCCCGTCCGGCCACGATGCGTCCGGTGCGCGGGCCGTGCCAAGGCCCGATCGGGAATTGCCGCCGTCTCTGCGAGCGGAGCGAAGCGATCCCGTCGGCGCCACGATCTCAGAGGTCGCGCGGCCCTGGCGCGCTTCGCTCCGCTCGCGAGGACGGCTCAGCCGGTGAGCGACAGGCAGAGCGCGAGGAGCGCCAGCACGAGCCCGCCCTGCAGCCAGCAGGCGGTGCGGTAGAGGGCCAGCGCCCGGGCGATGTCGTCGGCCGTGGCGGCGTCCCGGCCGTCGCCCATATGGGCGTCCGGGACGAGGGTGCCGTCATAGACCCGCGGCCCCGCGAGCCGCAGGCCGAGCGCCCCCGCCATGGCGGATTCGGGCCAGCCGGCATTGGGCGAGCGGTGCCGGCGCGCGTCCCGGGCCATGGCCCGGAGCGCCCCGCGCGCGTCGGCGCCGCGCAGGGCCGCCGCCCCGGCGATCAGCAGGCCCGCGAGCCGGGAGGCCGGCAGGTTCACGCCGTCGTCGAGCCGGGCCGCCGCCCAGCCGAAGGCGGCGTAGCGCGGGCTGCGGTGGCCGATCATGCTGTCGGCGGTGTTGACCGCCTTGTAGAGGGCGCCCCCCGGCAGGCCGAGGCAGCCGATCCAGAAGGCCGGCGCCACGATCCCGTCGGAGAAGTTCTCCGCCAGGCTCTCGATCGCGGCCCGGCAGACCGCAGCCTCGTCGAGGCGGTCGGGGTCGCGCCCCACGATCATCGCCACGGCCCGGCGCCCGGCCTCCAGGCCGCCCGCGCGCAGGGCCGTCTCCACGGCGGCGACGTGCTGGTGCAGGCTGCGCTGCGCCGGCAGGCTCGCGCCGAGCAGGCCGAGGAGGAGCAGAGCGGGGAGGGGGCCGGCGAGCCCCGCCAGCGCCGTGACGGCGAGGGCGGCCGAGCCGACCGCGGCGAGGAGCAGCGCCAGCGCGGCGCAGCCGGCGACCCGCCGCCGGCGCGCCGAGCCGCGGTTGAGGCCGCGCTCCAGGGCGGTGATCAGCCGGCCGATCCAGGTGACAGGGTGACCGGCCGCCCTGTAGAGCGCGTCGGGATAGCCGGCCGCCGCCTCGATCCCGAGGGCGACGGCGAGGACGGCGAGCGTGTCGGCGAACGTACCGGGCAGATGGACCATTCGGTGTGGAGCGTTCCCGCGCGTGAGGCCGCCCCGATCGCGCATGGCGGCGATCTCGGCGGGCTCCGACAAGCCTTTCCCGACGCGCCAGAGCCCTGGCTCGACCTCTCGACGGGGATCAACCCGGTCCCCTATCCCGTGCCCGCGCTGGAGGCCAGCGCCTGGGCGCGCCTGCCCGAGGCCGCCGAGGTCCGCGCGCTCCGGGAGGCCGCCGCCGCGGCCTACGGCGCGCCGGACGCCGACCACGTCGTGCCCGCGCCCGGCACGCAGGTCCTGATCGAGACCCTGCCCCGGCTCCTGGCCCCGACCCGCGTCGCGGTGGTCGGTCCGACCTACGCCGAGCACGCCGCCGCCTGGGCGCGGGCCGGGCACGCGGTGGCGGAGGTCTCGAGCGTCGACGCCCTCGGCGAGGCCCGGGTGGCGGTGATCGTCGATCCCAACAACCCGGACGGGCGGACCCATCCCCTGGACGAGCGCCGGGCGCTGGCCGAGACACTGCGTGCCCGCGGCGGCCTGCTGGTCGCCGACGAGGCCTTCGCCGACCTCGAGCCGGTGGAGAGCCTGTGCCCGCACGTCGCCACACCGGACTCGGCGCCGGGCACCGTGGTGCTGCGCTCCTTCGGCAAGACCTACGGGCTCGCCGGCCTGCGCCTCGGCTTCGCGGTCGCCGAGCCCGGCACGGCGGCCCGGATCGCCGCGGCGCTCGGACCCTGGGCGGTGTCGGGCCCGGCCCTGGCGATCGGGCGCGCGGCCCTGTCGGACGCGGGCTGGCGCGCTGAGGCCGCCCGCGCCAGGGCCGCGGATGCGGGCCGTCTCGACCGGATGATCGCCCGGGCCGGCGGCCGGGTCGTCGGCGGCACCTGCCTGTTCCGGACCGCCGATTTCCCCGACGGGCCGGACCTCTACCGGCGGCTGGCGGCGGCCGGCATCGCGGTGCGGCGCTTCGCCGGGCGCCCGGAGCGCTTGCGCTTCGGACTTCCGCCCGACAGGGCGGGCTGGTGCCGGCTGTCGCGGGTGCTCAGGTAGCCCGAGCCCCCGGCGGGTGCGGGTCGCTGGCCGCCACGAGCACGGCCAGCGCCGAGAAGGCGAGGCCGACCGCGCAGACGCCCGGCCAGCCGACGAGCAGGAAGGCCTGCGAGCCGGCATAGGCGCCGACCGCACCGAACACGAACAGGGTCGTGAACAGCACGGTGTTGATGCGGCCCCGCGCGCCCGGGACCAGCGCGTAGGCCCGGGTCTGGTTGGCGATGAGCGCGCCGTTCATGCCGATGTCGATGAGCAGCACGCCGAGCGACACCGCGGCGAGCGACCACGTGCCCCCCACCCAGAGCACGACGAAGGACAGGGCGACCAGCAGGCTGCCGCCGAGGACGACGGGCTTCGCCCCCCGCCGGTCGGTGAAGCGGCCCGAGATCGGCGCCACGAAGGCCCCGCAGACGCCGATCACGCCGAACAGCCCGGCCCCGGCGGCGGTGAGGCCGAAGGGCGGCGCCTCGACCAGCAGGGCTAGGGTCGCCCAGAAGGCGTTGAAGCCGGCGAACAGCAGCGCCTGCGACAGGCTCGCCGTGCGCAGCACCGGCTGCGTGCGGGCGAGGTGGAGGATCGACAGCATCAGGGCGCGGTAGCGCAGCGGGTGCGTCTGCACCGTGTGGGGGAGGGTGGCCCGCGCGATGCCCGCCATGGCGAGCGCCAGCACGGAGGCGACCAGGAAGACCGGCCGCCAGCCGAGATGCGCCCCCAGGAAGCCGCTCGCCGTGCGGGCGAGCAGGATGCCGGTGAGGAGCCCGGTCATGACCTGGCCGACGATCCGCCCGCGGCTCGCGTCCGGGGCGAGCTCGGCCGCGAACGGGACCGCCTGCTGGGCCGCGCAGGACAGCACGCCGACCACCAGATGGGCGAGCGCGAGGCAGGCGAGGTTCGGCGCGAGGCCCACGGCGAGCAGGGCCAGGGCGAGGCCGAGGCACTGCCCCACGATCAGGGCGCGGCGCGGCAGGGCGTCGCCGAGCGGCACGAGCCCGACGATGCCGAGCCCGTAGCCGACCAGGGCCGTGGTCGGCACCCATAGGGCGGCGCGGTCGCCGAACTCGGCCACGATCAGGCCGAGCAGCGGCTGGTTGTAGTAGATGTTGGCCACGGCCCCGCCGGCGATCAGCGTCAGGCCGAGCCGGGCCTTCGCGTCGAGGGGTGCGGTCACGGCCGGGTCGGGGGCAGGCGAGTGGGCCGCCGCGGGAGAGCCATGGTCGGGTCCGTGTGGGGAGGGCGATCGGAGCGGCGAGCGATACGGGCGGAGCGCGCCGCCGGGCAAGCTGCGGCGATGCATCCCTGCCGGGACGCCCCGGGCCCCTTCACCGGAGCCGGCGGCGCACCATATGCAACAGACGCAGCCGGCGCCGCCCCCATGCCAGCGGGCGCCGCGACCGATGCGCCGGGCGCCGGGCCTCGCGAGGTTTACGGACCGGACTACGAACGAGAGGGCGGTTTCGTTCCGTGCGAACGGCGCCGGGCCGCCGCAGCAGGGAGTACGGGATGCCGAACTACCGCGTCGACTTCGCCAAGGAGATCCTCGGGGTGCCGTTCACGATCGGCTCGGTCGCGATCGCGCGGGCCCGCGATCCCGAGCGCGCCCGCCGCGCCGCGGAGCTGCGCTTCGCCCGCCAGCACGGCGTCGGCGACTGGCGCGAGCGGGCGGACCTCGCCACCGTGGCCGAGCGGCTCTGACGACCGTCCGGATCCGTCGCACCACCCCCGTCACACGATGGTCGTGCCGCGCCCGCACACGGGGAGCCCCGTGTCCGCTACCGGTCAAGCTCTGGTCGCGGCGGCCGCGGCGCCGTAGAATGGCGGGCGGATCGGGACGCCCGCCGGCGTCCGGATCCCGTTCCGTCCGCGCCCGACCGACGAGCCGGCGTCGCGGGACCGGACACGTCTCGAATCCGGGTCATCGGGGGTCAGTGCGAAGGTCATGGCGGCGATCTCCTTCTTCGGCGACCTGCTTCAGACCATCAGCGAGCGCGGCCGCGACCTGATCGGGATCGGGCGCGGCGACATCGGGCCCCGGGCGAGTGCCGGCGACCTCGTCAAGCTCTGCGAGGACCTGATCTCCCGGCGCGGCGAGGCCTCCGGGGTGGCGCTGGCCCGCCTGATCCTCGACCGCTACGCGAGCTTCGGCCAGGCGGAGCGCCACGCCTTCCTGCGGGCCATCGCCCTCGACTTCGACGCGGACCACGCCGCCGTCGACGAGGCCATCGCCGCCTACCGCGCCGCCCCTTCCCGCGCCCGCCTGGGCAGCCTGCACGAGGCCGCCGAGCCGCGCAGCCAGGAGCTGATTCGCCGCCTCAACCTCGCCCGCGGCGGCACGCTCAGCCTCGTGCGGATGCGCGAGGACCTGTTCGACCTGCGCCGGGCCCTGCGCGCCGGCGACGAGGCCGACCCCGCCCTGATGGACGCCGTCGACAGTCTCGACTGCGACTTCGAGCACCTGTTCGCGTCGTGGTTCAACCGCGGCTTCCTCGTGCTGCGCCACATCGACTGGACGACGCCGGCGCACATCCTGGAGAAGATCATCCGCTACGAGGCGGTCCACGCCATCTCCGGCTGGGACGACCTGCGCGCCCGCATCGAGCCGCCGGACCGGCGCTGCTTCGCGTTCTTCCACCCGGCGCTCGCCGACGAGCCGCTGATCTTCGTCGAGGTGGCGCTCACCGACCAGATCGCCCCGGCGATCGCCCCGATCCTGTCGCAGGAGCGCAAGCCGCTGCAGCCGCAGGCGGCCACCACGGCGGTGTTCTACTCGATCTCGAACTGCCAGAAGGGCCTCGCCGGCGTGACCTTCGGCAACTTCCTGATCAAGCAGGTGGTCGAGGACCTGACCCGCGAGGTCCCCACGCTCAAGACCTTCGTGACGCTCTCGCCGGTGCCGGGCTTCGCGGCGTGGCTGGCGCGGGAGCGCCGGGCCGACAGCCCGCAGGGCCTGCTGCCCGAGGATGTCGAGACCCTGCGGGCGCTGGACGACCCGGCCTGGCCGGCCGACAAGGCCCGGGCCGAGACGGTGCGCCGGGCGCTGATCCCGGCGGCGGCCGCCTATTTCCTGCGCGCCAAGAACGAGCGCGGGCGCCCCCTCGACCCGGTGGCCCGGTTCCATCTCGGCAACGGCGCGCGCCTCGACCGGATCAACTTCCTGGGCGACACCTCCAAGAAGGGGCTGGCCCAGTCCCACGGGCTGATGGTCAACTACCTCTACGACCTCGCCGCCATCGAGCGGAACCACGAGACCTACGCCAATCTCGGCACCGTGGTGGCGGCGCCGGCGGTGACCCGGGAGCTGCGCGCCAAGCTGCCGCCGCCCCGGGCCGTGGTGCTCGCCGAGGCGTAGGCGTCGCGACTCACCGGGCCGCGCGGACGACGCGCCACCGGAAAGGGCTCGCCGAGGGGGCCTCCGGGCGGCTATGGGTGCGCGCGACCCATAGCCCGTGATAGCCCAGCCTCACGATGACGAACCACCTCTTCTCCCTGGTGCGGGACGGCGCCGCCGATCCCGCCAAGACCGTGATCGAGACGCCGGACGGGCGCCGCTACGCGTACGCGGACCTGATCGCCCGCTCCGGCGCCTACGCGGCGGCCCTGCGGGCGGCGGGCGTCGCGCCCGGCGACCGGGTGGCCGTGCAGGTCGAGAAGAGCCCCGAGGTGATCTTCCTGTATCTCGGCGCGGTCCGGGCCGGCGCCGTGTTCCTGCCGCTCAACACCGCCTACACCCCGGCGGAGATCGGCTACTTCCTCGGCGACGCCGAGCCGACCGTGTTCGTCTGCGACCCGGGCCGGCGCGACGCGCTCGCCGAGGCCGCCGCCGGCGTCCGGCAGGTCTGGACCCTCGACGCGGCGGGCGGCGGCAGCGCCGCGGAGGCCGCTGACCGGGCCGCCGATGCGGGCGCCGCCTTCGCGGACGTGCCCCGGGGTCCGGAGGACCTCGCGGCGATCCTCTACACCTCGGGCACGACCGGGCGCTCCAAGGGCGCCATGCTGACCCACGACAACCTCGCGTCGAACGCCCGGACGCTGGTCGCGTACTGGCGCTTCACCGCCGACGACGTGCTGATCCACGCCCTGCCGGTGTTCCACACCCACGGCCTGTTCGTGGCGACCAACACGGTGCTGGCGAGCGGCGGCTCCATGCTGTTCCTGCCCCGGCTCGACCCGAAGCTGATCCTGAGCCTGATGCCGCGGGCGACCGCCCTGATGGGTGTCCCGACCTTCTACACCCGGCTCCTCAAGGAGCCGGGCCTGACGCCGGAGGCGGCCCGGGGCATGCGCCTGTTCGTGTCGGGCTCGGCGCCGCTGCTCGCCGAGACGCACCGGGAATGGCAGGCCCGCACCGGCCACGCCATCCTCGAGCGCTACGGCATGACCGAGACCAACATGAGCACCTCGAACCCTTACGCGGGGGACCGGGTCGCCGGCACGGTGGGCTTCCCCCTGCCGGGCGTGTCCCTGCGGGTGGTCGATCCCGAGACCGGCGCGGCCCTCGGGCCCGACGCGGTCGGCATGATCGAGGTGAAGGGCCCGAACGTGTTCCAGGGCTACTGGCGCATGCCCGAGAAGACCGCGGCCGAGTTCCGGGCCGACGGGTTCTTCATCACCGGCGACCTCGGCAAGGTCGACGGCCGGGGCTACGTCCACATCGTCGGGCGCGGCAAGGACCTGATCATCTCGGGGGGCTTCAACGTCTACCCGAAGGAGGTCGAGACCGAGATCGACGCCCTGCCGGGCGTGGTCGAATCCGCCGTGATCGGCCTGGCGCACCCGGATTTCGGCGAGGCCGTCACCGCCGTGGTGGTGGGCGGCGCCGGCTGCCCGGACGAGGCCGGCGTGCAGGCCGCCCTGGAGGGGCGCCTCGCCCGGTTCAAGTGCCCCAAGCGCGTCCTGTTCGTGGACGAGCTGCCGCGCAACACGATGGGCAAGGTCCAGAAGAATCTGCTCCGCGAGGCGCATGCGGGGCTGTATCGGGACTGACGCGCCGTCCTGTCAGAAGGGTCGACGGAGCGAGAATCCGGCCACCGCGTCGCTGCGAGCGGAGCAATCCAGGCGGCGCCACGCTGCTCGACGTCGCGCAACTCCGGGGCACGTCGCCTCGCCCGGGATGACGGCGCCGAGGCCCCCACGGAGGGGCCTCGGCCACCGAATCAGAGATTGTGCTGCGTCCGCTCGCCCGCGGGCGGCGTGTGGCTCTCCGGATCGACCACCTTGCGGGCGGCGGCGTTGAGGTTGTCCGGATCGAGGGCGGTCTGGACGAACTCGCGGCCGATATTGGTCACCTCGCGGGCGTAGCGCAGGCCCTGGTCGCGGACTTCGTCGGCCCAGGGACCGATGCTCCGGTCCTCCTGGCGGGTGCGCGGCAGCAGCGCGCCGAGGAGCAGGCCCGCGGCCACGCCGACGACGCCGACGAGGAGCGGGTTGTCGTCGACGAAGCGCTCGACGGCGGTGCGCCCGCGGTTGATCCCCGCGATCCCCTGGTTGGTTAGGTCGTCCAGCGCCCGCATGTTGCGGCGATGGAGGGCGCCGGCCCGCTCCCGGGCCTCGTCGTAGGCCGCGGTGGCGCGGTCGCGCGCCTGATCGGCCGCCCCGCCGAGGCGATCGTTGATGTCGTCGGCGAGGCCCGAGACGGTGCGGCGCGCCTGCCCGGCGAACTCGGTGGCCCGGTCGCCCGCCGCCCGGATGCCGTCCTTCGCGGCCGAAGCGGCGTCCTGGGCAGCGTCGTGGGCAGTGTCGCGGGCGGCGTCGTGCGCGGCCGCGTCGTGCGAGCCCGTCGCCGCGCCGGGCCGGAGCGGGTCGTGCAGGCCGCGCGGATCCGGCCGGAGGGTGAAGTCGCCCGCGGCGGTGCCGGGCGCGCCCGGGTCGCCGAGGCCGGCCGGATCCGGCCGCAGGCTCTTGTCGTCGGCGCCGTGCGGCATCCCCGCCGCGGCGGCGAGCTGCTCGGGGGTGCTGGAGGGGATACCCGGCTTGTCGGTCATGGCGCTGTCCTCAGATGTCGGTCTCGCCGGCCCGCCTTCGGCGCCGGTCTGCCCGGTCGTCCGGCCGGGCGGCACGGTGTCTCGTCCCGGACCCGGCCGGATCCGGCCGGACCCGGACGGGTCCGGTCCTCAGATCTCGGTCGTGTCCAGCGGATCGCGGGCCGGGCGGACCGTCGGGCGGTCGGGGTCGTAGCCGCGCGCCGCGCCGGTGTTCAGGGTGGGCACGCGCTCGGCCGAGACCTCGGTGCGGCGGCGCTGGGCGTCGCGGGCCATCCGGTTGAACAGCAGGCCGACGCCCGCCGCGATCAGCAGCACTGGCACGGGATTGCGGCGCACCGCCTCCAGGGCCGAATCGTAGGTCGTGTTCAGCGCCGGCACCCGCCGGGCATTGCCCAGCATCTCGTCCACGAGATTCGGCACCGAGAGCCGGCCCTGGATGCGGTCGATCGTGTCGTCGAGCCGGGCACGGCTCTCCTCGATCTCCTTCTCGAGGTCGTTCATCGTACTCATCCGGACACGCGCTCCGAGAGGGCCTGGGCATCCTGGCGGACCTGGCGCGTCGTGCGCTTCGGGGCCAGGGTCGAGAGGGAGAGGACGCTGCGCGCCCACAGGGCCATCCCGAGGGCGAGGAGCAGCAGAACGCCGCCGACGATCAGGGCCGAGAGCCACTCGGAGCCCACGATGGTGGCGAGCCACTTCACGAAGGCGCCGATCAGCACCAGCAGGGCGACCACGGCGAACACCGCCGAGCCGACCATGCAGGCGAGGCCGACGATGAGCTGGCGGACGTTGCCGGCCATCTCGGCCCGGAACAGCGCGATCTCCTTGCGGGCGAGCTCGTTGGTCTCCCGCAGGGCGTCGCCGATCAGGCTCTGGATGCTGGAGGGGCCCGTGGCTGGGCCCGTGGAGGGGCCCGTCTGGCGCGGGTCGGAGCCGTAGGTCATGGCGTCAGGCCCGGAAGCTGTCGCGGGCGTCGCCGTCCGGCGCCTCCGGCGGCAGGCTGGACGACTTGATGAAGCGGGCGGCGATCAGGCCGGCCACGAAGGTCCCCACAGCGACCGCCACCGGCGCGCGCCGGGCGAAGGACTCGGCCTCGCTGTAGAACTCGCCGAGGCTGCGGCGCTCGATCGAGGAGCCGAGTTGCTCCAGCCCGTCGGCGGCGCTGTCGAAGAAGGCGCGGACGTTCGGCTTGTCGCCGAGATCGCGGCCGGAATTGCGGATCGTCTGCGCCAGGTCCTGGACCGACTGCGCGGCGTCGCTCTTGCGCTGCTCGACGTAGCTCTGCGCCTGCAGCCGGGCCGCGTCGAGCAGGCCGCGCCCGCGCTCGGCCGCCACGTCGGCGAGCCCCTCGACGTCGCCCTGGAGGGCCCGCCACTGCGCGCGCTCCTCCGCGGCGGTGTGGGGCGCGTCGTGCGGCGCGTCGTGCGGCGCGGCGTGCGGCCCCTCGCGGTGCGGATCCGCGATCGGATCCGCGGGGGTGCCTTGCGGTAACTCGTTGCCGGCCATCTCGAAAACACTCCTCGCGGCGCGGGGACGGTGCCGCTCGCGGCGACCGCGGGCCCCGCGATGGCTGAGTAACCGACTCGGCTGTCGCGGGTTCCGGTCCCTGTGCGCCCTTCCGATGCGTGCGCGGGGTCCGGCGCGACGGGCGGCACCGCTCACGCGCCGTTCAGGCAAGATCTGCCAGAACCGCCACGCTTGTACAACGCTCGCACGGGGCGCCCGACCGGGGCGCCCAACCGGGACGGAGCGGCCGCCCTGTCCCGGAACGGCAGGGCCTCGACTTGACCCGCGCCCGGCTTCACGCTTGGGTTGCGGGACGACCGACAAAGGATCGCGCAGGGCCTCCGCGCGTTCTGACATAATAGTGACGTCCCGATGCAGGCGCGGCGAGATCCTCGACCCGACCCGCGCCCCTGATCCGGAGCCGACCCGCGTGGCACGCCTTGTGATCGTATCGAACCGCGTCGCCGTCCCGGAGGAGGGCGGCAAGGCGGTGGCGGCGGGCGGCCTCGCCGTCGCGGTCAAGGAGGCCTTCACGGCCTACGAAGGTCTGTGGTTCGGCTGGAGCGGCACCATCACGGACGAGCCGTCCGAGGAGCCGACGCTGATCGACCGGGGCCGGGTCCAGTACGCCGTCGTCGACCTCTCGCCGCAGGATCACCTGGAATACTACGCCGGCTTCGCGAATCGCGCCCTGTGGCCGATCATGCATTACCGGCTCGGGCTCGGCGCCTTCTCGCGCTCGGACTATGCCGGCTACAGCCGCGTGAACCGGACCTTCGCGCGGGCGCTGGCCAAGCTGGTCGAGCCCGACGACATCATCTGGGTCCACGATTACCACCTGCTGCCGCTCGCCGCCGAGCTGCGCGGACTCGGGCTCGACAACCCGATCGGCTACTTCCACCACATCCCCTGGCCCGCCGCCGACGTGTTCAACTCGCTGCCGGCGAGCGGCGAGCTCCTGCGCGCCATCGTCGACTACGACCTGATCGGCCTGCAGACCGAGGCGGACGTCCAGAACCTGCAGCGCAACCTCGTCGATACCCAGCGGGCGATCCCGCTCGGCGGCGGCTCGCTGATGGTCGACGGCCGCCGGACCCGGATCCGCGCCTTCCCGATCGGCATCGACGTCGCGGGCTTCAAGGAGGCCGCCGAGAAGGCCAATTCCAACAAGGTCGTGCGCGAGACCATCGCGGGCCTGCGCACCCGCAAGCTGCTGATCGGCGTCGACCGGCTCGACTATTCCAAGGGCGTGCCCGAGCGGATGGAGGCGGTGGAGAGCTTCTTCGCCTCGAATCCCGACCAGCGCGGCAACGTCACCTACATCCAGATCACGCCGAAATCCCGCAGCGAGGTGCCGGAATACGAGCAGCTCGCCCGCGAGGTGAACGAGAAGGTCGGCGAGATCAACGGCTCGCTCGGCGACCCGGCCTGGACGCCGATCCAGTACATCACCAAGGCCTATCCGCGACCGGTGCTGGCCGGCCTCTACCGGGCCGCCCGGGTCGGGCTCGTCACGCCGATGCGCGACGGCATGAACCTCGTCGCCAAGGAGTACGTCGTCGCCCAGAGCGAGGACGATCCGGGGGTGCTGGTCCTGTCGAAATTCGCCGGCGCCGCCCGGCAGCTGCCCGAGGCGCTGCTGATCAACCCCTACGACCGGTTCGAGGTCGCCGAGGCGATTCGCGCGGCCCTCTACATGCCGAAGGCCGAGCGGCTGGCGCGCTGGAAGCCGATGGTCGAGCGCATGACCCGCGAGGACGTCGACTGGTGGGCGCGCAACTTCCTGGCGGAACTCGAGAACTTCCGCACGGTCGAGCGCGAGCCGCCCACCGCCGCCGCAGCCGCCGAATAGCCGGCGCCTCCCGCTGCTCCCGCCCGCCGCCATCCGTGTGACCGGACGCCCCGCATGATCGCCGTCGACGACGGGGTGCCGGCACCGCTCGGCGCCCATTTCGACGGGCGCGGCGTCAACTTCGCCCTGTTCTCCGAGCACGCCACCGCGGTCGACATCTGCCTGTTCGAGCCGGGGGAGCGGCACGAGACCCGCACGGTGCGGCTGCCCTGCCGGACCGACGACGTCTGGCACGGCTACCTGCGCGGCGTGCTGCCGGGCCAGCTCTACGGCTACCGGGTGCACGGCCCCTGGGACCCGGCGGCGGGCCACCGGTTCAACGCCTCGAAGCTCGTCCTCGACCCCTACGCGCGGGAGATCCGCGGCCGGATCCGCTGGCACGACGCGCTCTACGGCCACCGCCGGGGCGGCGGGCGCGAGGACCGGATCGACCGGCGCGACAGCGCGGTCTACATGCCGCGCTGCGTGGTCACCGCGCCGGAGGTGCCCGACCTCGCCCTCAACCCGGTCCGCCGGCCGCTCGCCGAGACGGTGGTGTATGAGGCGCACGTCAAGGCGCTGACCCGCACCCATCCCGACATTCCCGAGGCGGAGCGCGGCACCTACGGGGCGCTCGCCCACCCGGCGATCATCGAGCACCTCGTCAAGCTCGGCGTCACCGCCCTGGAGCTGCTGCCGATCCAGGCCTTCGCGGACGACCGCTTCCTGGTGGAGAAGGGGCTCGTCAATTTCTGGGGCTATCAGCCCCTGGGCTACTTCGCCCCGGAGCCGCGCTACCTGGGGGAGGGCGGCCTCGGCGGCCTGAAGGCGGCGATCCGGGAGCTGAACGCCGCCGGGATCGAGACCTGGCTCGATGTGGTCTACAACCACACCGCCGAGGGCGACCATACCGGCCCGACCCTGTCGTTCCGCGGCATCGACAACGCCAGCTACTACAAGCTCGACCCCGCCGACCCGCGCCGCAACCGCGACTGCACCGGCTGCGGCAACACCTTCGACGCGAGCCACCCGCGGGTGATGCAGCTCGTGCTCGATTCGCTGCGCCACTGGGTCACCGCCTACGGCATCGCGGGCTTCCGCTTCGACCTCGCCTCGAGCCTCGGGCGGGCGCCCTTCGCCTTCACCCCGCAGGCGGCGTTCTTCCAGGCCGTGGCGCAGGACCCGGTGCTGGCGCGGGTCAAGATGGTGGCCGAGCCGTGGGATGTCGGGGAGGGCGGCTACCAGCTCGGCGGCTACCCGCGCGGCTGGAGCGAGTGGAACGACAAGTTCCGCGACGCCGCCCGGGGCTTCTGGAAGGGCGATTCCGCCACGCTCGCCAAGGTCACGCAGGGGCTGACCGGCTCGCGCGAGGTGTTCGCCCCGTCCGGGCGCTCGCCGCTGGCCAGCGTCAACTTCATCGCCAGCCACGACGGCTACACGCTCGCCGACACGGTGTCGTACGAGGAGAAGCACAACGAGGCCAACGGCGAGGACAACCGCGACGGCCATAACCACAACGTCAGCCGCAACTACGGCGTCGAGGGCGACACCGACGACGCGGCGATCCTCGCCCTGCGCGCCCGCCAGAAGCGCAACATGCTGGCGACGGTGATGCTGGCCCAGGGCGTCCCGATGCTGCTCATGGGCGACGAGCGCTCCCGCAGCCAGGGCGGCAACAACAACGCCTACGCCCAGGACAACCCGACGAGCTGGATGGACTGGAGCGTCGATCCGGATCCGGCCCTCACGGACTTCGTGGCCAACCTGCTGGCCCTGCGCCGGGCCCAACCGGCCCTGCGGCGGCGGCGCTTCTTCACGGGCGCGCTGATCGACCCCGACGAGCCCCTGCGCGACGTGCACTGGCTCTCCCCCGAGGGCATCGAGATGGAGGTCCGGCACTGGTCCGACGACGGGCTCCAGGTGTTCGGCATGCAGATCGGCAACGACGGCGACCCGGGCGAGCGCCTGCTGATGCTGTTCAATGCCGGGGCGGAGGCCGTCAGCTTCCGCCTCGCCCCGGTGATCGGCGGCCCGTGGACGCCGGCCTTCGACACGGGCGAGCCCGCGGGCGCCCGCACCCCCGGCGCGCCGGCGATCGCGGCCGGGACCGCCGTGCCGCTGCCGGGCCGCACGGTCCTGGTGCTCACCGCGCCGGGCACCGAGACCGGCAACCGGGGCGGCTGGGTGCCGGGCCGGTAGGGGCGCCTCAGAGCCGGCCGGAATCGGCCGGACGGCGCCGTCAGTCGAACAGGCTGGAGACGCTGGATTCGGTCGCGGTCCGGCCGATCGCCTCGCCGAGCAGCGGCGCGATCGTCGCCACCCGGATGTTGCGGGCGAGCTTGACGGCCTGCGTCGGCTGGATCGAGTCGGTGATCACCAGCTCCTTCATCCGCGAGGCGGCGATGCGCGAGACCGCGCCGCCCGACAGCACGCCGTGCGTGATGTAGGCCGAGACGTCCTTGGCGCCGGCGTTGAGCAGGGCCTCGGCGGCGTTGACCAGGGTGCCGCCCGAATCGACGATGTCGTCCACGAGGATGCAGGAGCGGCCCTCGACCTCGCCGATGATGTTCATCACCTCGGACTCGCCGGGGCGCTCGCGGCGCTTGTCGACGATGGCGAGCGGGCAGTCGATCCGCTTGGCGATGGCGCGCGCCCGGACCACGCCGCCGACGTCCGGCGAGACCACCATCCGGTCGGCGCTCGGCAGCCGCTCCTTGATGTCGCGCACCATCACGGGGGCGGCGAACAAGTTGTCGGTGGGGATGTCGAAGAAGCCCTGGATCTGGCCGGCGTGGAGGTCGAGGGTCAGGACGCGGTCGGCGCCGGCCTCCGTGATGAGGTTCGCCACCAGCTTGGCCGAGATCGGGGTGCGGCCGGAGGTGCGCCGGTCCTGCCGCGCGTAGCCGAAATACGGGATCACCGCCGTGATGCGCCGGGCCGAAGACCGGCGCGCGGCGTCGATCATGATCAGCAGCTCCATCAGGTGGTCGTTCGCCGGGAACGAGGTCGACTGGACGATGAACACGTCCTCGCCGCGCACGTTCTCCTGGAGCTCGACGAAGATCTCCATGTCGGCGAAGCGCCGGACCATGCACTTGGCGAGCGGCAATTCGAGATAGGCCGCGATCGCCTCGGCCAGGGGCCGGCTGGCATTCCCGGCGATGATCTTGATCGAGGATTTCATGGGCGGCCGCTCGCTCGCGGCCGGACCTCCCGCCGCTCTTGTTCAGACCGGTCTCCCGAGGAGCCGGAACGATCCGATGACGGGCGAGGCTCTTAGCAGCGGGCCGGAAGTGTCACAATGCCTTCACGGCCGCGCCCTCACCGCGCTCTTACCCCGCTCTCACCGCGGACGCGCGCGGCGGACCCGGCCCCGGACCCGGGTTCGGATCCCCGCGCGCCCGGTCCCCTCAGGGGGCCGGCGGCTCCAGCAGCCGGTGCAGGTGCACCACGAAGTAGCGCGTCTGCGCGCTGTCGACGGTGGCCTGGGCCTTGGCCCGCCACGCGGCCTGGGCGGTGGCGTAGTCCGGGAAGATGCCGACGATGTCGAGGTTCTTGATGTCCCGGAACCGGACCCCGTCGAGATCCTGCAATTCACCGCCGAAGACCAAGTGCAGTCTCTGGTCGCTGTCGATTTCCGTCGTCATGGCCCGTCCTCCGTTCCTGCGCGGCGCTCGCAAATGGCGGGCCCGCGGTCAAGCCTGAACATCCGCAGGCGAGCCCCCAATCCGCCGCAGGTCTGCGGCGGCCGGGCGAGGGGGCCGGGCGAGGGGGCCGGCCGGGGGGCTGAGCGTAGCGGCGCGGTGGATGCGCAACACCGGACGCGCCGTGCTACGAGCGGCCCATGACACGCCGCCTCCTCACCGACGCCGTCCTCGTCGCGCTGGCCCTCGGCCTCGGCGCGGCGCCGGTCCAGGCCCAGCAGGCGCCCCGCGCGCCCCGCCCCGACAGGAGCGTCCCGGACCGGCGGGCCGGGCCGCCGGTGATCGGCTGCCCGTCGCTGGCCAATTACCGCATGCTGATGCGCGACGGTGCGGCGGCGGCCGCGGCGCACTTGGCCGACCCCAAGGCGGACCATCTCGGCTGCGCGGCGCTGGCGCGCACGGACCTCGCCGGCATCGTCGACAAGGTGACGCTGGGCGGCGCGAGCTACGACTGCGCCGCCGTGCGCGGCACCACGGCCTGCCACTGGATCGCGCCCGGGACGATTCCCGAAGGCCCCGCACCGGCCAAGCGCTGACGGTCGGCCGCGCGGCCCGCGCTCAGCGCAGGTGGCCGCTGGCGCGCAGGTCCCGCTCGACGGCGTCGTGGAGGGCCTGGAGGGGATTGTCGTTGATGGCGGCGGGCGGGTGCAGCGGCGCCATCGGGGCGGGCCGCGCGTCGAGCCCCGGCAGGATCGTGGCCTCGGCGCCCGGCCGACGCGGGGGAAGTCCCACGGGAAGGCGCACGGGCCGGCGCGCCGCGAGGGTTCGCAGCGCCTCGCGGGCGCCGGGCGGGACGAGCGTGACGAGTCTGTCCAGCATGGCCGGCCTCAGCGCGCGCGGCCGGCCGCGGCCGGCGGGAACGGGACGGTGGCGGCGGATCGGTTCTTCACGCGGGCACCCGTGCGGGATCGATCGCGGGAAACGAGCCGGCACCCCCACAGTTCCGATGAAGCAGTATCGCGAATTTAATCGTACGTGTCGCCTGAATATCGGCGAACACTGGTTCATCGGTTTCGATTGTCTGAAGCGTGGCGGAAGCGGATGGGAATCGAACCCACCGTACGCTGTTGGCGTACCACTGGTTTTGAAGACCAGGAGGGCCACCAGACCCCGTTCGCCTCCGCGACTGGGGGTACGGGCGGGGCGGGGCGGGGTCAAGGCCGGCCGCGTGCGGCGGATCGCGCCGCCGATCCGCCGCCCGGACGCCCGGATTCGTATTAATTCCGCCACACTGTTGTGGCCCTGCACCAGTCATGCCGTTCCTGAGACGCTCACGGACAGAGGAAGGCCCCGCGTCGGTCCCCGAGAGGGGTGCCGACGGGGCGGGCCAGGACGCGGTCCAGCAGGACGCGGTCCAGCCGGCCGCGGATCAGCGGGACGCGGGCACGCCCGCGGGCCCCGAGGCGTCCCAGCCGTCCGGCACGCCCCTGGCGGAGTCGCTGCGGCCGGGCCCGCGCGGTCCCGGCTGGATCGGCGCCGCCATGGTGATCACCGCCCTGGTCTCGGCGCTCGCGACCTTCCTGATCCTGGCCGGGGTGATCCGGGTGACGCCGACGCCGGCCTACGGCGTGACGCTGCTGGCCATCAACGCCGCCCTGGTGCTCGGCCTCGCGGTCATCATCGCCTGGGAGGCGCGGGTCTTCCTGCACGCCCGCAAGGCCAACGCCGCGGTGGCGCGCCTGCACACCCGCATCGTCGGCCTGTTCTCGCTGATCGCGATCCTGCCGACGATCCTGCTCGCCGTGGTCGCCTCGGTGACGATCGACCGGGGCCTGTCGCTCGGCTTCACCGACCGGGTCCGGGACGTGGTGCTGAAATCCGTGGAGGTGGCCGACGCCTACCAGGAGAACCAGTGCCAGAGCCTCGCCCGCGAGATCCGCATCCTCGCCGACGACCTCACCCGGGCCCGGCCGAACTTCGACGTGAACCGGGACTGGTTCCAGACCTTCCTGACCACCCGGGCGACCAATCTCGGCCTGCCGGTGGCGCAGATCATGCGCGGCCCCACCGAGGTGGTGGCCCGGGCCAAGATCGACGTCCTGAAGACGAACCGCCTGCCCTCGGCGGCCGCCTTCGAGGACGCGGCCAACTCCGCCGATCCGATCTGCCTCCTGCCCACCGAGGGCCGGGTCTTCGCCGCGCTGCTGCGCATGCCGGCCTACGACGACGCCGTGCTGATGGTGCAGCGGGAGGTGAGCCAGCTCGCCATCGAGTTCCCGGGCGTGTCCCGGGCGGCGGCGGCCGAGTACCTCACCTACGATTCGCTGCGCCGCTCGATCCAGATCACCTTCGCGTCGGTGTTCCTGCTGATCGCGCTGATCGCGCTGCTCTCGGCCGTCTGGTTCGGCATGAACTTCGCCAACCGGTTCGTGGCGCCGATCCGGCGGCTGATCAACGCCGCCGACCAGGTGGCGTCGGGCAATTTCTACGCCCAGGTGCCGACCAAGAAGACCAGCGGCGACCTCGCCCACCTGGGCGAGAGCTTCAACAAGATGACCCAGGAGCTGCGCCGCCAGCACGCCGGCCTGATCGCCGCGAGCGACCTGATCGACACCCGCCGCCGCTTCACCGAGGCCGTGCTGTCGGGGGTCTCGCCCGGGGTGATCGGCCTCGACGCGGCGGGCTTCGTCACCATCGCCAACCCCGCCGCCGAGCGGATGCTCGACCTCGCGAGCGACGCCCTGGTCGGCGAGCCACTGGCCCGCGCAGTGCCGGAGCTCGCGCCGGTGCTGGCCGAGAGCGAGGCGCGCCCGCGCAGCCTGCAGCAGCAGCAGGTCCAGCTCACCCGGTCCCGGGGCGAGCGCACCATCACGGTGCGGGTCACGAGCGAGCAGGCGCAGGGGGCGTCCCGCGGCTCTGTGGTGACGCTCGACGACATCACCGACCTCGTCCAGGCGCAGCGCAGCTCCGCCTGGGGCGACGTGGCGCGCCGCATCGCCCACGAGATCAAGAACCCGCTGACGCCGATCCAGCTCTCCGCCGAGCGGATCCGCCGCAAGTACGGGAAGGTCATCACCGCCGACAAGGAGGTGTTCGACCAGTGCACCGCCACGATCGTGCGCCAGGTGGACGAGATCAAGCGCATGGTCGACGAGTTCTCGGCCTTCGCGCGGATGCCGAAGCCCGCCATCGCGCCGAACGACCTCACCGAGATCGCCAAGCAGAACCTGTTCATGATGCGGGTCGCGCACCCGGACATCGACTTCGCGTTCTCGGCCCAGGGCGGCGCGGGCAGTGCGGAGAAGATCGTGGCGGCCTTCGACATCAGGCTGCTCAGCCAGGTGATCACCAACATCCTCAAGAACGCCGTCGAGGCGGTGGCCGAGGTGCCGGAGGCCGAGCTCGGCAAGGGCAAGATCAGCCTGAACCTCGCCGTCGAGGACGGGTTCGCGGTGATCGCCGTCACCGACAACGGCAAGGGATTCCCGGCCGAGGGGCGCCAGCGCCTGCTCGAGCCCTACATGACCACCCGCGAGGGTGGAACCGGGCTGGGGCTTGCTATCGTCAGCAAGGTGCTCGAGGAGCACGGCGGCGGGATCGAGCTGAACGACAATCCCGCCGGCCGCGGCGGCCAGGTCCGGATGCGGGTCCCGCGCGAGCACGGGCCCGAGCCGGCGGCGGCGGCCCCTGAGACCAGTCCCGTCACGACAGAGGAGAAGGGCGCCGCGCCGACGGCCCCCCGGATCGCGGAGATGCACGCATGAGCGCCGATATCCTGATCGTCGACGACGAGGCCGACATCCGCGACCTCGTCGCCGGGATCCTGGACGACGAGGGCCACCGCTGCCGCACGGCCGGAGGCTCGGACGAGGCGCTCGCCGCCATCGAGGCGCGCCGGCCGCACCTCGTCTTCCTCGACATCTGGCTGCAGGGCTCCCGGCTCGACGGCCTGCAGGTGCTCGACCTGATCAAGGCCGCGAACCCCGACCTGCCGGTGGTGATGATCTCGGGCCACGGCAACATCGAGACCGCGGTCTCGGCCATCAAGGCGGGCGCCTACGACTTCATCGAGAAGCCGTTCAAGGCCGACCGGCTGATCCTCGTGGCCGAGCGGGCGCTGGAGGCCTCCCGGCTCCGGCGCGAGGTCCGCGACCTGACGGCGCGCTCCGGCGCCACCAACCGCATCGTCGGCACGTCGCTCGCCATCAACCAGCTGCGCCAGACCCTCGACCGGGTGGCGCCGACGAACGCCCGGGTGATGATCACCGGGGCGCTGGGCGCCGGCAAGGAGCTCGCGGCGCGCAGCCTGCACAAGGCCTCGGCCCGCTCGAACGGCCCGTTCGTGCTCCTCAACGCGGCGGCGATCCTGCCCGAGACCATGGAGGCCGAGCTGTTCGGGGTCGAGGGCGAGAGCGGCCGGCGGGTCGGCGCCCTGGAGGAGGCCCACGGCGGCACCCTCTACCTCGACGAGGTCGCCGACATGCCGCGGGAGACCCAGAACCGGATCCTGCGCGTCCTCGTCGACCAGAACTTCCAGCGGGTCGGCGGCACGACGCGGGTCCACGTCGATGTCCGCATCATCTCCTCGTCCTCCCGGGACCTTCAGGAGGAGATCGCCGCCGGCCGCTTCCGCGAGGACCTGTTCCACCGCCTGTCGGTGGTGCCGATCCGGGTCCCGGCCCTGTCGGAGCGCCGGGAGGACGTGCCCGAGCTGATCCAGTTCTTCATGGACAACATCTCGTCCCAGACCGGCCTGCCCAAGCGCCGGATCGCCGAGGACGCCATGGCGGTGCTGCAGTCGCACAACTGGCCGGGGAACGTGCGCCAGCTCAAGAACAACGTCGAGCGGCTGATGATCCTGACCCAGGCCGACCCGGAGCAGGAGGTCACCTCGGAGATGCTGCCCTCCGAGATCGGCGCCCTGGTGCCGACGACGCCGGGCGGCGCGGGCGGCGAGAAGCTGATGAGCCTCGCGCTCCGGGAGGCCCGCGAGATCTTCGAGCGCGAGTACCTCGTGGCGCAGATCGCGCGGTTCTCGGGCAACATCTCGCGCACCGCCGAGTTCATCGGCATGGAGCGCTCGGCCCTGCACCGCAAGTTGAAGTCCCTCGGCATCGGCCCGTGAGGCCGCGGCGCCGGCGCGCGCGTTGAGGGCGGGGCCGATCCGTCACGGATCGGCTGGAACGGGGGTTGCTTGCACCCACGCTTTCACGTCGTCATGGTGTTGGTATACACGGCCCTGGACCGGATGATCGGACGATCCGGCCCGCGGCATACTCCTCCCGGACCGAGCGAGCCGGGACAACAAGAAGGCCAAGAAGATGGCGGGCGAACGCGCACAGAACCTTCAGGACACCTTTCTCAACCATGTCCGCAAGAACAAGATTCCGCTGACCATCTTCCTCGTCAACGGCGTCAAGCTGCAGGGCGTGGTGACGTGGTTCGACAATTTCTGCGTGCTGCTGCGCCGGGACGGGCACTCGCAGCTGGTCTACAAGCACGCGATCTCCACGATCATGCCGGGCCACCCGGTGCAGCTGTTCGAGCCGGACGAGACCGCCGAGAAGGCGTGAGGGCCGGCGGCCCCGGCGCCTAGCGGGCCGGAAGCCGGGGACCGGGCGGGTCGGAGGCCCGATGCGCCGCGCGGGCGACGCCGCGCGACCGGCGCGGCCGCGGCGGGGGAGGGCGGAGACCCCGCCCGCCAACGGATATCTGTGCCCGTTGACGGCCGGCATCTTGGCCCGGCCCGCCCGCATCCCCATTCTGACACTCCGACCTCTCCAACGAAGCCGTCGCCCGGGGCGGCGGCGCCGAAGGCCGTATGACCGAAACGCTGACGTCCGGCGAAGCCCGCCTCCAGGCGCAGGCCGCCCCCGAGGGCGAGATCGCCGCGGCGACCCACACCCTGGTGATCGGCCCCTACCTCGCCCGCGGCGCGGCGGGGGCCGGCCCCGGACCGGCCGCGCCGTCGCGCTCCGTGGAGGCCCGCCTCGACGAGGCGACCGGGCTCGCCGCCGCGATCGAGCTCGACGTGGTCGAGAGCCTCGCCGTCAGCCTGCCGCGGATCCGGCCCTCCACCTATCTCGGCAAGGGCCGGGTCGAGGAGATCGCCGGCCTGATCCGCGCCCGCGAGATCGGCCTCGTCGTGATGGACTGCGCCCTGTCGCCGGTGCAGCAGCGCAACCTCGAGAAGGCCTGGGGCGCCAAGGTCATCGACCGCACCGGCCTGATCCTGGAGATCTTCGGGCGCCGCGCCTCCACGCGCGAGGGCACGCTGCAGGTCGAGCACGCCCACCTCGCCTACCAGAAGTCCCGCCTCGTCCGCTCCTGGACCCACCTGGAGCGCCAGCGCGGCGGCTTCGGCTTCCTGGGCGGCCCCGGCGAGACCCAGATCGAGGCCGACCGGCGCATGATCCAGGAGCGCATGACCCGGATCGAGCGCGACCTCGACGCGGTGGTGCGCACCCGCGGCCTGCACCGGCAGAGCCGGGCCCGTGTGCCGTACCCGATCGTCGCGCTCGTCGGCTACACGAACGCCGGGAAGTCGAGCCTGTTCAACGCCCTGACCCGGGCCGAGGTCACCGCCAAGGACATGCTGTTCGCGACCCTCGACCCCACCGCGCGGGCGACCAAGCTGCCCCACGGCGAGACCGTGATCCTGTCGGACACGGTGGGCTTCATCTCCGACCTGCCGACGCCCCTGATCGCGGCCTTCCGGGCGACGCTCGAGGACGCCATCGAGGCCGACGTGCTGCTCCACGTGCGGGACGTCGCCCACGTCGATTCCGAGGCCCAGGCCGAGGATGTCGGCGAGGTCCTGCGCGAGCTCGGCATCGAGACCAGCACCGACCGGATCATCGAGGTCTGGAACAAGGCCGACCTGCTCGACGACGACGAGCGCGCGCGGCTCCTGAACCTCAGCGGCCAGGCCAGGGCCCGCAACGACCGCGACAGCGCCGCGCCGGTCCTGGTCTCGGCGGTGACCGGGGAGGGGCTCGCCGCGCTGTCGGCCCGGATCGAGGCGCGGATCGGGCGCAACCGCGCGAGCTTCGCGGTGGCGCTGCCGCCGGAGGACGGGGCGGCGCTGAACTGGCTCTACGAGAACGCCGAGATCCTCGACCGCCGGTCGGAGGCCGACGGCACCCTGCATCTCGCGATCCGGATCGCCCCCGAGAAGGAGCCGCGCTTCCTCAACCGCTTCGCGGCGGCCCGGCGACTCGGCCGGGGCGGTTGATGGCCTCGGGCAGCGCCGGCAACCCGACGCTCTCCGCGCTGCGGCCCGCGCGGGCTCCTGCCGAGGGCCGGGCGGATCCCGGATCGGACGACGAGGCAGTTTTGCGGACCATGCAGGCCGGCGGCGGCCTGCGCCTGCTCGGCCTGCGGGTGGTGATCGTGCTGGTGCTGCTGATGGCGGCCCAGGCCTATGACGGCTCGCTGCACGCCCTGAGCCACTGGTTCATCCTCGGCCTGTACGGCCTCGGCACGATCTGGTTCGGGCTGCGGGAGCGGGGCGGCGGCCCCGCGGCCAGCGCCTACAGCTGGGCCGGCACCGGCCTCAATGCCGGGCTCGCCGTCTACGTGATCATCGAGCACATGCTGGCCGGGGGCGGGGCGGGGCTCGGCGCCGACGCGGTGAGCCGCCTGCCCGCCTTCCTGCTCCTGCTCCAGACCGGCCTGAGCATGCGGGTGGCGCAGACCCTGCTATTCTGCGGGCTCGTCACCGTCTGCTGGAGCGCGGCCTTCCTGGTCGGCCTGATCCATCCGGACCTGTTCCCGAACGCCGACACCTTCCCGACCGCGCAGCTCACCGGGCTCGCCACCTTCATGGCGGCGGGCCTCCTGGTGGTCGACGGCATGGTCCGCCTGCGCGCCGCGGTGGTGCGGGCCCTGCGCATGGAGCACGAGCGGACCCAGCTCGCCCGCTTCGTGCCCGACACGGTCGCCCTCGACCTCGCCGCCGACGACGGCGATTCCGGCCTCGGCATCCACCGGCGCCACGCCTGCCTGATGATCCTCGACATCCGCGGCTTCTCGCGGCTCTCCCGCGAGCACCCGCCCGAGGCCATGGTGACGGCCCTGCTGGGGGTCCGGGCGGCGGCCCAGGCGGCGGTGGCGGAGCAGGGCGGCCTCGTCGACAAGTATATCGGCGACGCGGTGCTGGTGCAGTTCGTCGTCGGCCATCCCGACGTCCAGGCGCGCGCGGCGCTCGCCTGCGCCCTGTCGATCCGCGACCGGATCGCCGCGCTCAACGCGGCCCGCGCCCGGGAGAATCTGTTCCCCCTGCGGGTCGTGGTCGCCCTGCACGCGGGCGACCTGCTGGTCGGGGTCTTCGACGACGGCGTGCGGGCCGAGTACACGGTGCTGGGCCCGGCGATGAACGCCCTGGCGCGGATCGAGACCCAGGCCAAGGCGGCCGAGATCGAGATCGCCGCGTCGGGAGACTTCCTGGACCTGCTCGGCGGCGTGCTCCCGGCCGGGATCCGGGCCGTGCCGGTGCCGGACGCCGCCCTGCCGGAGCACCTCACCCTGTCGGCGATCGCGGTGGCGCCCGGCGCCTGAGGCGGCTTCACGGCGGTCTCCCGGCGCCGCAGTGCGCCGGGATCGCGAGGATCGAGGCTGGCGCGCGCGGCGTCTTCTGCTACGCCCGCCGTGTTGCGAGCCCACCGTGCGTGGGCGTGGTGCCACGAGGACGCGATGCAGGGATCGACGCTGGGATCGAAGCCGGGCTCCAAGCCGGGCTCCAAGCCGGGATCGAGGTCGGGATCGAAGCCGGGACCGGGCTGGCTGGGGCGGCTCGCCCTGGGCGTCCTGGCGGCCCTGGCCGCCGCCGGGCCGGCGCGGGCGCAGGAGAAGCCGGCCGCGAAGGCGCTCCCGCCCCTCGTCTTCACCGGCATCCCCGACCAGGACGAGAGCCGGCTGGTCGAGCGCTTCGGCAAGGTCGCCGCCTATCTGGAGGCCGAGCTCGGCGTGCCGGTGCGCTACATCCCGGTGAAGAGCTACCCGGCGGCGGTCACCGCCTTCACCAACGGGCAGGTGCAGCTCGCGTGGTTCGGCGGCTTCACCGGCGTCCAGGCGCGCAAGGCCGTGCCGGGCTCCCAGGCGATCGCGCAGGGCGCCGAGGACGCGGCGTTCAAGACCTACGTCATCGCCAACGCCGCCACCGGGCTGAAGCCGGAGAAAGATTTCCCGAAGGCCGTCGCGGGCAGGACCTTCACGTTCGGCGCCCGCGCCTCGACCTCCGGGCGGCTGATGCCCGAGTACTTCGTCCGGCAGGCCTTCCCGGGGAAGACCCCGGAGCAGGTCTTCGCCCGGGTCGGCTTCTCGGGCGACCACACCCGGACGATCCAGCTGGTCCAGTCCGGCGCCTTCGCGGTCGGCGCCGTCGACTACTCGGTCTGGGACCTCGACTCGAAGGCCGGCAAGGTCGACCCGAAGGCCGTCTCGGTGATCTGGGAGAGCCCGACCTTCCCCGATTACCAGTGGACCGTGCGGGGCGACGTGGAGCAGACCTACGGCGCCGGCTTCACCGACAGGCTGCGGGCCGCGCTGACCGGCATCGCCGACCCGGCGATCCTGGAGCCGTTCGGGCGCTCGAAGTTCATCCCCGTGACCAACGCGGCCTACGAGCCCCTCGTCGAGGTCGGACGCTCCACCGGCCTCCTGGACTGACGCGCGTGTCGCGCGGCGCGGCAGCCGGCGAGGAGTCGGGCGACGAGTCGGGCGCGGGGTCCGGCGCGGCCATCGTCCTGGCGAACGCCTCCGCGGCCTATGACGGGCGCCCGGTTCTGTCGGGCCTCGACCTGACCGTGCGGGCGGGCGAGCGGGTCGCGCTCATGGGGCGCTCGGGGGCCGGCAAGTCGACCCTGATCGGCCTGATCCACGGGCAGGCCCCCGGGCGGGTGGCCCTGGTGCCGCAGGCGGCCGCCCTGGTGCGGCCGCTCTCGGTGTTCCACAACGTCTACATGGGCCGCCTCGACCGGCGCTCGACCCTGCACAACCTGCGCACCCTGGTCCGGCCGGCGCGGGCCGACGTCGCCGCCGTGGCGGCGGTCCTCGACCGGGTCGGGCTCGCGGACCGGCTCTGGGACCGAGCCGGGGAGCTCTCCGGCGGCCAGCAGCAGCGCGTCTCGGTGGCCCGCGCCCTCTACAACGGACGGCCGATCCTGGTGGCGGACGAGCCGGTCTCGGCGCTGGACCGCCAGCAGGGCGGCCGGATCCTCACCGAGCTGGCCCGCGGGCACGAGACCCTGATCCTGGCGCTCCACGACGTGGCCCTGGCCCTCGCCCACACCGACCGGATCGTGGTGCTGGAGGCCGGCCGGATCGTCCTCGACGCGCCCTCGGCCGGCCTCGACCCGGCGCGGCTCAGCCCGTTCTACGAGGCCGCCTGATGGGCGCTCTCGCCGGCAAGGCCGGGTTCCTGCCGCGGCCGGGCTACGCGGCGGTGAGCCGCTGGTTCCTGGCGGCGGCGCTCGCCGGCCTGCTGGTCGCCGACCTGCAGGTCACGACCCTCCATCCCTTCGCCGACCTCGCCCGGCTGCTGGGCGGCCTGATCCGGCCCGATTTTCTCGCGGTCGAGGGCTGGAGCGTCCTCTACACCGTGGCCTTCGCGATGCTCGGCGTCGGGCTCGGGGCCGGGACGGGGCTGCTGCTCGCCGTCCCCTTCGCCCGCTCGCGCGCCGTCCGGCTCGCCTGCGCGGGCCTGCGCGCCGTCCACGAGCTGTTCTGGGCGCTGCTGCTGATGCAGGTCTTCGGCCTGTCGGCGACCACCGGCGTCCTCGCCATCGCGCTGCCCTACGCGGGCATCTGCGCCAAGGTCTACGCCGAGCTGATCGAGGAGGCCGACCTCGCGGCGCTCCGCGTCCTGCCCGCGGGCACCGGCGCGGTCTCGGCCTTCCTGTACGCGCGCCTGCCCGAAGTGGCCGGACGGATGCGCGACTACACCCTCTATCGCCTCGAATGCGGCCTGCGCTCCAGCCTCGTGCTGGGCTTCATCGGCCTGCCGACCATGGGCTTCGCCTTCGAATCCGCCTTCCGCCAGGGCCGCTACGCCGAGGCCGGGGCGCTGCTCCTGATCTTCTACGCGCTGATCGGCACGCGCCGGCTCTGGGTGCGCGCCCGGACCCTGCCGTTCCTCCTCGTCGGCGCCGTGCTGGCGCTGCCGCCGACCGTCGGCAGCGCGGCGATCGGCCCGAGCCTCGCCCGCTTCCTCGGCCACGACGTCGTGCCGGCCCCGCTCCGGGGCGCGCCGCTCGCCGAGCCCGAGACCTGGGCGTGGCTCTGGTCGTGGCTGCGCCCGATCCTGACCGAGCAGGTCCTGCCCGGGACCGCCCAGACCCTGATCCTGGCGCAGATCGCCCTGGCCGCCACCGCCCTCGGGGCGCTCGTCCTGTTCCCGCTGACCGCGCGGCGCTTCGCCGGGCCGATCGGGCGGCCGCTAGGGCGGGCGCTCCTCGTGGTGGTGCGCTCCACGCCGGAATACATGCTGGCCTACGTCGCCCTGCAGCTGCTCGGCCCCTCGATGCTGCCGGCGATCCTGGCGCTGGCCCTGCACAATGCCGGCATCGTCGCCTACCTGATGGGCCGGCACGCCGACGCGATCCCCTACCGGGCGGACGCGCCGCGGGGCCTCGACCTCTACGCCTACGAGACCGTGCCGCGGCTCTACGGGCAGTTCCTGGCCTACCTGCTCTACCGCTGGGAGCTGATCCTGCGGGAGAGCGCGATCTTCGGCATCCTGGGGGTCACGACCTTGGGCTTCTATGTCGACGCCGCGATCTCGGAATTGCGCCTCGACGTGGCCCTGGTGCTGATCGCCGCCACCGCGCTGGTGACGATGGCGGTCGACGCGTTCTCGCGGGCGCTCCGCCGGTCCCTGCGGATCGACACCCTGCCGACCCGGCTCTCCGGGCCGCAGCCGATCACCGGGGCGGAGACTGCGGACGGCTGATCGGAGCGCCGCCGTCGTTGCGAGCGGAGCGAAGCAATCCAGCAGCGCCACGCCCGCCGATGTCGCGCTGCCCTGGATCGCCTCGCTGCGCTCGCGATGACGGGGCTGGTCACCATGCTGCGGGCGGCCGCAAACAAGAACCGCCCGGGCTACCTCACCACTTGTAGCTGACCTTCGCCAGCACCCGCCGGGCGTCGCCGTAGAAGCACGACACGTTCGACTGGCAGGAGGCGACGTAGCGCCGGTCGGCGAGGTTCGAGGCGTTCACCTGGAAGCGCCAGTTTTCGTAATCGTAGTGCACCTGCGCGTCGAACAGCACGTAGTCGGGCACCCGCAGGGTGTTGGCCACGTCCGCGAAGGAGCTGCCGACGTAGCGCACGCCGCCGCCGAAGCCGAAGCCGCGCCACGGCCCGAGCGGGATGGTGTAGTCGGCGAACAGCGAGGCCAGGGTCTGGGGGATGTTGACCGGCGTCTTGCCGACCCGCACCGGATCGGCATCCCGCTCGGTGGTGAAGTCGAACTTGGTGAAGGACGCCACGAGGTTGAGGCCGTCGGCGACGTTGGCGACGAGCTGCGCCTCGAAGCCGGTGGAGCGCACCGCGCCGACCTGCGTCTGGAAGATCGTGTTCACCGGGTTGGGGGTGAGCACGTTGCTGCGGTGGATGTCGAAGCCCGCCAGCGTCAGGAAGTAGCCCTGGCCGGGCGGCTCGAACTTGACGCCGCCCTCGACCTGATCGCCGGTATCGGGCCTGAAGGTGCGGTTGTTGATGTCCACGCCGATCTGGGGCTGGAACGAGGTCGCGTACATGATGTAGGGCGCGAGGCCGAAGTCGAAGTTGTAGATCGCCGCCGCCCGGTAGGTGAAGGCGCTGTCGTTGCGGCCGTTGGTGTTGGCGGGCGTCAGGCGGTCGTAGACGGTGTTCTGGACGAAGTCCTGGCGGCCGCCGAGGATCAGGGTCAGCTCCGGCGTGAGCTTGATCTGGTCCTGGAAGTAGAGGCCGACCTGCTGGAACGAGTTGGCGTTGATCAGGTAGGGCGAGGCCGAGACCGCCTGCGGGCCGTAAGAGGGCGCGAGGATGTTGAGGTCGGGGCCGGGGAAGCCCGAGGCCTGGTTGTCGTGGATCTGGAAGTTCCGGTACTCCACGCCCATTAGGAAGTCGTGGCGGAAGAAGCCGTCGAAGAACTTGGCCTCGGCCTGCGTGTCGACGTCGAGCTGCGCGATCTTGGCGGAATCCCGGAACAGGTAGCGGCCGAGCTGGGTCTGGAGCGGGTCGGTGTAGCCGAGCTGGCCGATATAGGAGTTCTGGAAGCTCTGCGTGTAGCCGTAGCGGGCGTTCTGGCGCACCGCCCAGGTGTCGTCGAAGACGTGCTCGAACTCGTAGCCGATGAAGGCCTGGTCGCGCCGGAAGGTGTTGAAGCCGGCATCGCCCACGTTGAGCGAGCGCGGGATGCGCAGGCCGAGCACGGTCGGCCGGGCCGTGCCGTAATAGGGCAGGAAGTTCGCCGTCACGGCCGTGTTGTCGTGCTGGAAGCTCGACAGGACCGTGAACTTGGTCGACCCGTCCGGCTTATAGGTGAAGGCCGGGGCGATGTAGTAGCTGTCGTCCGGCGCGCCCTGGACCTGCGTGCCGCCGTTGCGGGCGTAGCCGGTCAGGCGGCCGAACCAGTGGCCCTCGGCGTCGGCCGGGCCGCCGACGTCGAAGGCGGCGTAGCGCTGGTCGAAGGAGCCGCCGCCGACCTCGACGAGCCCGAACGGGGTCTCGGTCGGGCGCTTGCTGATCTGGTTGATCAGGCCGCCGGGATTGCCGGCGCCGAACAGCACCGCGGAGGGGCCGCGCAGCACCTCGATGCGCTCCAGCCCGAACGTGTTCACGCGGCTGTAGGCGAAGCCGTAGTTCAGGAGCTGCAGGCCGTTGAGGTAGAGGCCGTAATCGCTGACCACGAAGCCGCGGAGCTGGAAGAAGTCGAGGCGCGTGTCGGCGCCGAAGGTGCCCGCGTAGGTGCCGGCGACGTACTGGGTCGCCTGGGTGAGGGTCTGGGCGTTCTGGGTGTCGAGCTGCTTGCGGCCCACGACGCTGATCGATTGCGGCGTCTCGATCAGCGGGGTGTTGGTCTTGGTCGCGGTCGCCGAGCGCCGGGCCACGTAGCCGTCGATCGGGCCGGTCGGGCTCTCCGCGCCGCGCACGGGCGCGCCGGCGGGGACCGCGGAGGCCGGGCTGCCGCCCTGGCCGGTGACGCTCAGCTCCTCGAGCTGCACGCTGCCGCCGGCGGTCGGGCCGGCGCCGCCGCGGCGCGACGCGTCCTGGGCGAGGCTCGGCGCGGCCTGCGCCAGCACGGCGAGCGAGGCCCCGGCGAGCAGGGCGCGCAGGGTGATGCCGGGGAGGGGGTGGACGGCTCTCATGGTCTCTTGCCGGATGCGACGCTGCGGGCAGCCGACCGCGCGCGCCGGGACCCACCCCGGCGTCTCGGCCGCGCTGTTTAGAATTGTGATAAAGTACTGTAAAACTTGATCTTTCTTCATCCGGACTACGGGCAGCCGGACGCGGCCGCAAGCGGCCTTCACGCGGAAGGCGACGCCTGTTGCCGTAGCGACACGTATCGGTGGTGGGGCGGGGGGCGGTCCCGCGGGGCTACTTCACCCGGTCCGCGAGCCAGCCGGCCAGGACGTCCGCGACGGCGTCGCTGTTCGTCTCCAGCATCATCATGTGGCCGTTGCCGTGGAGGCCGCGGTCGGCCAGCCGGACCACGTCCGGCCTGGCGCCGGCCTGGGTCAGGAACGCGACGGTGCAGTCGTCGTAGGTCGCGTGGAAGGAGGCCTCCGCGGTCACCACCACGGCCGGCACCTTGGCGAGGTTCGGCAGGGACCGGACGGGCTCGCCCTGCAGCCAGCAGCGGATCCGCCCGTCCGCCGCCCTGTCGGACTTGGAATCGGACCCCTTGGCCGCCTGCGCCACCGTCAGGTCCTCGGGCGCCCGGACCGGCGGGTCGAAGGTCAGCGGCATGCGGGTCAGCCCGTAGGCGCGGGCGCGCCCGTCGCCGGTCTTCTCCCAGAACTCCTTGCCGCCGCGGAACTGCACGTCGAAGAAGGGCGGGCCATTGGGCTCGACGGCGACATGGGCCTTCACGAGGTCCGGCCGCGCGTCCGAGGCCGCCCAGCCGAACAGGGCCGCCTGACCGTGGGTGAGCAGGATCGCCGGCCCGATCCTGTCCAGCAGCGCCACCAGGGCCGGGTCGACCCATTCCTCGGTCTGCTGGCTGTTGGCGAGGAACGGGACCTGGCTGGCGAAGAACTGGTCGAAGGCGGCGTTGCCCTGCACGCCGGCCCCGCCCGGCCAGCGGGTGTGGAGCTTGGCCTGCGGGTAGAGGTCGTAGACCTCGGGCGCCGTGTGGGTGCGCTCCAGGCTGCGGGTGCCGAGCCGGTCGTAGGGACCGTAGACCTCCGGGTTGGTGCCCGAGCGCCCGCGCCCGACCTGATCGACCACGTAGACCTGGTAGCCCTTCTCGACGAAGCGCTGCACCCAGCCCGGGCGGCCGTCCGCGGTCGCGAGGTAGTTCACGCCGGTCTGGGCGAGGCCGTGGACCATCACCACCGGGTAGGGCTGCGTGACCCGGGCCGGGGTGCGTGACTGCACGAACATCTGGCCGACCATCACGGTCTTGTCGCCGAGCTTCTGGTAGCGGCCGCCGATGTAGAAGTAGCCGGCGCGGGTCACCGGCTCGGCCAGGCCCGGCTCCGCCGCCTGCGGCGGCGCTCCCGGCGCTCCCGGCGCGGGCGCGGCGCTCCGGGGCGGGGCGTTCGGAGGCGTGGCGGGCTGGGGCGCGGGCTGGGCCGGGACGGGCCCCTGCGCCCGGGCGGGGCCGGGAACCAGCCCGGCCCCCAGCCCGGCGGCCAGGATCAGCCCCTGAACGGCGAGCAGCGCCGCGCGGGTGCCGTTCGCGATGCCGCCCGCGATGCCGCTGCCGGCCATGCCGTCTCTCCCGGATGCGCGCCGCTCCGCGCCGGCGCTTATTGCGGGAAACGCAACGTTCCACCAGCCAGGAAAGCTGCACGGTCCCGCGCGATCATCCCCGGCCGGACGAAGCGTCGCGGCGACCGGGATCGCGGCCGAGCCCGGCCCTCCGCGCATGCCAGGCGCGACCGCGGCGGCGCTGGCGCGGCGCGGGCGGCGCGCCCACTTTGGGGAGGCACCGGCGCCACAGCGGCGCCCCCCGCCCGGATCGCCCGCGGCGGGGCGAAGCCAAGGACTCCCGCCGTGGATCCCGAAACCGCCAAGACCCTGGTCTCCGCCGCCCTGGTCGCGTCGATCACCCTGTTCAGCCTCGTGTCGCTCCAGGCGTTCGTCGCCCAGATCCTGGCCGACCTCCGCGACGCCGGGTCCGCCCCGAAGCCCGTGCCGGTGCCGGTGCGCGTCGACCGCCGGGATCCGCCGCAGGCCTGACCGGCCCGCCGCTCCGATCGACGGGTGCCGGGCCGGGCGCGGCTCAGGCCCCGTCCTGCCGGGCCCGCTCGCGCAGGATGAACTTCTGCACCTTGCCGGTGGAGGTCTTCGGCAGCTCGCCGAAGACCACGTGGCGGGGAAGCTTGTAGGAGGCCAGCCGCCCCCGGCACCACTGGATCAGCTCGTCGGCCGTGGGGGTCGCGCCGGCTTTGAGCTCGACGAAGGCGCAGGGCGTCTCGCCCCACTTCGCGTCGGGCTTGGCCACCACCGCGGCCGCGGCGACCGCCGGGTGCTTGAACAGGGCGTCCTCGACCTCGATCGACGAGATGTTCTCGCCGCCCGAGATGATGATGTCCTTCGAGCGGTCCTTGAGCTGCACGTAGCCGTCCGGGTGCTTCACCCCGAGGTCGCCGGTGCGGAACCAGCCGCCCTTGAAGGCGGCCTGCGTGGCCGCCGGGTTCTTGAGGTAGCCGCGCATCACCACGTTGCCGCGCATCATCACCTCGCCGATCGTCGCCCCGTCGGCGGGCACCGGCTCCAGCGTCTCCGGGTCGCGCACGTCGAGGGCCTCGAGCACCGGGTAGCGCACGCCCTGGCGGGCCTTCCGGGCCGCCCGCTGGTCGGCCGCCAGCGCGTCCCAGTCGGCGTGCCAGGCGTTGACCACCGCCGGGCCGTAGCTCTCGGTCAGGCCGTACAGGTGGGTCACGTCGAACCCGGCCTCCGACATGCCGGCCAGCACCGCCTCCGGCGGCGGGGCCGCGGCGGTGAAGAAGGCGACGCGCCGGGGCAGGTCGCGGCGCTCGGCATCGGGGGCGTTGATCAGCATCTGCATGACGATCGGCGCGCCGCAGAGATGCGTGACCCCGTGCTCGGCCATCAGGCGGTACATCGTCTCGGCCCGCACCTGCCGCAGGCAGACATGGGTCCCGGCCACGATCGACAGGGTCCAGGGGAAGCACCAGCCGTTGCAGTGGAACATCGGCAGGGTCCAGAGATAGACCGGGTGCTGGCCGAGGCCGCCCGTGATGACGTTGCCGAGGGCCAGCAGCGCCGCCCCGCGATGGTGGTAGACCACGCCCTTCGGGTCGCCGGTGGTGCCCGACGTGTAGTTCAGGGTGATCGCGTCCCACTCGTCGTCCGGCAGCCGCCAGTCGTGCTCCGGGTCGCCGCCGGCCAGGAAGGCCTCGTAGTCGGTCGCGCCCAGGCGGGCGCCCGGGCCGTCGTACTCGGGATCGTCGACGTCGATCACGAAGGGCTTGGGCTCCAGCCCCTCCAGGGCCCCGGCGGCCGTCCGGGAGAACTCGCGGTCGGTGATCAGCACCTTGGCCTCGCCGTGCTGCAGGCAGAAGCGGATCGCGTCGGCGTCGAGGCGGGTGTTCAGGGTGTTGAGCACCGCCCCGGTCATCGGCACGCCGTAGTGGCACTCGATCATCTCGGGGGTGTTGGCGAGCAGCGCCGCCACGGTGTCGCCGCGGCCGATCCCGCGCGCCGCCAGCGCCGAGGCGAGGCGGCGGGCCCGGGCGTAGACCTCCCGGTAGGGCCGCCGCAGGGGGCCGTGGACCACCGCGACGTGGTCGGGAAACACCCGCGCGGCCCGGTCCAGGTAGAGCAGGGGCGTCAGCGGCTGGTGGTTGGCCGGGACGCGGTCGAGGTCGCGGTCGTAGATCGTGTCGCGGGCCATCCCCGTCCTCCCGGCAAAGTGTTGCCGGGACAGTAGCTTGCCGGAACGGGCGCGATCAATCGGCCCGGCGGGGCTTCCGCGCCCCGTCGCGCTCTCAGTGGCGCGCTCAGTGGCGCGGCTCGTCCTCGGGTTCGGGCAGGAAGCGGGCGAGCTCGAAGCCGATCTCGATCATCAGGTGCTCGATCCGGTCGGTCAGCGACGGCCGGTGCAGGGCGCGGGCGAGGTCGCGCAGGGCGATGACGTGCTCGGCCATCCGGTTCACCACCCGCTCGCTCTGCACGAGGTTGGCGGCCTGCTCCTCGGTGCGGTCGATGGCGATGCCGCGCCCGCGGGTCGCCCCGCCGGCGGGGTCGCGCTCGATCCGGCCGCGCATCAGCAGCGTGCGGATCCCGGTGCGGGTGTCCTTCGTGCGGAACTCCGCCTCGACGGGACCGCCGGTCTCGGCCACCGCGTGGAGATAGCTCTCGATCCGGACGCGGTCCTCGGGATGGGTGCGGTCGAGGAAGGCCTCCAGGGACACGCCGGCGGCGGCCGCCTCGGGGTCCAGGCCGAGCAGATCCGCGAGCGGGGCCGAGAGCGCCAGCTGCCCCGCCCAGTAATCGTGGGCCCAGGTGCCCACGACGCCGGAGGCCTCCAGAATGGATTGCGGGATCGGGGCTTCGGACATGCCATTCCTCGATGGGGCGATCCTTGTCTTTAAACTTGAGGTTTTCACCCCCACCAAGCTCCTCGTCTCACCCGCGCTCACGCTACGGTATCCGGGCGTCGCTGGAAAGGCTGTTAACCCTCTATATGCCAAGAATCTTAACTTGAAGTTTAGACTGCTGTCCTGCTGCCGCACTGGGCGGGGATATCCGCGAGGGACCGTTGTCTTAACGGCTCGTTAACCATGTCGACCCCAACCTGTGCCCCGACATCCTTGGGTCACAGGATCGCGGCACGCCGCGAATCCCATACCTGAGGTTGGCACAGACGGCGCGGCGACCGGCAGTTGCGGGCGCCCGGACGGATGCATGGGGCCTTCTGGAGGACGCCCGGGATGAAAGCGATCACCTTCGTCACGCAGAAGGGCGGCAGCGGCAAGAGCACGCTGTGCATCTCCCTGGCGGTGGCCGCCCGGGAGGCGGGCCACACGGTCTGCATCCTGGAGATGGACCGGCAGGCCACGATCTCCGACTGGCTGGACCACCGCACGGCCGACGGTCCCGAGGTGGCGCAGATCGACGCCACCCAGATCGACGCCGTGATGGAGCGCCTGCGCGACTCCGCCTACGACTACGTGTTCATCGACACGCCCGGCGTCGATTCCACCGGCACCCTCTCGGCGATCCGCGCCGCGGATCTGTGCATCATCCCGTGCCGGCCGACCCCCGCGGACCTGCGGGCGTTCAAGCCGACCCTGGCCGCCGTCTACCGGCTGGAGAAGAAGTTCGCCTTCGTGCTGAACCAGACCCCGCCGCGCTCCTACCGGGTCCGCGACGCCGCGGACGGGCTCGCGGTGCTCGGCATCCTGCCCGACGTGAACATCGTCGCCCGCACCGACCACCAGGACGCGATCGGCCTCGGCCAGGGCGTCACCGAGTTCAACCCCAAGGGCCAGGCCGCCGGCGAGGTCCGCCGCCTCTGGTCGTGGATCGAGCGCCGCACGCAGTCCCTGAGGACGGGCCAGCATGTCCAAGCCGCCTAAGCTCAGCCTCGCGGCGATCGTGGCCTCGGCGAGCCCGCCGGCCCGGCCCCAGGCGGCCCGGCCGCAGGGCGCCGAGATCGTGTCGCTCACCCTCGCGCCCCCGGCGCCGAAGCAGGCGGCCACGCTCAAGCAGCGCGCCCGCCAGATGTCGGTCTACCTGGAGCCGCCGGTCTACGACCAGCTGCGCGACCTCGCCTACGCCGAGCGGACCAAGATGCACGCGCTGATGCTGGAAGGCCTCGACCTGCTGTTCAAGCAGCGCGGCGCCCAGTCGATCGGGCAGCTCACCGACACGCAGTCCCGCTGAGGCCGGACCGGGCTCGAACCCGGGGCGGCGCGGCCGCTCCGGAGCGTGCCGCTGCTGCGCGCGGCGCCTTCCGGCCCTCCGGGACCGCGGCGCCGCGGAGGGCCGGCGCGGATCAAGCGGCCGCGGCCTCCGCACCGGCTCGGTCCCGAGCCATCGCGATCCTGGCCCCGCTCCCACACGGAAAAGTGGAGCGCCGCGCCCGGGGGCGGTCGGACGGGCGCGCCAGTAAGAATTTGAAAAATCCGTTCCCGAACAAGATGTTGCCCGTCGATCCGCGCGCAATGCTCGAGAACCGACCGGCCGCGCGGCCCGCTTCCTGAACCCGGCCGCAGCCCATCGTTCAGGCTTCCTTTACGCGACCGCTACAAATCTGGGTGGACCGATCGCGGCCCCGTGCACGCGGCCGGCTCCGGTCCGGTCGGGCCCCGCTCACGCGTAGAGTTTGGTGAACCCCACGATGGTGCGCACGACGCTTCCCCGGCCGGCGCGCCTCGCCCTGCGGCTCATCGCCGTCTCGGGCGTGGCCCTGGCCACGGCCAACTGCGCGACCTCGCCCCAGCAGAAGCTCGCCGCCGGGAACGGGATCGACCCGAAATACGGGGTCAAGGCGAGCCCGCGCCTCTACAACGAGGGCGACGTGATCCCGAAGGGCGGCGGGCGCCGCTACACCGGCAAGCCCTACGTGGTGGCCGGGCAGACCTACGTGCCGAAGGAGAATCCGAGCGGCTACGTGCGCGAGGGGCTCGCCTCCTGGTACGGCTCGGCCTTCCACGGCCGCATGACCGCCAACGGCGAGGTCTTCGACCGCCACTCGATCGCCGCCGCCCACCCGACCCTGCCGCTGCCGAGCTACGCCCGGGTGACGAACCTCGAGAACGGCTACTCGATGCTGGTGCGCGTCAACGACCGCGGCCCCTACCATGCCGGCCGGGTCATGGACGTGTCGGAGGATGCGGCCGAAGCGCTGGGCTTTCACCGCAGGGGCACCGCGCGGGTGCGCGTCGAGTATGTCGGCAAGGCCTCGGTGGCCGGCAGCGACGACCGCAAGCTCCTCGCGAGCCTGCGCACCGACGGGCGGCCCGCCGGCCGCTCGACCGTGATGGTGGCCGATCTCGGCCCGACGGAGGACACCGAGCGCTACACGCGCTCCGCCCCGGCGCTGGCCTTCAAACCCGCCCAGGAGGCGGAGGAGGCCGAGAAGGCGCCCGCCGAGGCCCCGGCCGCCCGGCCCGAGCGGGCGGCGCCGGTGCGCGCGCCGATCGTGCTGGCCTCGGCCGCCGTGACGGTCCCGGCGGCCGTGCAGCCCACCGCGTCGCGGGTGCGCGAGTTCCGGCCCGCCCCGGTGCCGGCCGTCGCCGCCAGGGGCGGCCTCGGGGCCGGGACCCTGAAGGTCGCGGGTCTCAACCCGGCCCACACCCCCGGCCTCGCCCCGGCCGCGCCGCCGGCGCACGGTCATGCCGCCGGGAAGGCCGGCCCGAAGGCCGGCCCGGCCCTCGCCGAGGTCCATCGCCGGGCGGTCCCGGCGCCCGGGACCGTGAAGCTCGCCAAGGCGTCGTCGGGCCCGTCCTCCGCGCCGCACGGCGCGTCCCCGGCCGCGATGCCCGCCGCGATGCCGGCCTCGGCCAAGCTCGCCATGGCGCGCCTCGCCGCGGTGCCGGCCAGGGCGTCGGCCACGAAGGCCGGTGCGCCGGCCGCGAACGGCTCCGCGACCACCTCTGCCAAGACCGCCCCCAAGGCCCCCGCCGCCAAGGGGCCGGCCACCAAGACCGCCGGCAAGGCGGGACACGCCCGCCTCGCCGGGATCTACTGACGGCGGCGCCCGGGCCGACCCGCGGCCGCCCGACGGGTCCGGCGGCCCATGTGGCGGCCGATGTGGCGGCCGATGCGGCATTTCGCATTCGATCCGGCGCCGAAACCGTAATATGGTCACGCTTGTTATTGGGATACGGGCGGGACGCTTCCGGCCCGACGGCAGGCGCGGGACGGAACGGTGATGCGCAGACCCCTTCTCACCCTTCTCGCGGCCGCCTGCGCGCTGGGCGCCGGCCTCGCCGCCGCCGCCGCGCAGACTTTCCAGACCGTGGCCCCGCACGCGATCCTGATCGACGCCGATTCCGGCTCGGTCCTGTTCGAGAAGGCCGCCGACGAGCGGTTCTCGCCGGCCAGCATGGCCAAGCTGATGACCACCGACATCGTGTTCGAGGCGCTGAAATCCGGCCGCCTGTCGATGGACACGGAGTTCACCGTCACCGAGGACGCGTGGAAGCGCGGCGGGGCCGGGGGCGGCGGCTCGTCGATGTTCGCGCAGGTGAACAGCCGCATCAAGATGGCGGACCTGCTGCGCGGCCTGATCGTGCAGTCAGGCAACGACGCGGCCATCACCATCGCGGAGAACATGGCCGGCTCCGAGGAGGCCTTCGCCGGGCTGATGAACCAGCGCGCCAAGGAGATCGGGCTGACGAACTCGACCTTCCGCAACGCCACCGGCTACTCGGCGCCCGACCAGAAGGTCACGGCCCGGGACATGGCGAAGCTCGCGCTGCACATCATCGACACCTACCCGGACTACTACAAGATCTTCGCCGAGAAGGAGTTCACCTGGAACAAGATCCGCCAGCAGAACCGCAACCCGCTGCTCGCCCTCGACATCGGCGCGGACGGGCTCAAGACCGGCTACCTGGAGGAATCCGGCTACGCGCTCACCGGCTCGGCGGTGCAGAACGGCCAGCGGCTCGTGCTGGTGGTCTCGGGGCTCAAGACCGCCCGGGACCGCGCCTCCGAGTCGCGCAAGCTGATGGAGTGGGGGTTCCGCGCCTTCGAGCCCCGGCAGGTCTTCGCGCCGGGCGAGACCGTGGCCGAGGCCTCGGTGTTCGGCGGCCAGTCGGGCTCGGTGCCGCTGGTGGCGAAGAAGCCCGTGCGGGTGCTGCTGCCGCGGGGCTCCAGCGACCGGGTCAGCGCCAGGGCGATCTATACCGGGCCGCTCATCGCCCCGGTGGAGGAGGGCCAGCGGGTCGGGATCCTGCGCGTCCAGCGCGGCGACACCGTCGCCCTCGACCAGCCGCTCTTCGCCGGCGCCGCGGTGGAGCCCGGCACCCTGTCGCAGCGGGCGATGGACGCGGCGCTGGAATTCGGCACCGGCCTCGTCCGCAAGGCCTTCGACCGGGCCGGCAAGGGAACCGACAAGGGAACCGACAAGGGCGGGGACAAGGGTGCTGCCGGGGCGGCCAACCCGTCGTGACGGCGCGCGCGTGACCGGGCCGCTGTCCGGGGATCCCGCCGGGGCGGGCGGCACCTTCATCACCGTCGAGGGCGGGGAGGGGGCCGGCAAGTCGACCCAGATCGCCCGCCTCGCCGCGACCCTGCGCGCGCGCTCGGGGCGGCCCGTCTGCGTGACGCGCGAGCCCGGCGGCTCGCCGCGGGCGGAGGAGATCCGCACGGCGCTGCTCGACGGCGTCGCCAAGCCCTACGGCCCCTTCGCGGAGGCCCTGCTGTTCAGCGCCGCCCGGATCGACCATCTCGACCGGCTGATCCGCCCGGCGCTCCGCCGGGGCGAGACCGTGCTGTGCGACCGGTTCATCGACTCGACCCGGGCCTACCAGGGCGCCGCCGGGGGGCTCGATCCCGGGCTCGTGGACGCCCTGGAGCGGGTCGTCGTCGGCCCGACCCGGCCCGATCTCACCCTGATCCTCGACCTCGCCCCCGAGTCCGGCCTCGCCCGCGCGGCCGGGCGCGGCGCCCGGACGGGGCAGGGGGCCGACCGGTTCGAGGCCGAGGCCCTCGACTTCCACGTCCGGCTGCGGGAGGCCTTCCTGGCGATCGCCCGGGCGGAACCGGGGCGCTGCGCGGTGATCGACGCGTCCCGCGATCCCGACACGGTCGAGGCGGCGATCCGCGCCGCCGTCGCGTCCCGGCTGCCGGCGCTCCTGCCCGACCGGCCGGCGGGGGCGGGCCGGAGCGGCGACGCCGCGTGAGCGGCCGTACGGGCGTGGCCGGTCCCGGCCCGACCGGTCCCATCCTGGCCGGCGGCCGTGTAAGCAGTCGCGCGGGCGCGCCGCCCAGATCGGAGCCCGCCGGCCCGCGCCGTGAGACCCACTCCATGAAGCCCGCCCGTGAAGCCCGCCCCGTGAGACCCGCCCCGTGAAGCCCACCGACCGCGCCGCCGACGACGTCGAGCCCGGGGACCTCGCCGGGATCCCGCGCCCGCGCGAGACCCTCGGGCTCGTCGGCCACGCGGCCGCGGCCGACGCCTTCGCGGCCGCCATCGCGGCGGGGCGCCTGCACCACGCGTGGCTGATCGGCGGCGCCCCCGGCATCGGCAAGGCGACCCTGGCCTACCGGGTCGCCCGGCGCCTGCTCGCCTACCCGGGGGGCGGGGGCCCGGCGGGCCTCGCCATGCCGGCGGGCGACGCCGTCCTCGGCAAGGTGGCGGGCCTGTCGCACCCGAACCTCGTGGTCCTGCGCCGCCACCGGAGCGCCGGCGCCAAGACGCTGCCGACCAAGATCTCGGTCGACGCCGTGCGCCGCGCCCTCGACCTGTTCGCCTCGACGGCCGCGGATTCGGGCTGGCGCGTCTGCATCCTCGACAGCGCCGAGGACCTGAACGCCAACGCCGCCAACGCGCTGCTGAAGGTGCTGGAGGAGCCGCCGCCCCGCGCGCTGTTCCTGATCCTGTCCCACCAGCCCGGCCGGCTGCTGCCGACCATCCGCTCCCGCTGCCGGGCGCTGATGCTGCGCCCCCTCCCGGCCGAGGACGTCGCCCGGGTGGTGCGCGGCCTGCCCGAGCCCTTCGCGCAGCCCGACGAGACCGCCCTGGCCCGGGCGCTGGCCCAGTGCGAGGGCTCGGTCGCCCGCGCGCTCGCGATGCTCGATCCGGTCACCGCCGGCCTCGTAGCCGAGATCGAGACCCTGCTGGCGCGGGCGCGCACGCCCGACTGGGGCCGGGTGCTCAAGCTCGCCGAGACCCTGGCGGGCCGCGACGCCGAGGCGCGGTTCGAGGCCGCCCAGGACGCGGTGCTGCGCTTCGTCTCGGCCGAGATCGACCGGCGCCGGGACGAGCCCCCCGCCCGCCTCGCGGCCCTGGTGGAGGTCGCCGACAGGTTCGGCCGCGCCGCCCGGGAGGCGGCGATCTACAACCTCGACCGGCGCCCGGTCGTGCTGTCGCTGTTCGGGGATCTCGCGGCGGTGGCTTAGGGCCCGGCGGGCACCCATCCCCGTATCAGACATCCGGATCCGGCCCGCCGCCGGCGTGGAACCGTCCGGCGCCGGCGCCGTTGTCCGGGCGATGACAGCATACTGTCATTCTGACAATATCCTGCCGCCAGGACGTGCCCCATGGAGCCCGACCCGCCTCGGACAGCCCGCGACCGCGACCGGACCCGGCACGCCCTGTCGGACCTCGTGGTCGCGGTGTTCCGCCTCAACGGCGACCTGCTCGCGGCCGGCGACACGCTGGTGCAGGATCTCGGGCTCACCAGCGCCCGCTGGCAGGTGCTGGGGGCCATCGCCCTCGCGCCGGCGCCGCTGCCCGTCGCCCACATCGCCCGCAACATGGGCCTCGCCCGCCAGTCGGTGCAGCGCCTCGTCGGCGAGATGCGGGCCGACGGGCTGATCCGGCTCGCGCCCAACCCCCACCACCGCCGCGCACCCCTCGTCGCCATGACCCCGCGGGGCGCGGAGGCCTACCGGCAGGCGATGGCGCGCAACGCCCTCTGGTCGGACGGGCTCACCGAGGGCCTCGCGCCCGAGGCCGTCGAGGCCGCCGCCGCGCTGCTGCAGGGCCTGCAGCGGCGGATCGGCGCCTCCCACGCCGCCATCGCGTCCATCGCCGCGGAGGCCCGGCAGGAGACGCCACACGAGACCCCGCACGAGACCCCACAGGAAACCCGACAGGAGACCGACCGATGACCGACGCCCACGCCGCCCCGGGCTACGACGCCGACGTGATCGTCGTCGGCGCGGGCCCCGTCGGCCTGACCGCGGGCTGCGCCCTGCGCCATCACGGCGTGTCGTGCCTGATCCTGGAGCAGCGCGCGGAGGTCAGGGCGTACTCGCGGGCCAACAATCTCTGGGCCCGCCCGCAGGAGCTGCTCGCCGGCATCGGCCTGCGCGACGCCCTGGCGGAGAACGCCTACGCGGTCCGCACCATCAACTTCTTCGTCGACGGCGCGCCGACGACGCCGATCCCCATCGCCGACGTCGCCAGCCCCTATCCCGACGTCCTCTACAGCGGGCAGGACGTGATCGAGCGGACCCTGACCGACGCGTTCGAGGCCCGCGGCGGCCGGCTGGACCGGGGCTGCACGGTGACCGGCATCGACCAGGACGCGGCGGGCGTCACCGTGACCCTCCGGCGGGGCGCGGACGGGCCGGAGACGCGGCTGCGCGCCCGCTACTGCGTGGCCGCCGACGGGGCCCGGAGCACGGTCCGCGCCCGGCTCGGCCTGGATTTCGAGCCCGAGCGGCTCGCGGGCTGCATGAACCGGCAGGTCGACGCCCGGCTGTCCTGGCGCCGCGGGTCCGAGCCGGACCAGCTCTGGTTCTTCTACTACCCGCGCGGCTTCGCCGGCATCATGCCGGTCTGGGGCGGCTACCACCGGCTGTTCTTCCTGGCCGACGACGCCGGCGTGCCGGACCGCGACCCGACGCTCGCGGAGATCCAGGCCCTCGCCCGGGAGGTCACCGGCGACGAGACCCTCACCCTGAGCGACCCGCAATGGCTGACGCACAGCCGCTTCGCCTACGGGGTCTCCCCCGGCTACGCGCGGGGCCGCGTGTTCCTGGCGGGCGATGCCGGGCACCTGTCCCTGCCGATCGGCGGCCAGGGGATGAATGCCGGCCTCCACGACGCGGTCGAGATCGCGTGGCGGCTGGCCATGACCCTGCGGGGCGAGGCGGCGCCCGCCATCCTCGACTCCTACGACGGCGAGCGCGGCGGCGAGCACGCCCGGCTGAGCGCCCAGCAGGTGCGCGGGTTCCGGTGGACCGTCTATCGCGGCCCCGTCACCGACACGGTGCTGGGGCTGGCCGCGAAGGCGCTGCCGAACCTGGGCTCCCTGCTGCAGGGGACGGACGACATGCAGCAGATGGGCGTCGCCTATCCCGGCAGCCTCCTGAACGCGGATCACCTGTCGGGCCTCGCGAACCTGACGCACCTGCTGCGGCCGGGGCCGAAGCCGGGCCAGCGCGCGCCGGACGCGCCGGTGACGCGGGACGGGGTGCGCACGCGCCTGTTCCCGTTCCTCTACAACCCGGACGGATGGACGACGGGCTGGGCGCTCCTGTGCTTCGACGGACGGTCGCCGGAGGCGGCGCCCGCCCTTCTGGAGGCGGTCCGGGCCGTGGCGCCCTGGCCCTGGCTGCGTCCGCGGCTCGTCCTCGCCGGCCCCCTGATCGCGGCGGCGGAGGTGCCCGTCCTGTCGGATCTGGACGGCCGGGCACACGGTGCCTACGGGCTGGAGGGCCGGCCGGCGCTCGTGCTGGTGCGCCCGGACGGGCACATCGCCTTCCGGAGCGGCGCGGACCGGACCGACCGCCTGATCGCGTATTGCCGCGCGCTCTTCGACGCGGCGGGGCGCGCGGCCGGGGAAGCGGTGCGGCCGGAGGCGGCTTGCGCCGGGTGAGGGCGGGGGCCGCGACGTCGGAGCCGTGCCCCGGGGCACGGCTCCGCCCCTCGTCCCGGCGCCGCGTCCCGGCCGCCCGCGACCGGCACCGGAGTCGCGGCGTCTCACGGATCCGGCCGGCTGCCGGACAGGCGCAGGATCGCGGCTTCCCTGTAGGCGCGGGGCGACAGGCCGTGGCGGTCCTTGAAGCGCCGGGCGAAATGGGCCTGGCTCGCGAAGCCGCACTCGTAGGCCACGACGCCGATCGGGCGGTGCAGGCTGACCGGATCGGAGAGGCGCCTGGCCGCCGCCGCGAGGCGGCGCTCCCAGATCCAGTCGGAGATGTGCTGGCCGCGCTCGTGGAACAGCTCCTGGAGCCGGCGCAGGGACACGCCCATCGCGGCGGCGAGCCGGGGCGGATCGAGGGTCTGGTCGCCGAGATTCACCTCGACATGGGCCTTGGCGCGCTGGACCACGACGCTGCCGTGCAGGGAATGCGGCACCTCCCGGGCCATCCGATCCGCGAGCGCGGCCACGATCAGATCCACACCGATGGTCGCCATGCGCTCCGCCGCCTCGGGGGAGAGCTGCCGGTTCACCCGGAGCAGATCCCCGAAGAAGGTCGTCACCAGGCGGGTGGTGGCCGATCCGGCGGGCATCGTCAGGGCCGCGAACAGCCGGGCCGGTCCGAGCAGGCCCTCGAGGCGCTCCCGCGGCAGGGCCATGACCAGGGTCTGGCCATCCGTGCGCGCGTCCAGCACGCCCGGGTGATGGTCGATGACGGTGAGGTCTCCCGTCCCCTGCACCGCCTCGCGGCCGTGCTGCTGAAAGGTGGACGCGCCGGCGAGACGGAAGTTCACGCGGATCAGCCCGTCAGGCCGGCGCCGGACCGTATCGGCGGTGATCGTGGTCGTGAGGGCGCTCTGGGTGATCCGGCTGAAGGTCAGCGGGCCGACGGCGCCGATCTCGATCTCGCCCGCGAACGGCCCGTCGGCGCGCCGCCGCTGCTCGATCGGCCCGATCCGTTCGGCGACGACCTCCTGCCAGAGCTTGAAGCGCGTCCGGGGATGTGTCCCGGCCGTCGAGAAGACCCGGCGCATCAGGCCGCTCGGAGAGGCGCCGGCGCGCGGCCTCCGGAGGACCCGTCCGTTGCGCGGAGCCGGATGCCCCGGAGCGTGACCTGAAGACAAGTCATCGACAACAGATAGATCACATCGCCCCCATATTCGATCGACCAATTCAGCAATAATCGACTTGTTGTCTCTGTTATTCGCAATATATCGAACCGTGTACGGCCATAAGTCTAATCTCTATAGACATTTCATCGGCAAAGATCCGGCAATACCGATTCGAATCGCTCATATGTCACGCTCCTGCGTCGCTCAAGCTCCGAGAATGACTTAGCGAGCGGATCTGCGTCCGCTGGCGCTCGGCATTCCGGGCCGATGTGACGTCGATGACGGCCGTGCGTGGTGCACCGACCCGGAAGCGCGACGGAACGCCGGCAGGGTTCGGCCCACGTGACGGTGCCCGCGGCCGATGGTTTCTCGGCACCGACGTCCTTGCGAGCGGAGCGAAGCAATCCAGCAGCGCGACCTTGCCGATGGTGCGCCGCCCTGGGTCGCTTCGCTGCGCTCGCGATGACGGAGAGGTGCGCGTCGACAGCGGCGAGCGGCTCAGTTTGCCTTGACAATGTTCCTATTTTGTGCTTCCTGACCGCACCTGTCCGCGGCGGCCCGGGAGCGATCCCGGGCCGTCCTTCGGGGGCCCGCCCGGTGGCTGACCGTGCGGGTCCGGGGACGGGGCGGCGCCCGCGTCGGTGGCTCTCAGCCGCCATCGCCTCGGGCGGCGGACCGGTGCGGGGCGTGCCTCGGACGCGGGCGTGAGACCGGGCGGCACTCTGCCCGGCGGGGTGAGGAAATGCCCCCGCGCCGACCCGCCTCTGGGCCGACCCTGAGCGACCTGCGGACCCGCCCACTACGAGGCGGGGGACGGCTGGAAGGCCACGGCGCCGATGCGGGTTCCGGAGGTGCGGGCACGGCGTGCCTGCACCTCGACAGAGACCGCTCACGGGGAGTCGCAGGACCGGGACGTCGGAGACGCCGCGACGAGACAGACGGCACCGGCCGGGGACCATGCCCGGTCGATGCCGCGGGGCGCCGCGGGGATCGGATCCC
>NZ_FOCS01000028.1:0-64661 GCF_900110155.1 Methylobacterium sp. UNC300MFChir4.1 | reverse complement strand
TGGCCTGAGCGGCGTGCCCAGAACCCGATCCCATCTCGAACTCGGCCGTTAAACACGCCAGCGCCTATGGTACTGTGTCTCAAGACACGGGAGAGTCGGTCGCCGCCAGACCCGCCCATCGCAATACACACACCTTCCCTCGACACGAACACCGATCCGGCCCCCGGACACGGCGCACGCTCGTCAGAGCCCGCGTCGACCCGGACCAGCCGTACAGACTTGGCGCGGGGTGGAGCAGCCCGGTAGCTCGTCAGGCTCATAACCTGAAGGTCACAGGTTCAAATCCTGTCCCCGCAACCAACGATCCTTGCGAGAGCAAGCCATCCAGAACCCCGGCCTCCGACAGGGAGCCGGGGTTTTTCTTGTTCGCAGCAAACCGCAGGATACCGGCGAGGTCGCCGCGCAGCATGAAGCGCAGCTCGCCGTTTTCAGGGACGAGCGTCACCTGATCGACGAGCATGCGGAACAGTTCCGCAGCCTCTGCGCGTCCGTCTTCCGTCCGGAGGCTGTCGTAGAGCTTCTCCACCCGCTGCCGGTATAGTTCCGCCATGTTCGGATGCAGCAGGGGCGGGGACTCCTGCGCATCCCCCAGGAACGCGGTCAGTTCGGCCTTCCGGCCCTCCAGAGTTTCGATCTTCGCCTTGAGCTTGAGGGGCGGGATGCCGGCCAGGATCGCATCGATGGCCTTGTCCAGTTCGCGCTCGGTGCGCTCCAGCTCGCGGCGCTTGGCGCCGAGTTCGGCGCCACGCTCGATCCGCAGCCGGTTCACCTCGCGTGTGAATTCGGCACAGAACTCGCGCAACAGCTCCGGCTCCATCAGGTGCGTGCGCAGCCCGTTCAGGATCGAGACTTCCAGCGCGTCGCGATGGATGTTGACCCGGTTGTCGCAGGTCCCCTTGTTCCGCGCCGTGGCGCAGCCGAGCAGGTCTTTCGAGATCATTGCGTGGCCGCCACCGCAGCAGCCACACTTCACCAGGCCGGCAAACAGGTGCTTCGGTCGACGCCGCTCGTTGAGAGAGTTTTGTCTGCCGTCAGCGCTCGTGAGACAGATTGAGGCCGTTCACGAACGGAGGATGTCTGGTTCATCGTAGCCTCAGGAGCGTAGATGAAGCAGACATCCGGGCCAGCTCGGAAGCCGGCAGAGACCGTTCGGAGGCGAGCGTCTACCGCCTGCTCAAGGCCCAGGACCTGATCACCAGCCTGGCCGACATTGTGATCAAAGCCGCCGACGAGGTCCGGGACAAGACCACCGCGTCCAATCAACTCTGGCAGACTGACTTCACCTATCTGAAGGTGATCGGCTGGGGCTGGTACGACCTCTCGACCGTGCTGGATGACTTCTCGCGCTACATCGTGGTGTGGAAGCTGTGCGCGACGATGCAGGCCAGCGACGTCACCGCTACGCTCGACCGCGCGCTGGCAGCCGCCGGGCTCGACCACGTGCACGTGGTCAGCGGCCTCGGCGGCTCTCCGACAACGGGCCGAGCTACGTCGCGGGGGATCTCGCCGACTGGCTCGGCAGCCGGGGCATGACCCACATCCGCGGTGCGCCCCGCCATCCTCAGACGCAGGGTCAGATCGAGCCTTGGCACCAGACGCTCAAGAACCGCATCCGGCTCGAACACGCCTACCTGCCCGGCGAGCTGGAGGCGCGGGTTGCCGCCTTCGTCGAGCCTTACAACCAAGCTCGGGCTCACGAGAGCCTGGGCAACCTCACCCCCGCCGACGTCTACTTCGGCCGCGGCGAAGCCATCCTGCAGGAGCGGGCGCGGATCAAGCGCCAGACCCTTATGGACCGCCGCTTGCGCCACCACGCGCAGGCTGCCTAACCTCTCAACCCAGGTGGACCAGAGCCTCCCTTCCTGAGGGTCCCAAATCGTCTCAAATCATCTGACAACGGACATCAGGCCATTTTCCTTACCAACCGTCCGGATGGTTCGGCCATTTCTGGCCAAACGTCCCGATCGAGCGTTATCAAGGGCTTAGCCATTCCTTGGACCTGTTCCAATTCGAACCGTATTGATTTCACCAGCTGCCACAGTCGCTTGAACCACTTAAAAAGTTCGGCCATTTTTGGCCAAGCCCTTGGCCATTCTTGGCCAAAAATATCAACCGCTGATGGACGCGCCTGAAGACCCGATTCAGAGGATAAAACGATCCACCTGATAGATCAGGCACTTGAGCTGAAAAAGAAAAAATAATTTCGCCCCAGAACGGCTTGGCACGAACTCTGCCATGTATTCCCCGCGAGGCCGGAACACAGCGCAGAACACCGGGCATAATCTAACCGGACCTGCGGATCGACCACCACCGGCCCCGGATCATCGGGGAAGACCATGCCGACACCCGCCTATATCTCGATCGAGGGCGCCACCCAGGGCAACATCACCCAGGGTGCCTTCACCGAAGTCTCCGTGGGCAACATCTGGCAGGAGGGCCACGAGAACGAGATCCTCGTCCAGGCGATCGAACACCGCGTCACCATCCCGCGCGACCCGCAGTCGGGCCAGCCCTCGGGCCAGCGCGTCCACCTGCCGTTCAAGTTCACCGCGCCGCTGAACAAGGCGACCCCGCTCCTGTACAACGCGCTCACCTCGGGCGAGATGCTGACCAAGGTCGAGGTCAAGTGGTTCCGCACCAGCTCGGCCGGCAAGCAGGAGCACTTCTTCACCACCCGGCTGATCGACGCGACCATCATCGACATCGACGCCCAGCTGCCGCACTGCCAGGACGCGCGCAACGCCGACTTCACCCAGCTGATCGCCGTGTCGCTGTCCTATCGCCGGATCGAGTGGGAGCACACCGTCGCCAGCACGTCGGGCGCCGACGACTGGCGCAAGCCCAAGGCCTGAGCCGGACGGCCTGAGCGGCGGGGGACGAGCGCATGCGCGCCTCGGGCGGCTCACGCGCCGGACGGCCCAGGCGGCTCCGCCTGGTCCAGCCGTGCGGCTCGCAGGACGCGGTACGCCCGGACGCGGGTGTCCAGGACGAGCCCGTCCCGGACGAGCCCCCGCCGCGGCCGATCCCGGCCCGGATGGTCCGACCGCCCGCCCCGCTGCCGATGCGGTGGCCGGGCTGGCGCGACCACGCCCGCGACCTCGCGCTGGTGCCGGGAGCTTTGGTCACCGCCCTGGCGATCCAGGTGTTCTCCGCCGACCCGGCCGAGTGGATCGTCGACCTGCCCGAGGCGGCGGCCGTGGCGTTCTGCGCCGTGCCGGACGGGCGCGACGGGATGCCGATCCTCCTGGCCCTGCTCACGCTCGGCCCGGTGCTCGGCCTGATCGGCCTGGCCGGCCTCAGTCGCCCGCACTCCTGGTTCGGCCTGGTCCTGGGCGCGGGGCTGGCCGCCTTCTGGCTGCAGCGCTTCGTCCTCCACGTCCCGGCCTGCACCCCCTGAGCCGGCAACCCCCTTGAGCCGGCCCCCGCCGGCCGGGACCGCGGCCTTCGAGAGACCCCGATGATCGCCCTGCCCGCCGAGATCACCCAGCCGCTGAGCGAGATCGAGCGCGACTTCACCCTCGCGTTCACCGCAGACGGCCTGCCGGAGGCCGATCTCGCGGTCACGGGCTTCCGCCTGGAGGAGGCGATCTCGGGCCTGTTCCAGGCCGAGATCGCGCTGGCCTCGCCCGACCCGGGCCTCGACCTCACCGCGCTGCTCGACAAGCCGGCGCGGCTCACCGTGCTCGACCGCTACGGCCCGCCCCGCCACGTCCACGGCGTGGTCGCCCTGGCCGAGCGCGGCGACACCGGCGCGCACCACACGCGCTACTCCGTCCTGCTCATGCCGGCGCTGCACCGCCTGCGCTTCGGGGCCGATTGCCGGATCTTCCAGGAAAAGAGCGTGCCCGAGATCGTCGAGGCGGTGCTCAAGGAGACCGGCGTCAGCGCCTACTGCCTCGCGCTGACCGAACAGCACCCCCCGCGCGAGTATTGTGTGCAGTACCGGGAGACGCACCTCGCCTTCATCGAGCGGCTGATGGCCGAGGAGGGCATCGCTTACCACTTCGAGCACGCCGAGGGCGGCCACACCCTGGTGCTGACCGACGCGACCAAGCTCGCCCCGGACGCGCCGGGCGCGGAGGCGATCGAGTACAACGCGCTGCCGGGCGGCACGGTGAAGGGCCCGCATGTCGGCCGGTTCACGTGGCGGGAGGTTGTGGCGCCCTCCGATGTGGTCCAGCGCGACCACTTCTTCCGCAACCCCGTGCACGACTTCGAGGCTCGGGCGCAGGCGAGCGTGCTGAACGGGCTGACGCACAAGCTGGAGATGTACGACTACCCCGGGCGCTACAAGGCGGACGCGGTGGGCCGGGCGTTCACGCGCTACCGCCTGGAGGGGTTCCGGGATGAGGCCAGCCACGGCGAGGGGGCGGGGCGGTGCGCGCGGCTGCTGCCCGGGCACCGGTTCGAGCTGACCGAGCATCCCGATCCGGCCTTGAACCGGCGGTTCCTGGTGGTGGCGGCGAGCCACGCCGGCAGCCAGCCGGGGGCGGTGGCGGGCGATGCCGGCGACGGGGGCGCGTACCTGACCACGTCGTTCCGGGTGATCCGGCACGACACGCCGTACCGCCCGGACGCGCCCGCCAAGCCGCGGGTGGAGGGCCCGCAGATGGCGATCGTGACCGGTCCGGCGGGCGAGGAGATCCACTGCGACGCGTTCGGCCGGGTGAAGGTGCGCTTTCCCTGGGACCGGTCGGGGCGGACGGACGACACGGCCTCGTGCTGGATCCGGGTGAGCCAGGGCTGGGCGGGGGCGAGCTGGGGGCAGATGGCGCTGCCGCGGGTGGGCCAGCACGTGATCGTGGACTTCCTGGAGGGCGATCCCGACCAGCCGATCATCACGGGCCGGGCCTACAACGCGCGCGAGCCGGTGCCGTACCCGCTGCCGGCCCACAAGACGCGGATGACGATCCGGTCGAAGTCGCACAAGGGCGAGGGGTTCAACGAGTTGCGGTTCGAGGACGAGCAGGGCCGCGAGGAGGTGTTCGTCCACGCGCAGAAGGACATGCGAGTGAAGGTGCGCCACGACCGGCGCAAGCGGGTCGACCACGACCAGTCGGAGAGCATTGGGAACGACAAGTCGATCGATGTCGGCGGCAACCAAGTCGAGACGATCGCGCAGAACAAGCAGCTCACGGTCGGGATGAACATGAACCGCACCGTCGGCATGACCTCGTCAGAAGAGGTCGGGATGATGAAGAACACTGTGGTCGGGCTCGCCCAGACGGTGACGGTGGGCAAGACCTGCACGATCAGCGTGGGCGAGGAGCTGGTGATCCAGGTCGGCGGCGGGGCCGACAAGGACGGCAATGCCGGCGCCGCAAAGGCGATGCTCGTGATGAAGAGCAACGGCGATATCCTGCTCAAGGGCGTGAAGATCTACCTCGACGGCGAGGCCCACGTGCAGATCGCCGCGGCGATGATCGACAACAACTGAGGTCGTCATGCCGGAGCTGGTCAACCACGCCCCGTTCCCGAACTTCCGATACTATGCCGGCGACAACCGCGGCGGCGAGTTCGGCGTGGTCATCGTCAAGGCGACCTACGCGCCCGGGAGGGACGGGCGGCTGGCGGTGGCCGAGGAGCAGGCGCCGCTGCTGTTCACGGATGCCTGCCACGGGGCGGTGAACGTCAGCTCGGTGTGGCACCCCTCGGACCTCGTGCCGTACAAGCCGCGCACCGACATCTTGGTCAACGCGGTGGCGCGTGCGCCCGGGGGCGTGCCGATCCCCGCGTGGCTGGCGGGGGTGCGGGTCTCCCGGGGCGGCGCGACGGTGGTGGAGAAGCAGGTGCGGGTGACCGGCCCGCGGCGCTGGGAGCCGGACTGGGCGCGGGCGCTGTCGGACGAGGAATGGGCGGAGTGGCCCCGCCACCGCGCGGCGTTCCGGGGCTGGCGCCTGTCGGATCCGGAGCCGGTGGCCGAGGTGCCGCTGCACTACGAGCTGGCCTTCGGCGGCACGCCGCCTGCGGGCACGGATGCCGAGGGCCGGCCGGTCTTCGCCGACGACCCCTACAACCCGATCGGCTGCGGCTGGCTGCACCCGGAGGGCAGCGACCACACGCGGGCGCATCCCGCGCCGCAGATCCTCGGGGCCGACGAGGTGCTGGCCGAGCCCTACACGCTGCGGCGGCCGCACACGCTCGGGCCGATCCCGTGCGCGTGGGAGCCGCGGCTGCCGCTGGCCGGGACCTACGACCAGCGCTGGCTGGACACGATCTGGCCGGATTGGCCGCCGGACTACGACTTCGCCTACCACAACGCGGCCCATCCCGACCTGATCTGCCCCGGCCACCTCGTCGGCGACGAGCACATCCAGCTCGCCGGGCTGACCGGGGACGCGCGGCCCCTGCACCTCGACCTGCCGGGCGAGGCGCTGGCGGTGGCGTTCGCCGAGCCCGGGGGCGCGGTCGAGGTCCGGCCGATGGTGCTGGACACGGTGTTGCTGGACGTGGCGGCGCCGCAGCTCGCGGACGCACGGGTGTTCTTAAGCTGGCGGGTGCGGTTCGAGCCGGACCGGTACGCCACCGCCACGATCCTGCGCCGGCCGCCGGCGGAGCTGGCGGGCGACAGCCCGAATGAGACTTCCATCGACGATCGGGCGCGGGGGCGGGCGGCATGAGCGAGGGTCGGATCTCGGCGCGCAAGGACGGATCGAACGTGATCGTGTCGAAGGGTCCGGACGTGTGCCTGACGCCGCGGGGCAGCGCGATGGTGCCGGTGCCCTACACGTCGATCGCATTCCTGTCGTCGGCCACGCGCACCTCGACCTCGGTGCGCAACAACGGCAACTACGACTTCCAGCTGAACTCGCGGTGCGCGACCTCGACCGGGCACGAGCAGGGCACGGGCAAGGGCGTGAAGGTGCCGGGCTATCTCGGCATGGCGCACGCCAAGGAGGGGTCGAGCTTCTTCTACTCGGAGGGGTTCGCGGTGGTCAGCCACCGGGACCCGGCCTGGATCAACCGGCCCGATCCCGGCGGCGAGGAGCCGAAGAAGGGCAAGCAGCCGGTCGAGTTCGCCGCCAACACAACCCAGAACTTCAAGTACGCCTGCAAGGTCCTGGGGATCGATCCAGTCGACGCGTCGGACGCCCTGCACGCCGCCAAGCAGGCGGCGGCCGTCCCGGCCAACGGGGCCTACACGTTCGACCTGAAGACAGGCGACATCTTCTACGGCGGCGAACACATCGGCAACCTGAGGGAGTGAGGATCATGGCAGCGCGCAAGATCCGTCACCACCCGATCGACCTGAGCCTGCGGCTCACGAGCCGGCAGGTGCCGCTCGATGACGTGGTCGAGCACCTGGGCTTGCCGGTCGTGCAGAGGCACAGGCTCGGCGAGCCGCTGGCCGAGACCGGTCCCTTGGCCAGGCGAGTGGCGGACGCGCATTACGCCGCCCTGGCCGTATCCGAGGACGCCGATGTCGCGGGCGCGACGGCTTCGGTCGAGCGCTTCGCCGCGTCCGTGTCGGCCCAGACGGCGCTCGTGGAGGGCCTACGCAGGGGACGGATCGAGGGCGTGATCTGGATCGCGGTGCTCGGCCGGGTGCCGACAGCGACGCCCGAGTTGCCGGCGGAACTCGTGGCGCGGGTGGCGGCGCTGAGTCTGGTCGTCTTCCTGGAGAACTACAGCACCTGGGACGGCGAGGGCGACACGCCGCCGAAGACATGGCTGCCGCACCCGCCCGCTGGGTCGTCTGATGTAGGGGCTGCGTGATGGCGTCCGGTTCGGAAGGGAAGCACTTCGCCTACACGCCCGGGACGTCATCGACCTCGCCTCCAGGGGGCGGAACCGCGCCTCAGCCGGGCCACGCGGGGAGCACGCCGCTACACCGCGGCGACGCGCGTGAACAAACCGGCGATCATGAGTCCCAGCAGAGGGCTAACTGCAAAGCCGAAGTTAATTCCGGTTGCACGGCAGCTCCAAGGAAACTCTCTCATGTCTTGAGCGATAAAGCAAAGGCCGCAGCGATCGTTTCTGGAAAAGGTGTTCCCTATTATCAAAAAGCTTTGGACGACATCGTCGGATCCTACGACGGTTTCGTCAAGATGGGCCCAAATCCGGCTAATCCGCGCGCGCTAGACCAGCTATTACACCGGTACGACTCCCTCCAAAGCGGAAGTACCTCCGATAGCGTGTTTAGTGGCGTATTCACGAGTGCAGATATATCCGGTCAATTCACCAAGGAATTTGCCGAAGAGTATGCCAAGCAGGGCCTTATTATGGCTTTGGAGGGCGCTGCAGGGCGATACGTCATTGGACCGATACTGAGTCGCGTTGCCCCCCACGTTGCTGAAGCAGCTGAGAGCGTCAAAGGGATCTTCTTTCGCAAGGCGGCCCCGATGCCTGCCAGCAAGGCCGCTGGCGAGGTCGCCAGCGAGGCAGTTGAAGCCGGCGAGGGGAGTGGCCCTTCGGCCACCACGACCGTCGGCGAGCCGGTCTCGGTCACGACCGGCGAGTACCTGGAGACGTGGCACGACTTCCTGGTCCCCGGCGCGCTGCCGCTCGACGGCGCCCGGTACATGGGCCTGCAGATGCCCGACGCCGCGGGATGGCCCCGGCCGCTCGGCCCCTGCCAGATCTCGGCCTTCGACGAGTACCTCGACAACTACGCCCCCGGCCACCTCGCCTTCCACCAAGCCGACGGCAAGCGCATCGCCTTCGAGCGCCCGTTCAACTTCCTGCCCGCAAAGAACGCCGGATACCCCCACCTCGAACTCACCGCATCGTGGTTGCGCCAACTCCGCCTCAAGGACCGGCGCCTCCTCAAGCATTTCCGCCAGTACCCGGACGGCTTCTATCGGCTGGAGCGCGTCGAGGATCTCTCCGGCAACGCGCTCACCCTCACTCGCGACCAAGCGGGCGTGCTCCTGCGGGCCGAGCGCTCCGACGGCCTCGCGCTCGCCTTCGACAACGACGCGGCCGGCCGGCGCACCGGCATCACGCTGATCGGGCTCAGCGGCGCCAGCCTGAGGCTGGCCGAGTACGGCTACGACACAGGCGGCCGCATGGCCCGGGCCGACTGCGGCTTCGGCATGTCGGTGCAGTACGACTGGCAGCCCGACCGGCCGCTGCTCGCCCGCTGGCACAACAAGACCCGCCGCTCGCAGACCGTGTTCGGCTACGACGATGCCGGCCGGGTGGTGCACACCGAGACCACCGGCCTGTGGAACGGCGACCGCTTCCTCTACGACGCGGCCGAGCGCCGGACCACCTACCTGCCGGGCGGTGACGCGGCCAGGGCGCAGGTCTTCGCCTACGACGAGAACGACAACGTCACGGCCGAGACCGACGCGCTCGGCGCCACCACGCGCCACAGCTTCGACCGCTACGGCTTCCGCACCGCCACCACGGACGCGGCCGGGGCTACCGCGCGCACGCGCTACGACATCTTCGGCAACGTGCGGAGCCACGTCGACGCCGAGGGGCGGGAGACGCTGTACGGCTGGGGACCGGAGGGCCAACTCGACATCGTCGTCGACGGCGCGGGCAACGTCCGGCGCAACGACTACGACGCCCAGGCCAACCTCGCGGCCGAGACCGACGCCGCGGGCCACCGCATGGAGTACGAGCGGGACGCCCGCGGCCGGATCACCCTGACGCGCTTCCCTGACGGCACCGAGGAGCGGCGCACCTACGACGCGGGCGGCTGGCTCGCCAGCGTCACCGACGCCAGGGGCGGCGTCACCCGGTTCGGCTACGACGCGTTTGGGCGGCTCATCGAGACCACCGACCCGCTCGGGCGCACGACGCGGCTCACCTACGCGGCCGGTCCCGGCGGCTTTGCCACCCCGACCGGGCTGACCCGGCCGGACGGCACGACGGTGGCGCGCGCCTTCGATCCGGAGGGGGCGCTGGCCAGCGTCACGGACGGCGAGGGCCGGACCTGGCGCTACCGCCACGGCGCCTTCGACGTGCTGGAGGCGATCGAGGACCGCAACGGCGGCACGCTGACCCTCGGCTACGACGGCGAGGGCCGGCTCACGCAGGTGACCAACGCGCTCGGCCGGCGCTACGCGCTGGAGCGGGATGCCGCCGGCCGGGTGGTGGCCGAGGTCGACTTCGACGGGCGCACCACGCGCTATACCCGTGATGTCCTCGGGCGGGTGAGCGAGACGGTCAGGCCGGACGGTGCCCGGCTGGCCTACACTTACGACCGGACCGGGCTGGTCACCGGGATCGCGGTGTTCGGCCCGGACGGGCGGCGGCAGGATCAGGTCGCCTACGGGTACGACCGGCGTGGGCTGCTGGTCGAGGCGACGAACAGCGCGACGCGGATGGAATACATCCGCGACCGGGACGGGCGGATCGTCGAGGAGGATGTCGGCGGACGCCGGGTGCAGAGCCGGTACGATGCCTGCGGCCGGCGTGTGACGCGGCGGATCTTTTCCGGGATCGACCAGCCGCATGAAGTCCGGCTCGGCGAGCACGTCACCCGCCACGCCTACGATCCGCTGGGCGCCCTTGCCGCGCTGGTGGTGGCCGAGCACGCGCCGCTCGCCTTCACCCGGGACGGGCTCGGGCGCGAGGTCCGGCGTGAGAGCGCGGCGGGGTTCGTGCTGGACAGCGCTTGGGACGCGGGCGGTCGGCTGTCGGCGCAGCGGGGCGGGCAGGCGATCCGGGGCCTGTCCGGGGCGATGGCGGCGCAGCGGGCGGGTCTGGCGGCCGACGCGGCGCGGCCGATCGAGCGCAGCTATGCCTGGGACCAGTCGGACGCGCCGACCGCGACCGTGGAGCGGCTGTGGGGCGAGGCGGCGTTCGCCTACGACGGCAACGGGCAGGTGGCCGAGGCGCGCTTCGGCGAGCGGGCGGAGCGGTTCGCCTGTGACCCGGCGCGCAACCTCGCGGGTGTGGCGGTCTCCAGTCTCGGCGCGGTGGAGCACTTGCGCAGCCTCGGTGAACCTGTGCCCAACAAGTTGCTCGCCCATGTCGCCCCGTTCGACTGGCGGCACATCAGCCTTATCGGCGACGATCTCTGGCAGAACGCCGCAGCCGAGCTGGACCGCGACGGATACCGTCCGCTCAACCTCCGCGACGAGGCCAGGGTGGCGTGAGCCGCGTTCGCACAATATTCAGCTTGCCGCTGTCCATGCAGCAATCGTTCTGGTAGCCCCTCAAAGTGTTAGCGCTCGCACTGCACGGGGCGCGCCAGCCTATCGGCTAAGGTTGCACAGGTAATACCCTCAGTTGGCGCGGTATGAGAGGCGGAATCTGACTGGTCGCGAGCATCCTGATACCACCAACGCTTGGTTGGGCTGGAATTATCTTCAGTGCCTGCGCCCTGCAAAGGTGAAGTTTCCCGTGTGCCGGAAGGCGGGATAGCCTTTGGCCGCCGGCGCGGGGTGAGCGGCCGTGGAGCGGCAGCAGCTTCCCGCTTCTCGCTCGGCTGTACGGGCGCTGTGCCAACATAGTCGGTGCCAGCAAAATAGGCGATACAGCCCTTCGCGAGATCGGTCCCGTTCAAAAGCTCGAAGCGTGCGGAATTCATCGCAGCCGCAGCCGCTGCATCGAAATCGGGGTCACCGCTTGAATCGATCGCCGCGACCCCACGTGCGATCCCCTTCGCCTCCACATCATATCGGATGAACGACCACGGCCGCTGTTCCTTCCGGCGGAACGCTTCGGCCACCGTCTCGGGAAGCGTAAGCTGCGGGCGCTCCGTCATACGCATGTTCTTCGCCTCACAAGTCTCGGTAGCGGAGGGCCAATCGTCCTGCCGACCTAGCTCGCTCGTGAGCCGGTGTGTGTCGAGCCACTGCGCTTTGGCCTGCGTCTTGGCCTCGCGTTCCACCTCGGGCGAAGGTCCGGCCAAGAGCGTGAATGGCCAGATCTTCCGCAGGTCGAAGCTTGGCTCTTCCGCCCCTTCCTCAGCCGAGGCCGTGCCGATTCCGCTAATCCCGGCGACGCACAAGCACAGCATAGCGAATGTCTGGGACTTTCGTCTCATCCCTTGAGCCTCTCGATACGCTTGAGCAATTCCGGTTCCCATTCGGCGAGGCCGATCTTCGCGATAGAGGCGAGGAGACGGTCCGCCTGCCGCGCCGCATGGCTGCGCAACCCGAGGTTGCGCAAGTTCTCGATAATGAAGAGGTCCCAGATCGTCTGATTGCGCAGGCCCCGCGTACCGCCGCGCGTCTCATCGAGCAGGGCGAGGGCTTCGTCGATGTGACCGGCCTCGATACTGCTTTGCACTTGGCTCGCCGCCGCCTGGAATGCGCGATCCACGACGAGGAAGCCCTCGTTGCCCTCCTGCTGAGACATGGTCTCCCCGAGCGTCACGGAACGGCGGGTGGCTTCGAGCCATGCACGGACGGCCTCCGGGATCATCGGCGTGCCATCTGAGAACTGGAGCGCCTCGACACCTGGTACGGTGCGGAGGAAGCGCGACGCTTCCTCGCGGATCGCTTGAGCGACTTCCTCACGACCGAGATTTATGGCAATTTGGTACTGGAGATACTGCCCCTCAAACCAGAACGGCTGCTGGCCGCAGGTGCGCTCAAGCCGCATCACGAGGGCGGTGTCGGCGCCTCCGCGTTCGCTCGCCTGACGATAGTTGTCAGCAATATCCTCGCTTACAGGGTGCAGAACGCTGCGTTGCGCCGAGCGGCTCAAGGGCGGGGGGGAGGAGATGCCGTACCAGGTAGAAAACCGCCTCAATCGGTAGGCGAGGGGCTGAGCTGGATTGAGCTCGAGAAGAAACTCTGCCACCGTCGCCAGACTTTGTTTTAACGCCCGCTCATTTGAAGGGTCGAGGCGGAGCTGATCGGACCGCGGGGCGGCCGCATCCAAAAGATCCAGCTTCGACTCCGTTGCGGAAACGGCGGGCGCGAGGGCCGGCAGCGGATGCGCCTCCTCGTTGGCTCGGACGATCTCGGCTGCCCGGCTGCCGATAAGGCCAAGATCAAGCCCGAGATCGGGCGAGATTTCGGCGAGGTTCGCAGCGAGCGCATCGCACGCCTTCACCACGATGATGGCGTCGACCGGATCGAGATAGCCTCGGCCCGGCGCCGGCATCAGATCTGTAAGGCCCTTCACGAGGAGTTCTGCGAGTTTCTCGCGCGGCCGGTTGCGGGGATGGGGGGCGCCCCCATAGCTGATGTGGAATTGTGCGGCGGCGACCATACAAACGGGCAAAGCCTCATTGCCGAGGAGATGCGGCGCAGCATGGACCAGAACTTGGAGCAGCCGCAGATCCTTCGAACTGGTGCGCAGCAAGGCCGCCGCGATCTCCGCGATTGCGGACCAGCGGATACTTGCTTGCACGAGGGTGCCGCGTTTCATCAGATCGGTTTCGATCTCGTCCCAGCTCTCATGCTCGTCTGCCGGCATGCCATAGGCGTCGGAGCCCGGAAGGGGAGCAAGGACGGCCTCTACCCAGCGGTGACGATCGATCCGCTCCTCGCCCGAGACGAACCTTGACTCGGAGACCGCCTGACGCGTGCTCATAAGGTCTCCGGCAATCGCAGATGCGTTAGCGGTTGCTCGCGGAAGGGGTTGACGGGAGCGAGCGCCCGGATCGCGTAGAGGGCGTTCACGCCGTTGACACTGAACATCATCTCCACCGGGTCAGCCGGGCCACGAACGTCCGTCACACGAGCGGCATCGATCAACCGGAAGCTTGACCAGACACCGCTATGGGTGATCGCGCCATTCGATCGACCGGCGACCGTTAGTGACGAGGCGTTGTTGCGCGTCGTCGAGGCATTGGGCCACAGGATCGTGTAGGTCTGAGCCGGCCCGTGCCGGTAGGGCACAAGCTGTCCCTCGATATTCAGAATCGCCGCCCAGGCGGTGTTCGACAGGCTAAGAGGCTCGATCTGATAGCGCAGGGAGGGCGCCCCCTTCGCGTCAAAATAAATTGAGCGAATCTGGCGTAATTTTTCCAATTCTTCTAGAAATTCCGACCGGATTTCAATCGATTGCCTGTCAAGAAGCTTAGATTTTCGCGTGTCCAAGTCGACAAAAGTTGCGAGATAATTCGTAAAAAACCGATCGAAAGTGCCTTGCGGTCCAAAGAATGCTTGAAATTCGTCGAGCGTGACCTCCTCCTGAGCGTTTTTGCGGAAGGGGTATTTGTTGGCCAGCGACACGCTGAAGCTGCGGTAGACGTCCCCCTGCCAGACCGCCTGAAGATCGAGCCGTGCCGCTTCCAACACGACCTTCCACGACTGAGCGGCGAGTTTGTCCATGATCCTGTTGAGGGGCGGTGGCTGGTTGACGCCGACCTTTTCGAGGTCACTGATCGGGTCGGTGGTTCCCTGGAGGGTTGCCCGTTCCCGCGCCCGCTCCAAAGCGAGCGGTTTGGAGGAAGCTTCGCCCGAGCGGATTTCTCGCAGGTAGGTCTCGACTGCGCCAACTTTGGCAACGATTTCCTCCATATAAAGCTTGCCGTTGCCGGTGGCCGTGACGATCCGAGCAAGGGGATCGAACCGCCGGACGATGCGCAGCCCCTCCGCCTCGTTCGGGTCGAAAGGCGTGATCGTGTTATCGAGGGCTTTGACTGGCTGGTCCTTGCGCAGTTCCGTCGTCTTTGGCTCGTAGACGACGCTGTTGGCTTTGATCAGCATCAGCAGCCGGCCGATCCCGTTGGCCGGACCGGTGACGTTTTCCAGCATTGCGATGGCGTGGTCGAGGTTGCGCATCGCCGTGATGTCGAGGACATTCACCGCTTGGTCCCAGACGCCGATATAGGTCGAGACGTACCGTTTCAGCACGCCCTCCCGGAAGGCGACGAGATCTTCGGGCGAGTAGGCGATTGTGTCGCGCTCGCCGATGACCCAGGCATCTTCCACAACGATTGCCGAGATCTGCTCGTTTTGCGGCACGAAGAAATCGTGAAACCCTTTCTTGGTATAAAGAAACGGGATTTGTATATCCTTGCCCTGGAGCGGGGTGCGGATTCCTTGATCGAAGATCAGGTCGAAAGCCGGTCCGATCTCCTTGCGAAAGGAAACTGGGACGGGGTGCTGCATCTCGGCGATGCGCTCCAGGCGGCGCAGGATGCGTTGGGTGCGATCAACCTTGGCAAAATCCGCGCGGGCGGCATCAATCACGGGTTGATGCAGGGCCACCGTGACGTCCGACACTTCGAGGGCGTGGGCGAGGTGCCCGTTCAAGGAATCCTGTACCTGCCCCCGGCCTTGGTAGGCGCCCTGCCACCGCTCGGAAAACCAGGTTTCGATGGCTCGTGTTCCGAGTTTTGACGGCGCGCCCCTGGCATCCGGGCGCGCGTCGAGGGCATCGCGTTTGCCCTTGTCGCCCATCAGCAAGTAGACCCGAAGCAGGTTCAGGCGCTCGTCTTCGTCGCGGGTGGCATCGTCTCGGCCGAGGGCGATAATTCGGTCCTTCACTTGCGCCGCAAGGGCCGGCAGGAACCGCTCCGCCAATAGAGTCGCGTAAACCTTCTCGATCTCCGGTCCGATCCGGTGTCCTTGGTAGAGCGCGAGGTAGTCCAGCAAGTGATATTTGGTGCGCCAGTCTGGAAAGACCGTGGTGGCGTCGCGGATGGCATCCATCGCCGGCCGCAGCAGTGCCACCTCGCCGGAGGCATCGACGCCCTGCGGCAGGGTCACGAAGTCGCGCGTCCTGGCCACGACCGACGCCGCCCGGGCGGCGTTGTCGCGGTAGGCTTCGAATAGATAGAAGCCGAACGTTATCAGCGCCGCGGCCGCGGCCATGCCGGTCGCGTTGACGGCGATCATCTTGCGCCGCTCGACGATCTTGTTATCGCCGGCGAGCCCAGCCTCCGTGAAGATGGCATCGGCAAACAGCTGGGCGAGGAAGTACGGCTGCGACAAGCCCGAATAGGCCGGCATCACCGGGGCCGGCAGGGCGTAGTCTCGCGAGATGCGGGCGAGCAGCGCGTTGAACGGCACGCCTTCCTGCTTTGTCGTGGTGAAGTAGAGACCCCGCACCAAAGGCGGAGTCGAAAAACGGTCGGCTTGAAGACAATCGACCAGGAAGTGTTGCAGCACCACCCCTGCCGCCGACAATTGCCGGGTGAACATGTAGATGTTCTTACGCGCCGTGAGATCGCGCTGCGCGTAGAGCCGGTCGATCAGGTCGTCGTTCATCCGCCCCATGAAGGCCGCGAAATCCGTGGCGAAGGTCTCCCGCCAAGCGTCGGCGTGCAGTTCGTCATAGACGTCGAACGAAAAGCCGAACGGCGCGAGCCGGTCGAGCTTGCTGAACTGCTGGAAATAATCGCGAAAGCCCAGCAGGTGATCGATCTTGTTGACCACAATGTGGATCGTGAAGCGAGTCTCTAGCGCTTCCGACATCTCGACGAGACGGCCATGGATCGAGGCGGCAAGGTTACCCCGCTCCTCCTCCGTGGTGCGCATGAGGTCACAGATGTCGAGCACCAGTATGACGCCGTTGATGGGGCGGCGCGGCCGGTGCTCCGTCAACAAGGCCGAGAAGGCGTTCCAGAGGCGAGACTCGCGGGGCTTGCCCGTCTCGGCCCCCGCCTTCTGAGAGGCAGGCCGCAGCCATGCTCCAGGCAGGTCGAACAGGACGCTGTCGTTCGTGACCCAGTATTGCGGCTCTACCGTGAGCTTGATGCTCTTGAAGCTTTCGAGCCCGAGCAAATGGGCCAGCGGGAACTTCATGCCCGATGCGGCGAGAAGGGACGTCTTGCCGACGGCGGGGGGCCCCATCACCACGTACCAGGGCAATGTATAAAGCGTTTGCCGGCCGCGTTCTTCGCCGGTCCACTTGGTGCGGATGGTCTTCACGGCGTTGCGGAAGCTCTGCCGCATCGCTTCGATTTCAAGCTCCACGGGATCTTGCACCACCGGTTTCCCAGGGCTCGGCGGCTTCACTCCCCGGGTCCGCCAGCGCACGAACACGACGCCGATCAGCCAGCAGATGAAGACGATGAGCAACGCGATGACCCGGTGTGAGGTTGTCGCGAACGGCTTGTAGCTGTTGATGTCGAGACGCTGGCCGCTGAACCAGATGGCGGCCATGACGGCGAGGGCGATCAGGGCGGAGGCGCCGAAAGCCGACGCGACCCACTTCCACAGGAACGCGGCAGTGTTGGCCACGATCTGGGCAGGTGAATATCCGGAAGAAATCATGGCGGGGCTCTGGTTGAAGTCGAAACTACCAGTGGCATGCGCGGCGAAGTGGACGCAGCGCTTCGGTAAGCTGTCCTGCCTCGAACAGGTAGGTCTGCGGACCGTCGGGGTAGTCGATCTGGATCGCGAGGCGTCGAGAATTGATCAGGGACTTGATGAGATCGATACTCTCGAGGCCTCTGCCGGCGAGGATGACGTCGCCGTTCTCGTAATCCCGCCAGTGGAGATTGAGGGTCACACCCCGGTCGGTCGTCAGTGCGAACTTGGTGCGGGCGTGGCCGACCGGCTTGGGGAGAAGGATATAGAAGGCGGTGATGTCGTCCTCGCAGGCGAGCATGATCACCGAACGCTGGTCGAGCGTGCCCCGTCCGAGCGGAGATACCCCGTCTATCTCACGGAGCGTCAGGAAGACATCCGCTGTCTCGGCCGTCCAGGCACGCCGGTCGGCGGGGAGGTCTGCCGACTGGCCCACCCTGCCGGTCAGGATGCTCTCAAAGGTCGTCGGCTCTATGGAGGCGGCGCTGCGCCAGGGCCGGATACGAACCAGGGCGCCGGCCACACCATCGGGTCGGCCAAGCTCCTGGTCGAGGCCAAGTTTTCGAAGCGGGCTCGGCTTGCGGATGACCTTGGCCTTCTCGGGCGGCGGCGTTTCCGCGGCGCCATCTTCGATAGGAGTCTCGAATAACGCATCGAAGCAGAGGAGGCGTCCCACCCTGTCGCGGGTAGCCCGACAGGCGTCGATGTCCGGCAGCGCGGGAGTCCCGGCCCAGGCGGGCGCGATGGCGAAGACCAGCAGGGCGATCATGCGTCCAGCGGTTTTCATGCGTTCTCTCCCGCTTCGAACCCATCAAGGCCGAGCTTTCGCATCTTGTTGGATAGGGTGCGCAGCGGGATGCCGAGATCCTCGGCGGCGAGACGGCGCGATCCCCGGCGCTGTTCGAGCGCGCGCGTGATCAATGAGGCTTCAAATCGGTCGCACGCTTTCGGCAGCGCAAAGCCGGAAACCTCGAGCTCCGGCGACTTCGCCGCCGCCACCAGAGCGAGATCCTCGGCTTCGATCATCGCGCGCTCGCCGGACAGGAGCACCGCGCGCTCCACGATGGCCTGAAGCTCCCGCACGTTGCCTGGATAAGCGTAGCCAGCGAGCAGGGCCTCGGCGGTCGGCGCGAAGACTTTCGCGCCCCCGAACCGGGCGCTGCTGGTTGCCAGGAAATGATGGGCAAGCAGCATGATGTCGCCGTTCCGCTCTCGCAGCGGCGGGCTGACGATGCGGATTTGCGCGATCCGGAAGAACAGATCACTGCGAAACCGCCCCTCGGCGGCCATGTGAGGCAGGTCTGCATGGGTCGCGGCCACGAGGCGGATGTCGGCGCTCTCCTCCTGGTCGGCCCCAACCGGCCGATACCGCCGCTCCTGAAGCACACGCAGGAGCTTGGCCTGGAGTGCCGGCGCCATATCGCCGATCTCGTCGAGGAACAGCGTGCCTCCCCGCGCAGCAGCGATCAGTCCAGTGCGAGCCGCCTGGGCTCCCGTGAACGCACCTTTGACGTGGCCGAACAACTCGTCCTCGACGAGATTCTCCGGCAGCGAGGCCATGTTCAAGGCGACGAAAGGATGGTCCTTGCGGTTTGAGAGTTCGTGCAGTTCCCGCGCGATGAGTTCCTTTCCAGTGCCGGTCTCCCCGAGTATCAGCACCGAAATATCTCGACTCGCGACGCGCGCGATCTGCTCGCACAACCGTTGCATCGATGGAGAGACGCCGATCAGCCGCGTCTCCATATTGCCCCTCGCATGCCCTGCGGTGTCCCGGTCGGGCTCCGCCTTGAGGCGGCGCGACGCGGCATCCAGGCAGTCGAGGCGAAGGGTGCGCTCCATCCCCGCTCCGGCAAAGGCCATGAAGCGGTCGAGCAGCACCAAGCTCGCCGGTGGCACGACCCGCTCCTCCTGCAGCAGAAGCAAGGCGGTGACGGACCAGGCTCCGGTTCCGATCCGCCCCGGGATGGCGAGCACCTGCCCCGCCGCGACGCTGAACAGCGTCTTCCGCAACGCGTCAGCGCCTTCCCCTGGACCCAGTATCGCCGCCTGAGTGACCCGCAGAAGCCCGGAGATCGCGCATGCCTCGCTAGGCAGCGGTCCGAGCGGAAACGCCGGTCCTTCGAGCAGGGCCGGCACGCTCGCCAGGCACACAAAGGCATTGCCGATCTGGTTCAGGCCGTAGAGGTACCCGTTCTCCACGTCGGCGAGGGTAGCGAGGCCGCGCAGAACGGCTTTACGCATCGCATCGAGATTGTCCGCGGCGGCGACCTCGCGGCAGAGGTCGAGGAGGCGGCCCGTCAGTTCCATCGGCCGGTCCTCATGGCGCAACGACCGTCTCGAAGGCGAAACGGAATCCTTCGCCCTCACCGATGTCGACCGTGGCGGAGACGAGAACGACGTGATCCAGTCCGGCCTGGAGGATGGCTCGGGAGATATCCGGCAGCAGCCGGCGTTGGATAACCTGGTCGACGAGGCGTGCACCGCTCGTCGCCACCAGACATTGCCGACGCATGTGGGCCTCGGCTTCCGCACCGACATGCAGCAAGACCCCCTGGCGCGCCCGCAGGATCTCGCCGAGCTCGGCAAGCTTGGCCGAAATGATCTCGCCCATCGCCTCCTCGGACAGCGGCAGATAGACGAGAGGCTGCATGCGCGCGAGAAGCGCCGGCTTGAAATGCTCGGCCAATCGTGGGCGGATCCGTTCAAGGATTTCAGGGACGCGCACGCCTTGTCCCGTCTGCGCAGCGAGCTGGCTGACTTCTTCCGCCGCGAGGTTCGATGTAAGGAAGAAGACGACGTTACGGCAATCGATCGCTCGACCTTCGCCGTCGTTCAGTTCACCTTTATCGAAAGCTTGATAGAATAGATTGAGGACGTTGATATCTGCCTTTTCGACCTCATCGAGAAGCACGACGGAATACGGCGTCTTGCGGATCGCCTCGGTCAGCACGCCGCCCTCACCGTACCCGACATAACCGGGCGGGGAGCCGATCAAGCGCGAGAGCGTGTGACGCTCCTGGTACTCGGTCATGTTGATCGTGGTCAGGAATCGCTCGGAACCGAACAGCAGCCGGGCCACCTGCACAGCTGTCTCGGTCTTGCCCACGCCGGAGGGACCGACCAGCAGGAACACCCCAATCGGGCGCCCAGCCTTGTGGAGGTCGAGCCGTGCGGTCTGCAGCTGTTCCACGATCAGGTCGATCGCGTGATCCTGCCCGCGGATCGCGTCCTTGATGCGCCGTCCGAGAGTCGTCAGTCGGAAGGCCTCGTCCTGGGTCATGGCCGCGACGGGGATGCCGGTCCAATCGGAGACGACCGAAGCGACCTCATCGACCCCCACTTCCAGCGCAACCAGGGGCTCGGTCTCGCGCACGCGCGCGAATTCTGCCCGCAGCCGCTCCATCGCGGTTCGTGTCTCCGCCGTCGCCTGCGCGGAACGAAGCGCGACGAGTTCTCCGGCCAGCCGCCTCTGGATGTCATGCTCTCCGGAGAGGCGGTCGATCCGTGCCGCAATCGCGATGCGGCGCTCCTCGATCTGGCTCAGCCGCTCACCGAACGTGCCGGATGGATGGCCGGCATCGATGTCACGGTTCAGCGCCTCAGCCTCGTGAGCGAGCATCAGCTCCTCGCGGCGCAGCACGTCGATGCGATGGGGCACGCCGGAGGAACTCGCCTTGACTCGCGCGCAGGCAGTATCAAGCAGATCGATCGCTTTGTCCGGGAGCTGGCGCCCGCTGATATAGCGCGCTGAAAGCGCTGCCGCCGCGGCCACGCCGGCGCTGGATATGAAGACGGCGTGCGCCTTCTCGTAGGCGGGAACGAGGCCGCCGAGGATGATGCGCGCCTGCTCGATTCCGGGCTCGGCGAGCTGCACGAGCTGGAACCGGCGGACGAGGGCGGGATCCTTCTCGAAGTACTTCTTGTATTCGGACCACGTGGTCGCCGCGATGGCGCGGATCTCGCCCCGCGCCAAAGCGGGCTTCAGAAGGTTGGCTCCGTCCGAGCCGCCCTGCGGGCCACCCGTGCCGATGAGCGTGTGAGCCTCGTCGATGAACAAGATCATCGGCCGGTCAGCGGCCTTCACTTCATCGAGCACTGCCTTCAACCGTCGCTCGAACTCCCCCTTGACCGAGGCGCCCGCTTGGAGCGCACCCAGATCAAGGCCGTAGAGGGACGCTCCAACGAGGAAGTCAGGCACGTCGCCCTGAACGATCCGCAGAGCCAACCCCTCCACGACAGCCGTCTTACCGACACCCGCCTCTCCGACGCAGAGCGGATTGTTCTTGCGTCTCCGGGCCAGGATCTCGATGATCTGGCGGATCTCATCGTCCCGACAGAAGACCGGGTCGATCCGCCCTTGGCGAGCCGCCTCGGTGAAGTCGTGGCCGTAGCGTCCGAGTACGGTGCCAGCATCTTGCGCGTGCCCAGGCATTTGGGGTGCGGCGGGCGCCGTCGTGATCGCCGGCGTTTCCACCGAACCCTTCACGATCTCGTCGAACTGCCCGCGGATATGGGAGAGGGGTAATTGCTCCAGACGCAGGCCGTAATCGAAACGGGCGTAGCGCCCGAGATCGGACAGGAGAGCCAGCAGGATTGCGCCGGAGCGGATCTGCCCTTCCCCGAGGAGCACGGAGGCCACCATCCAGGCGTCCTGCAACAGCTCGCATACGAGCGTCGAGTAACGTGGGGATGCGCCGTCTCCCGTGCGAAACCGTGCGAACGCACCCTCGACCGCGTTCTTGATCCGGTCGGGATCGGCGTCGCAATGTTGGACGATCAGCCGGCAATCCGCTCCCGGCTGCGTCAGCAGCGGCACGAGGAGGTGTTCGACCGCGACGTCCCGGTGGCCGTGAGACACGCACGCGACGGCTGCCGCCTGCAACGCCTCGTGGCAGACGGGGTTGAGGCGCTCGATGAGCCCCGGCATCAACTCGATGTCGCGCATGACGTCTCTCATCGGCCGATGATTTGGTTGAGCTGTTCGAGCGAGCGCGTCGCTTCAGAGCGCGTCAGCAGGAAGAACGTCAGGTACAAGAGCACTGCCGTCGCGAAGGCCGCGATCACCACCAGGCTGATGGGTGTCTGCCACGCGACTCGGTGTGCCTTCTGAACGATGCCCTCGGACTTGAAGAGCGACAGCGGCTCGGTGGGACCGCGTTCCGTGCGGATGACGTCGTGCAGTTCCTTGATGACCGCCTCAAGCTGAACGCGGCCATTGTGCATGGCTCGGTAGCGGCCCTCGTAACCGAGATTGAGGCAGAGATAGAGGAACTCCAGGAGGTCGATGTACCGGTTCGGCTCGGTCATCAGCCGCGCGAGGATGACGAAGAACTTCTCGCCACCCCAAGTCTCATTGTGAAACGTCGCGAGCAGGCTGCGCTCCGACCAGTTGGTCTCGAGCCCCCAGGGACTGTTCATCACCGCCTCGTCGAAAGCCGAGCAGAGGCAGTAGCGGAGGGCGAGCACGCTTACGCGGTCATAGCCGAGCCGGTGCAACTCAAGCTCGATCGACTCGATCTCGATGGTGGAGCGGCGATGCAGCGTGTCGATGTCGTCCAGATGGCCGAGCGTGGCAATGCGCAGCATCAGGGCGATCAGGCCGGCACTGGCGTCGGACACGCGGTTGAGGCTGCTGCCGCGGATCTCGAACGAGAACGGCCGCTGCGACTCAACCTGTGGCACTGCGGTGAGATCCTGAGACCGCGCCGCGAGGGCGTTCGGATCAGTCTCGAAGAGCTCCCGCGCATCGAATTCCGATGCGCGGGCGAGGGCGCGATTGGTCATGACAGTCTCCCGTCCGTTCGACCACGGATCGCCCAGAACTGCATCTCAAGGTCTGGGAAGTCGCCGGCGATATGAAAGGCGAAGCCGCTGGATTTGAGCAGGTCTTTCCAGCCGACTGAATTATTATCAAGCATAAAATAAGTATACCCTGCGTGATAAGGAAGCTGTCTCGGCGCGGTCGGCATCGGTTGCAGGACGACACCTGGAAGATGTGACTGAACCAGTTCCCGGATCTTCTCGATCGATGAGACCTTGACCTGCGAGGGAAACGTCTTGGCGAGCCGGTCGAGGGGAATGGCGGCTCGCACAGCCAGCACGAAAGCGCAGGTGCGGATCATGTCCGGATCCGTCAGAGGCGCAGTCAAGACCCCGAATTTGTGCCGGTGCAGGTCGAGGACGATCGCATTGGGCTCCAACATCGTGGTAAGCGAGCGCCGTAACGACCGGATCAAGGGGTCGAAGCAATGTTCAGGCATCTCGTGGTTGTACGGCGGCCAAGCCTCAGGCAGTCGCTGCTCATGGGTAAAGGTGGCCAACTCGCCGGCAGAAGAGGCGAAGACTTCGTAAAGTCGTTCAGGATGAACGCGCTTGATGGTTGATAGGTGCCGAAATACCGGTTGCCACCTGTTGATTGTCTGGAGAAGCAAGAACTCGGCGATCTCCGCAACGCCATTCTGGCTCAACGAGCCGAGCCGGCCCGCAATCTGCAAAGCGCGCTGGTGCAGCAGGCCGGTAAAATCGTCGAGGACACGGGTCAGCTGCGGGATCGCCTCGAGGCCGTAGCTCGTCGGCATGAAGGACGGGTCGAGGCGGACCGACCCATCCGATTGCTTTTCCTGCACCCGGCACACCGGGAGATAGGCGAAGGACGAGCGGTCCTCCCGCCCAAGCATCAGGCGCATGTTGAGCTGCGTGACTTCGATCGAATAGGGCTCGGCGTCGTCGCTCGATACGTCGGTGGCATCCTGGCCGGCTATCCGGTACCGGGCACCCCTCATGGTGGTCTCACCCGTCGGGATCTCGGGCAAACCGCTCACCACAAGGGGCGCGGCCAAGTAGACGATCTCGTTGACGACCGTCACCGCGGAAAGATCGAGGGCGCCAGGCGCCGGCGTCTCGCCCGGGATCTCGAACACCGTCCGATCCGGAAGGATTCCGCTTGCCCGCACGATGTCGATCTTGCCGTGTAGCAGAGTCTCCGTATTCAGTTCGATTTGCTCGAAGCCCATTTGGTAGGCGCTGAGTGCGTCGCCGCGCCGCCGGGCCACGTAATCGTGGTAGCGCTGCTGTTGCTGCAGATGCTGCGGCTTGATGAACAGGCCGTCCGACCACATCACGGCATTACGAAGAGACATCATTTCCTCGATAGAAGCTGGCGCATATCCTGCCGCTCAGCGATGCGTTTGGATCGCGACGTTTCGGCCCCGGATCGCGACGACGATCTTGTAGTTCTCACCTTTCGGCTTAATCGCATCCAGACTACGCCAGTTGATGTGGTCGATATCCTTGTAGCCGACCGCGACGCCTATATTCGACGTCTCCTCTTCAATTTCCCAATCTTCTATCACTTTGGAATTTCCCGGATCGACTTGTTTTTCCTTATGGGCGACATATGAAGTTCCGAGCGAGTCCTTGGGTGATGCCGAGAGGGTGGCGAAATCCAGAGTCCTGAGACGCGTGTCATCGGAGAGCTGGAATAACCAGACATCGACCGGCGCCGCCTGCCCGAACGCGTTCTTGTTGGCATCCTCCTCGACATAGATGGCGATCGTCGCCTTCGAAGGCTGATCTTTCGGCGGCCCGATGGGCATGTCGGGGTTCATCATGATCTGACCCATCTTGGACGCGCCCTGAATCGTCTGCAGCGGCGTGCAGGCGGCGAGGCAGTCGACGACGACGGCAAGCAGGAGAGCGCGAGGCGGCATCACCCGTCTCATGGTTCATTCTCCTGCCGAGAGCGTACGCATCTCGCGATCGTGGACCTGCCGGAAGACTTCCCAGAACAGTCGCGCGAGGCCGCCCTGCCGGTCGGACGCGATTTCCCGATAGTAATGTTGGTACATCCCCCAATGCCACGCATCGAGATCGCCGGTTCGCGGAACGTGACCTTTGTATTTGAGAAAGCGTCGGGCCAGAGTCACCGGAGACAGGGCTGCAAAAATAGCTTTTAATGCCGCCTCGGTCGCGATCGCGGCGGCAGCTTGATGGTGTTCGATGCTGGCGATGCTCTCGCCGATCGCCGTCTTCGCTGAGAGGTGTACCGGGCTGTGAACCAGAAACAGGTCACGCACGGCCTCGTCCGCATCCCCGGCCAAGCGGAGCGGGTTGTCCTCGATGGCGTGGAGATGGGTGTCACTGGCCAGCACACCCGCCGCGCTCCGGTCCTGGCTCAACCTCCGCAGCCCGTCGATCGCCGCCCGCAAGGCCTCGCCTATATCAGCGGCCAAGCGGTCGGCTTCGGGACCTGTGAGGGATGTGACCGGAAGGCCGAGGGCCGAGCAGAGGGGGCGCAGGACCACATGATCGACCAGATCGTCCCGCGCGACCTCACGCTCCTCCGCGAGCGGGACCTCGCCGAGCCAAGCGTCGCGGGCAGCTACCTCGTCTGGACCGCGCGCAGCGTGGGCCTTGCGATCCCGCATGTTATTCTCGAGCTCGCCGAGATAGCTGTCTAATTCATCGCGGATCCCGGCCAGTGGGAAATCCAGCCGACCGTGCTCGGCAGCTTTCATAGAAATATCCTTCACCCGTTGCGGTGCGAAATAGGCCGAGGTCGGCAGCAGATCGTCAGGGCTTTCTGGCCGTTGCCCCTCGATAGGGCGGCCGAGGACGTACATCTCGAGTCCGGCCGCGTTGGTGCGCCCTTCCAGAGGACTTTCCCGGTTCAGAGCTGCAACTGGGTCGGAGGTGACAGGATCGCCCTGACGGACCGTCCGATCCGAGAGGAAAGAGAGAGGATCCTTGTCTTCCTCGTTCTGCTTCAATCGCGCGCTGAATGGATCGAGCCCATGCTGAGCCACGAGGGTCTCATCCAGGAGGTTGCGGTGCTCCTCCTCCTCCCGGCGGGGATCCACGATCGACTCGACGGAAATGAACTTCCGTGCCCAATCCTCGGACTTGGCAGCCCTGCTCGCCTCGTCGACCCGCTGAATGAGGAAGGCGGTCATGTCGAACCGGCCGATCGAGAGCCTGTCCGCATCGGAGATCCGGAAGGGCTCGCCTGGGCCGAGTGCTCGGACCGAATGGTTCACCCGGACACCGCGCGTGCTCAGCGCCTCGACGCAGAATTGACCATCCGCCTGGAAGACCCGGGCGTGATGTCCGTCGACGGTCTGCTGCCGGTCAATCAGCGTCCAGGTACAATCCGCCGCGGATCCGATCAGCCCCCCTTCCGCAGGGAAGACCATGGATGACCGGGTGCCGCCTTCGAGCAGCGCCGTATTATCCACGACAAGAGTGAGGAAGGTCGTCATCCTCATGCCCTCGCCGTGATCACGACGACCCGTTCCTCGTCACGCCGTCCGTCGCCCAGAAAGCTCGACCAGCCGAGCCGGCCGGGATCGTCGCGCGTCAATGTGATCGGCTGGGTGGCACGGAGACGCAGGCACAGCTTGAAATCGTAAGCGAACTGATCGCGGAGCATGAATTCCACGAGGTTGCGGAGCCGCCGATGCTCCTGTCCGCGAGGCAGGAAATCCCGGAAGCGCCGGTCGTCGAGATCGTGAATGACCACCCGGATCTTACCCTGATAGTCGGGGGCGCGATCGCCCGAGATGGTTCCCTCGCCCAGGCGGGAATTGGCGCCGCCGAGGCCCCATTTCTGGTGCTCGGGGATCGGCACCCGGCGTCGCACCCATTCCTCGATCGAGACTCTTTCGAGCCGGAACGTGTGCCGAATGATGGTGGAAAGCACGGCGGGCGAGCGGTTCCGACTCGCCAAGACTCCAGCAAAGCACAACAGCCGTGGCCAATAAATTCCAGAGTCGGATCTCAATCGCGCATCGTAGAGGCCGAAGAGAGAGTAGATTCTTCGAGAAAAGTCATCCTCCCCGCCGGGACGGTATCGTATGTGATACCGATATTTGCGCCAGCCGCGATGCAGAAGTCCGACTAGACGATTGTGAAAGAAGTTGAAGAAATCTGTCAGCACCGACCCCTTCGGATCGTAGCCGGCGATCTGCTCGACATAATAGGACGGCAGCGGCGATCCCGAACCGTGCAGCCCGAGGAAAGTGACAGTGATTACAAAGCACGGCGGCGAATCCGCCCGCGCACCGTTGCAGGCCGGGTCGAGTAGCCGCACGCCGGCCACGTCCGAGAGTGGAAAACCCAAGCCGTTATCGACTTCAAAGATAATCCTTTCCTTGGCTGGCAGGAGATGCGTGCCGACCTCGCGTCCGTCGTCGAGGGCGTCTTGGATCATCTGCACAAGGCGATAGAAGGCGTAGGTTGGAGCCTGCGCCTCGGCCTCGGCGCGGATCAGATCAACGGCTGACGGCCGATTGTCGCTGGCCATCTATAAATCTCGCCGTTGTTCTCGCCGCGCAATTCCAATTCGTGAAACGAATTGGTGGTCGTGCTGATGGCGATGAATTCCTTGAGGATGCTACCGAAGAGATACATCTCCCCCTCTGACTGGAAGCATGTCTCATCGAGGGTGAGGATTGAGCGGATTCCGCGAATCGGGCGCCCTTTGAACAACATGTCCACTGGCCGGGTGCTCAGGTTACGGATGCCGCCGAGACGCAGACGCGCTGCCCGCTCTGCCTGCCGATCGGTCAGCGATCGGTAGTCGTAGATCTGCAGGATCACACCGAGAGCGTTCTTGTCCAAGAGCGACATATAATTGAGCGACAGATTGGAGATAAGGTTCCAGTTCAATGCGCCATCAATCGGCGGATAAACTGGTGCTGTCGGCCGCGTTATGTTTGAGAATTCGATAAAGGATGGACTCGAATCGGTCGCGAGGTCGATGTCGCCGATGGCCAGTTCGACCGCCCTCGTTCGGTTGAAGCAGGTCAGCCGGATGCTCATCGCCTCTTCGGCAGGCACCGCCTGCTCGCCGTCATGCAGCACGAAGGTGATTGCGTGCTCGAACCCGGTCTCGTTTGCCGCCGGCGTTAGGCGTTGACGATAATAGACCTGCTCTCGCCGCGAGGCCATTTCGACTTCGTGATGGAACGATTCGAAGGCAGGGTAGGCGCGCTCGATCTGGAAACGTCTATCCTTCTCGGAACCGCGAAAGCCGACGACATTGTCGATGGAAAAGATTTCACAGGCTACGTGGTCATTTCCGGACGGCCTGACCCGGTATTGCACTTTGCGATGATCGACAGCGATTGGCTCCGCATCGGTCTCGAACAGGTTGACGGCGGGCGAACAGAACAAACGTACGTTGTCGGCGCGTAATTTCACATGAGTGGGCAGTGGTCGCTCGAACTCCAGGTCCAGCCCGAATTCCTCAGCCTCGCTGCCCGCCGCCGCCGCCGCGAGCCCGTTGAGATCGACACAGTGGAATTTGTCGGGAAAGACGAAGAACTCCTGGAGCAGCCGATAGGCATCGAATGCCGTCGATGCGCTAGGTAGCAACGTCTCGTCGAAGGCGAAGCCACCGGCCCTTACGCCGGTATTCGGCAGCCTCACCCGCCGCCCGTCCGGCGTCGTGAAGTGCAAGGCCAGGAGATAGCGTAGGCACCAGAGATACAGGGTCTGCGCGACGATCGCGTCACCCGTGAACCAAAGGCGCAAATCTGAGAAGTTGACGCTGCCTACCGTGCGTCCGCTCAGCATCGCAAAGCTCAAGGTAAGCTGAGATCGATCTTGCGTGCGGGTATGCGCCGCGTCGGTCAGTTCGACCGGGTAAACAAGACAGTCCGCCGTCGTGCGAAAGTCGCACGATCCACCCTCAATCGGCCGGGCGCGCATCGCCATCCCCCGCGGAATGATATGGGCTTCGGTGATTGTGCCGCGGATCGGCCGGAATTGCATGAGGCAGGTCGGAGGGAAGGGCCGGAGGAAATTGGGCCACAGCAACTGCACGAGCGAATGGGTGAGTTCAGGCAGATCGTCTTCGATCTTTTCCCTGACGCGTGAGGTCAGGAACGCAAACCCCTCTAGCAGTCGCTCCACGTCCGGATCCGTACTGCTCTCAGAAAGATACTTCGAAAGCTTCGGGTTCAGACGCGAGAATTCTTTTCCGGACTCTCGCAAATAACTGAGCTCATCATGGAATAGACCTGCCATCGCCCTTACACTCAACTCAAAATAAAGCGACGATCGTTGTTCAAGCACAGATCGAATTCAGCGGAGGATTCGGCTTCAGCTTTGCCGATGCGCGCTGTGATGCGGAAGCGCAGGCTTAAGGGCTCGTCGGTTGCGGCGATGTAGCCGACCCGTACATCAGCGATCCGCGGCTCACCCATCACGATGCAACCGCGGATCGACTCGGCGATCTGCCGGATCATGTCGTTGGAGCGGACCGTCCCGTCGTTCATATCGATGATGCCCAACCCGGGGTTGGCGGCTGCGCCGCCCGCGCGAAGGTTGAGCACGCGGCCGAGATTGCTTTTGATCGAAGCGATCTGCGCCCCATCGACATCCATCCCGAAGAGGTGCCCGATATCCTCTTCGTCCGCCACGAGGCGATCAAAGAGGCTTCCGTTCAAGATGCGCAGGCGCGACGCCGATGCCATCACAGATTTGCGCGAGGTCATAGTCAACCGGTGGCCCGATGCGCTAGGGAAGACGGGTTAAACCCGTATATAATACGGCTTTATATCAAGTATTCGTCGTGGCATCAGACTTGTCGAGCTTGCCAACGAGCGACAACTCAAAATTTGCACCCATGTATTTGAAATGCGGCCGAACTTTCAGCGTCACCTGGTACCAACCCGGATCTCCCTCAACATCGCTGACCTGGACGCTAGCATCCCTTAGGGGACGGACTGACCGAACCTCGGAAGGTGGGTTCTCCTGATCGGCAATATACTGACGCAACCAGATATTGAGCTCACGCTCAAGATCCGCTCGCTCTTTCCATGAGCCGATCTGCTCGCGCTGCAGAACTTTGATGTAATGAGCGAGCCGGTTGACAATGAAGAGATAAGGAAGCTGTGTGCCGAGCTTATAATTGGTCTCAGCCGCTTTGCCTTCTTTGGTCCCGGGAAACCGTTTCGGCTTCTGAATCGTGTTAGCTGAGAAAAATGCCGCGTTGTCCGAGCCTTTGCGCATGGTCAGCGCAATGAAACCGAGTTCGGCCAACTCGTATTCTCGGCGGTCGGTAATCAACACCTCAGTCGGAATTTTGGCCTCGATCTGCCCCAGCGACTCGTAGACGTGAATAGGCAGATCGCGGACCGCGCCACCGGATCTCGGACCAATAATATTGGGGCACCAACGATATTTCGCGAAACTGTCAGTTATGCGTGATGCTAAAAGGAAAGCGGTATTACCCCATAAATAGTTTTCATGATGTGAAGTGACATCTTCGCTGTATACGAAGCTATGTACGGGATTATCTATCGGATGGTAAGGCTGACGCAGAAGAAATCGTGGTCCTGTAAGGCCGATATAGCGGCTATCTTCACTCTCTCGCAATGCGTTCCATTTACGATAGCGAGGACCCTCGAAGACTGAGGCCAGATCGCGGACATTGGGAAGTTCAAGGTAGCTATCAATCGCGAACATCTGCGGAGCCGCTGCCGCAATGAACGGAGCATGCGCCATGGCCCCTACGGATGCCGAGTACTGAAGGAGTTTAAGGTCCGGAACGGACGGGCCGAAATCGAAATTCGCAATCATCGCGCCAACCGGTTCGCCACCGAATTGGCCGTACTCCGAGGAGTAGACTTGTTTGTACAGGCCTGACTGCACTACTTCTGGCGCGTTCTCAAAATCGTCAAGCAGTTCTTGCTTCGAAGCCGACAATAATTCAATCTTTATATTTTCTCGAAAATCGGTGCGGTCAACGAGAATTTTAAGACTACGCCAAGTCGCCTCTAACTCCCGGAATTCCGGGTGGTGTAGGATTTCGTCGACTTGCGCGCTGATTTTTTTATCGATTTCAACGATCATCCGATCAACAAGGATTTTGTTGATCTTCTGGCTATGTTCATCCGATTTCAAAAGGTCAGCGATAAATGCCTGCACGCCCATGCGCGCAACATCGTACCCCTCCTCCCCTGGATGGATCCGAGTCTCCTCCATAATCTGCTCAAGTAGGGATTCAGACTCATTCGGAATCCTCTGGGATGACGGTGCTGAAACCAGAGTATCCATAATGTCCTCTTGAGATCGTATTGGGGAGATGGAGATCAAGCCACAATTCTGTAAAATTTGCTCGACGACAGTCGGTTAGATTTAGCCCATCCGTGTCTATATCGAAACATTATTATACTGTTTCCATATCGATTAGATACGGACTTGCGCTCGGACGGTATTTCAGGATGCGTTCGCATCCTCCTGATGAAGCGCTTCCAGTTCGGCAATCAGCCGGTTGCGGCTCTCCTCATTTTCGAGGATCTGCTGCATACGCTTACGAAAGGCCGGCATATTTCCCAGTGGTCCCTTCAGCGCAATCAGCGCCTCGCGCAACTGCATCATTTTCATAAGCTCTGGCACTTGCTGAACCAGGGAGTCCGGATCGAAATCTTTAAACGACTCAAATTTCAAATTGACGCTTAGGGCTGTGCCGCCATTATGCTCATCGAGAACGTTGCGAACAGTAATCGTCTTTTGAATTCCAGATTCGTTCATGACTGTCGATAGGGTATTTTTATCGACACTAATCATTCTTCGCTCTTCGACGGGCGTCGTGTCCGCTTTCCCGAGAAAATTTCCGAGTACGACGAGCTTGAGCGGCAACTCCGCCTCAGATATTTGCCCCGTCGTCGCAGGGACATATCGAATATTTATACGTTCTTTCGGAGCAATAGATCCTTCTTTTTCAATCATCGTGTCGTTCCTTCAGTATTAGCGAGCTAAGCACAGCTGCTTACAAAACGTTCGCTCATTCACATCTGGCGTTGTGCTTCTTGAGAACTTCATAATATGTTTTGTAAGAGCTTATTAAGCTATATCTATTATTGCCGGTTCGGGTTTTCGATGGCATAAAACTTTATTCTTGCGCACAAGTTAAAGTGTATGATTTTCTATATCAGTAAAAATCTTCTAGAAATACAGTATGGGCATTGGCTATGTAGCTCGTACTGGCTCTTTTATGTTAAATCACGTGTTAGGTTGAGTCGCAAGAAGGTGAGCGCAGAAAAAACCTTTCGTTAATTCCTTTTTTGGATTTGTATAAAAGGAAAATCGAGATTATTAATTCATTTTATATCTTTTGTATCACAAGCTATTCGGAATATAGTTCAGAGGTTTAGCTCTCTTTCAAGATAAATCATTGCCGAATAGATTAAAATTCAGCGATGATTTTGACTGGTGTATGTCAATGGGCCATAGAAATGCCTAACTAGTGTATTCTGTGATCGACGTTCGAACTTGGTCTAATCTATTTAACTGGTACTGCTGCGCCCAGATCCGCTTGGCTTCTCTCAGTCCGCACTGCTTTCACAGCCCCCTGAGCCGCACCGGGTTTGTCGGAGGCCCTTTCGGTTACGCTACGCCGTCCCAGCGGTCGAACTCCACCGGGGCAAAATAGCCCGATGTCTTCCTCAGGATCTCATTGGCTTGTCGGAGTTCACGGTTCTCTCACTCCAGCGCGTTGATCCAGTCGCAGTTTGGACTTGCCCCGTAAAAGGCTCTTCGTCATTTCGTGTGGCTTCCCCGTGCGTTCTCCGTTCGTGTGAGAAGGACGGAGCTTGGCGATGACGCGGCTGCACGAGGTTCCCGGCTGCCGGGTACTCTCCATCGAAGACCGGCATGAGGCGGGCGTTGTCATGCACGTTCGCGGCTGCCGCTGCGCAAGACGATGACCCGTCTGCGGCACGCTGAGCACCGCCCGTCACGGCTCCTATCAGCGGCACCCCGCCGATCTACCCTCCCTTGGACGAGCCGTTCAGCTCGACCTCACCGTCCGGCGTCTGCGCTGCCTCAACCCCTCCTGTCCCCGGGCATTCTGCTCTCCTGCCTCTTCTCTCTTGGCTTCGCACGCCCGACGAACCCGACGCGTCGCCAAGGCCCAGCAGCGCGTCGGCTTGGCCATCAACGCTCGAGCCGGTGCGCGCCTGCTGGCAAATCTCTCCATGCCGACGAGCGCCTCGACGCTGCTGCGCCTCATGCACGCCGCGCCCCTGCCGCGCGTTGCACGAGCGCGGGCAATCGGTGTCGACGACTGGGCCTGGCGTCGTGGGCGCGCCTGGGGCACGCTCGTCGTCGACCTCGACCATCATCGTGCCATCTATCTTCTGCCCGACCGCAACTCGGCGACCTTCGAGGCTTGGCTGGCGTTACACACCGATCTGGAGATCGTCGCACGAGATCGCTCGACAGGCGACCCGCGTGCGGCCCAGGCTGTCGTCCCGCGTGCATAGCAAGTCGCAGATCGCTGGCATTTCCTTCTGAACGCGCGCCAGATGCTGGAGCGCTGGTTGGTCGGCGCTCATGCCCGCTTGCGTGCCATTCCCGTCCCCTCCGGCTCGGCGGCTCCCGCTCCTGATTACGCCCGCGACCACGCCTTCCACGCAGCCGCACAGATCAAGCTGCCGCGCAGGAGGCACAACGTTGGAGAGCCGTGCGTCATGCACAGGTCCAGCGCCGCCGCGCGGCCGGCGAGTCGATCATGGCGATCGCGCGCGATCCCTCTGGCACCGGCAACGGTGAGGCGCTACGCCTCCATGGATAGGCCCCCGGAACATGGCGAACGGCGGATCGGATCGAGTCAGCTCGACCCCTGGCTGGCCTATCTCAAGCGCCGCCGTGCCGAGGGCTGCGAGAACGGATTGCAGCTCCTGCGAGAGCTGCGCGAACACGGTTACGCGGGCGGCTCGCGGCAGGTCCACAAATGGCTGCAGAGTCGACGGACGAAGGTCGCGATCACCACACCCCGACGCTGGCGTGACGCCATCCCCGGCATGACGGCCCCGGCTCGGCCGAGCTGCCGGCGCGGCGCGAGCAACTGCCGGGATCGAAGGTCCTCGCCTGGATCATGACGGTGGCGCCGGACCGGCTGAGCCCGGCTGATAGCGCGCTTCTCGCGCGCATCGTGTAGGATCCCGACGCGGCCACGCTACACGGGCTCATCCAGCGCTTCGTCGTGTTCGTACGCGAGGCCGGGAGGAAGGGGAACGGATCGTCCGCACATGGCGATCGACGCCTGGCGGAGTTCGAGGCTTGGATCGTCGAGGCGAAGGCGAGCGGCATCCGAGCCGCGCAGACGTTGGCCAGCGGGCTCGTCGTTGATGCTGCCGCGGTAAGGGCAGCGTTGACGATGCCGTGGAGCAACACTCAGTCCGAGGCCCAGATGACGAAACTGAAGCTGATCAAGCGACTGATGTACGGCCGGGCCGGCTTCGACCTTCTACGCCGTCGCGTGCTTCTGGCTCCTTGACCCACACGAAATGACGAAGAGCCACTGAACCGAAGCACGTCCAAAAGGGAGTTGAGCCTGTCTCGGGTTGAGAGGCTACTCCGGTAATTTCGGTATAACTCTTTCGATCAGTCGCGAGAATAGAGCGTTGCATTCCCTCGTAACCAACGATCTGTGCTCAGAACGAATCGCCGGATTGCGCCGAGATCGGGTGTTGCGGGGACCCGCAACCAACGTCATCTGACAAAGCCCGCTGCGCCGAACGCGCAGCGGGCTTTTTTCATGGCCCGATGCCGCGTCTCACCGCGCCCCGACAGGTCGCCGGCTGCGCCGCTCGGCCTTGCGGGTCGCGGTCTCGCGCAGGTGATGCTCGATGGCGTCGTTGGCCCGGCCGCGCATGTGGCGGATGGCGTCCACGTCGTCGAAGGTCTCAGGGAAGCGCCGCGACAGCCACAGATAGGCGCTGGCGAGCTTCACGGTCCGCTCCTGGTAGTCGAGCGCGCCCGAGAGGTTGCCGCGCAGAGCCGGGACCGTGAGGCCGGCGGCGCGCGCCTGGCACCAGCGCTCCAGCAGGCCCATGGCGATCTCGTCGCGCCGGTCGATCGGGCAGACCGAGAAGGCGAACTTCTCCTCGATCGGCAGCCGCGCCCGGTCGACGATCCGGGCGACCTCCAGCACCTCCTCCAGGGCCGAGGGCTGGAACGGCGAGCCCGCGTAGAAGGTCGCCCGGGCGAAGTGGGTCAGCACCTCGTGCAGGCTGTGCGTGCGCATCTCCTCGGCCACCGAGCGGATCGCCCCGAGATCCGGGCGGACGTAGAAGCGCGTGTCGGCCGCGGGCGCCGTCGGGGCGCCCGAGAGGGCGATGCGGATCGGCTCGGCGGCGTACGGGTCGGTCGCCGCAACGTAGCCGACATCCTGGTGGCCGTAGCGGCCGGCCCGGCCGGCGATCTGCCGGATCTCGGAATGGGTCAGCGGCCGCTCGGCGGTCCCGTCCCACTTGCGCACCGCCGAGAACACGATCCGCTTGAGCGGGCCGAGGTTGAGCCCCATGCCGATCGCGTCGGTGGTCACCAGCACGTTGGCCTCGCCGGAGCGGAAGCGGGCGGCCTCGGCCCGGCGGACCTCCGGCGAGAGGGCGCCGTAGATCGTCGCGACCCGGTGGCCGCGGGCGACGAGGACCTCGCGGTTCTCGTGCACGGCCCGGCGCGAGAAGGCGACGACCGCGTCCCCGGCCTCGACCTTCTCCAGCGGCACCGGCTCCTCCAGCAGCAGGAGCGGCGACTTCCGGGTGAAGGGGATCACCTCCAGGGACTCGTCGGCGGCCTCGGCGGCGCGGCGGACATACGACAGGGCGTCGTCCGAGCCGCAGACGATCACGGTCCGCGCCGCGACGCCGAACAGCGCGTTGGTCCAGGCCCAGCCGCGGTCGGGGTCCGACAGCATCTGGATCTCGTCGATCACCGCGACGTCGATCGGCCGGGTCAGGTCGGCGGTCTCGATGGTGCGGGCGGTGTGGGTCGGGTCGGCCTCGCCCAGCACTTCCTCGCCGGTGATCATGCCCGCGCGCAGGCCCCGCTCGCGCAGGGTCTCGTAGTTCTCCAGCGCCAGCAGCCGGAGCGGCGCGAGGTAGGCCCCGGTCTCGGCCGCCGTCAGGTGCTGGAGCGCCGCGTAGGTCTTGCCGGAATTGGTCGGCCCCATGTGGAACACGATCTTCCGGTCGAGGCGCCGGGCGGCGGTGAACCGCTCGATATAGGCGCCGAAGCCGACCTGATCGCGCAGCCGCCGCAGGCGCGAGCCCTCGCGCGCCACCGCCTTGGCGTGGCGGCGGACGGGGGTGAGCGTGTCGTTGAGGCCGCGGGCCAACTTCGGGCCGTACGTGAAGACCCGCGACCGGAGCGAGCGGTCCATGTGGGCGATGTAGGCGGCGGCGTCCGCCCCGACCTCGCGCAGGTCGACGAGGAGCTGCGCCCGCAGCCGGTCGACCGGCTTGTGCAGGGCGCGGGTCGCCTGGAGGGCCGTGCGCGCCACGGCATCGCGCAGGGCCTCCAGGCGGTGCGTCGGGTCGTTCCGCGCGGCCATGCGGGCGAGGATCTCGGCCGCCTCCGGCTCGGGGGCCACGTCGAGGCGCAGGTCCAGGCGGCCGTTGTCGAGGAGCGGGATCTCGGTCCGGATCAGCCAGGTGATGCGGTGGTCCTTGGTGACCACGGCCCGGAGATTGGGGATCGCCTTCCGGATCGCCGGGACGCCGGTCTCCGCGAAGGCCCGGGCGGCCCGCATCTCCCGGAGCGCCCGGGCGACGCGGTCGTCGTCGACCTCGGCGCCGTAATCGGGCAGGTCGAGCTGGGCGAGCAGCCGGTCGAGGTCGACCGCCTCCGGGGCGACGCCGAGCCGCCCCAGGGACTCGATCAGGCTCTCGATCGTCGGGCGGAGACGCTTGCGCGCCATGCGGTCACCTTCGGCAGAAGCGTCTGACGCCAACCCCGACGCGGTCGGGGGCGTTCCGGATCCGATCCATGCGCCGGACGGAGGCGGCACGCCATCCCTGATGCGCGTCTCCGCCGTCTTTGCGAGCGCAGCGAAGCAATCCAGTCGGTGCCCTCCGGACGGAAGGCGCGCCGCCCTGGGTCGCTTCGCTGCGCTCGCGATGACGGAGCGTTACGGATGCCGCGCCGCCTCGGCGAGCCAGCCGCAGAAGGCCCGGACCGCCGGATCCTCCGCCCGCGGCTCGGGGATGTAGGTGTAGTAGCTCCGCGCGGGCAGGGCGGGGCCCGGGAAGGGCAGGGTCAGGCGCCCGGCCGCGACGTCGTCGGCGATCAGCCGCTCGGGCCCCATGGCGACGCCGAGCCCGTCGAGGGCGGCCTGGAGGGTCAGGTAGAAATGCTCCAGCGTCACCGTGGCCCGCGGCGCCAGGTCCGGGACGCCCGCCGCCCGCAGCCAGTCGGGCCAGACCCGCGGCAGCGTCGCGGCGTGCAGCAGCGTGTGCTGCCGGAGATCCTCCGGCACCCGGAGCGGCAGCCGGCGCAGCAGGTCCGGGCTGCAGACCGGGATGCGCCGCTCGGACAGGAACGGCTCGGCGCGGTGGCCCGGCCGGCTGTCCGGCCCGCCCCGGATCGCCACGTCGAACGGCTCCGCCAGGCTGGCGAGGGGCACGTTCGAGGTGGTCAGCCGCACCTCGATCGACGGGTTGGCCCGCTGGAAGCCCGACAGGCGCGGGATCAGCCAGCGGAGTGTGAAGGTCGCCAGCGCGTTCACGTGCAGCAGGCGCGGCCGTCCGCGCTCGGCCTGCCGGGCGGTGGCCAGGGCGATGCGGTCGAGGGCGGCGCCGATCTCGGTGGCGTAGGCCGTGCCGGCCTCGGTGAGGACCACGCGCCGGTTGTGGCGCTCGAACAGCGGCAGCCCGAGCCAGCCTTCCAGCGCCTGGACGTGCCGGCTGACCGCCCCGTGGGTGACCCGCAGCTCGTCCGCCGCGCGGGTGAAGCTCCCGTGCCGCGCGGCCGCCTCGAAGGCCTTCACGGCGTTGAGGGGCGGCAGGCGACGGTGCACGGGTCAGGTTTCCTCACGCGAGCGTCAGCATAAGTCGTTTGTCAGCTCCGGGCCAGGGCGCCATCCTGATGTCGCACCACGAAGGATGGCTGGATGTCCGTCGCGTCCGATCTGACCGCGTCTTCCGAAACTGCGTCTTCCGAAACCGCGTCCTCCCGGGCCGCGTCCCTGCCGGACGCCCGGCGCACGCTGGTGGCCACCGGCGTGAACCACGCCCTGCACGACGGCTACACGGACCTGATCTACGTGCTGCTGCCGGTCTGGCAGGCGGAGTTCGGCCTCGACTACGTCGCCCTGGCGTTCCTGCGCTCCCTCTACAACGGCGCCCTGGCGGCGCTGCAGATGCCGGCGAGCCGCCTCGCGCAGGCCTGGGGTGCCCGCACCGTGCTGGTGCTCGGCACCGTGCTCAGCGCGGCCGGCTACGCGATCGCCGGCGCCTCGGGCGGCCTCGTCGGGCTCGGGATCGGGCTCCTGCTCGGCGGCGCCGGCAGCAGCACCCAGCATCCCCTGGCGTCCGCGGTGATCGCCCGGGCCTACGGGCCCGGCGCCCGCGGCCCGCTCGGCACCTACAATTTCACCGGCGATCTCGGGAAGGCGGCGGTCCCGCCTCTGGTCGGCCTGCTGCTGACCCTGACGGGCTGGCGGCACGCGCTCTGGGTGATCGCCGGCGCCGGGATCGTGGTCGCGCTCGCGGTCGCGCGCCTGCTGCCGCGTGATCCGGCCTCACGCAGCGGCGGCGCCGCTGCGCGGCCGGCGCCCCATGCGTCCGCGACCGGGTCGGGGAGCGGCACGGGCTTCCGGCTGCTCGTCGCCATCGGCATGCTCGACAACGCCGCGCGGCCGGCCTTCCTGCTCTACCTGCCGTTCCTGCTGCAGGAGAAGGGCGCGGCGCTGACCACGGTCGGCCTCGCCCTGTCGCTGGTCTTCGTCGGCGGCGCGCTCGGCAAGGCGGTCTGCGGGCGCCTCGGGGAACGCCTCGGCGTGACCCGGACCGTGATCCTCACCGAGACCGGGACGGCACTGGCGATCCTGGCGGTGATCGTGCTGCCGCTGGCCCCCGGGCTGATCCTGCTGCCGCTGCTCGGCGTGATGCTGAACGGCACCTCGTCGGTCCTCTACGGGACCGTCCCGGAGCTGGCGCCCGGCGGCCGGGTCGAGCGGGCCTTCGCGGTGTTCTACACCTGGACGCTCGGCGGCAGCGCGCTGGCGGCACCGCTGCTCTACGGGCGGCTCGGCGACGCGGCCGGCCCGCACTGGGCGGCCGTGGCGGCGGCCGGGACGGCGCTCGCCGTGGTGCCGCTGATGCTGGCCCTGGCGCCGCGCCTCGGGGCGGCGCACCGGCAGCGGGCCTGAGGCGCGCCGTCCGCTCGGATCACCCGTCATCGCGCGCGCAGCGAAGCGACCCGGGGATGCGCGACGCCGAGAACCGCGGTACCACTCTGGATTGCTTCGCTCCGCTCGCAACGACGTTCGCGTCAGGCGTTTCCGAGGGTGCTGACCCGGACGGCCTCGGACCGGCCGTCCACCGCCACGTCCCGGATCTCCGCCGGCGCCACGCGGGCCGCCGCGTAGACCGCCTCCGACACCACCGCCACGCAGCCGAGGACCTTGGTCAGGCCCTGGAGCCGGGCCGCGACGTTGACGGTGTCGCCGAGCGCCGTGAACCGGGCGTCGGTGGCGTCGCCCATCTCGCCGACGATCGCCGGGCCGGCATGCACGCCGATCCCGTACCGGAGGGTGTGCTCCAAGTCGGCCGCCAGGAGCCCGTTCAGCGTGTCGACCGACTCGGCGATGAGGTCGATCGCCCTCAGGGCCTCCCGGGCGGCCGCCTCGGCCTCCGTCTCCAGGCCGAACAGGGCCAGCAGGCCGTCGCCGAGGAACTGGTTGGTCGAGCCGCCGGCCTCGCGGACGGCGTCGCCGACCGCGCCGAGGAAGCGGTTGATGATGAACACCGTGTCGTAGGGCAGGCGCTCCTCGGCGAGCCGTGTCGAGCCGCGCAGGTCGACGAACATCGCCACGATGAAGCGCTCCTCGCCGGACTGCGCCCGGTCGAGCAGGTCGGCCTGGCGCATCCGCGGCTGCGGCGGCAGCAGCGGCACCACGGCCATGTCGGTCTCCGGCCGGAACTGGCAGGCGAGGCGCACCCCCGGGCCGGCCGCGATGCGCTCCAGCACCGCCCGCTCGGTGCGGCCGGGCGCCGGCGCCCCGTCGCTGCCGTCCGTCACCCGGATCCGGCAGGTCGAGCACCGGCCGCGGCCGCCGCAGACGCTGGCGTGGGGGATCCGGTTGCGCCGGCTCGCCTCCAGGACGCTCGTGCCGCGGGGTACCCGCACCACCCGTCCGTCCGGGTAGCTGAGCCGGATCGTGCCGCGCTTGATCTCGGCGAGCGTCCGCGCGCCGCGGGCCGCGATCACCGCCGCCACGAGGCCCGCGTAGGTCCCGAGCAGCCCGTCCCGGACGGCGGCGAGCCGCGCCACCTGGTCGGGCAGCCCGACATGGACCGGCTGGAGCGCCGCCGCGCGCCACGCCGGATCCTGCGCCAGGGTCATGACCATCCGGCCGCCCTGCGCGAAGCCCAGCAGCGACAGGACCGGCACCAGCACCGCGAGCGCCAGCAGCCAGGGCGCCATGCGGTCGAAGCCGGGCTTCAGCCGCAGCCAGAAATACAGGCCCATGCAGCCGTGGATCCAGGCGACGACCAGGACCGTGACCTGCATCAGGCCGAGGATCGGCGAGGCGATCCAGAAGGCGTAGAGTTCCTGCGCGTAGCCCTTGTCGAGCCCCTCGGTGACGAAGGAGACCCGGGTCCCGACGATGTGGCTGATGAGCAGCGGCGGGATCAGCAGGCCCGAGACCAGCTGCAGGGTCTCGGACGGCCGCCAGTGGAAGAAGCGGGCCGCGTAGAGGGCCTGGAGCCCGAGCAGCAGGTGGACCACCAGGGCGCCGTAGAGCAGCGTCAGGCCGACGGGGTTGAGCCAGACGGCCGTGACGAGGTCGAGGCCATCCTCCATGGCGTCGAGGGAGACGTTGCCCAGGGCGTGGTTCAGCAGGTGGGTCAGCACGTAGCCGAACAGGATCAGGCCGCTGGCCAGCCGGAGGCGCCGCAGGTTCAGGCGCAGGCGCGCGGCGCGCGGGGCCGACCGGGGTTGCGCGCCCGACTCGGCGGACCGGAGCGTCGCGATCGAGGCTGTGCGCACCATGCTGGAGGTCCGAGGGGATCGGTTCTGGGCCCGCCATTCACGGGCCCCTCGTACCAGCAAGACTTCCGTTGCGTCCGATTTATTTCTAATCGCCCGCGTTTCGCCGGATCCCGGCGACGCGGATCGCGCGGGGCCGCCCGCGCCGGAGCACCGATGCTGGACACCTTCTTCGCCCGTAGCGCCGCCGCGGTGGCCTCCGACCTGATCGGCGCCCACCTGTTCGTCGGCGCGGCCGGCGGGATCATCGTCGAGACCGAGGCCTACGACAGCACCGATCCGGCCTCCCACAGCTTCCGCGGCCCGACCCGGCGCAACGCCAGCATGTTCGGCCCGCCGGCCCACGCCTACGTGTACCGCTCCTACGGGATGCACTGGTGCCTGAACCTCGTCTGCGAGCCCGGCAGCGCCGTGCTGCTCCGGGCCCTCGCGCCGACCGAGGGGCTTCCCGCGATGCGGGCGCGCCGCGGCCTGGAGGATCCGCGCCTCCTCTGCGCCGGCCCCGGCCGCCTCTGCCAAGCCCTCGGCGTCACCGACGCGCTCGACGGGGCGCCCCTCGCGCGGGCGCCGTTCCGGTTCGAGCCCCGCGCCGCGGGCGATTCCGGGGGCGGCGACGTGGTCAGCGACCGGCGCATCGGCATCACCCGCGGCGCCGAGACGCCCTGGCGCTTCCTGCTCGCCGGCTCCCGGTTCGTGAGCCGCCCGGCGCGGAAGGCAGGGCCGGCCGCCGGATGAGGGCGGCCACCCGCCGTGCGTCACCTCGCGCCCCGCTGCGGCCGCCGGGAACTTGGGCATCCGCCTGCGGTTCCCCGGTCGTGGACGAGGGAGCCCCAGCATGCTGGCGATGAACTACCGCGGGCCGTACCGCGTGCGCGTCGATCGCAAGCCGATCCCCGTGTGCGAGCATGTTGAGGATGCGGTCATCCGAGTTACGCGAACCTGCGTCTGCGGATCTGATCTTCACCTGTACCATGGAATGGTGCCGGATACGCGCGTCGGCACGACGTTCGGCCACGAATTCACGGGCGTTGTTGAGGAGGTCGGCTCCGGCGTGCGCAATCTCGCCGTCGGCGACCACGTGCTGGTCCCGTTCAACATCGCCTGCGGCCGCTGTCACTTCTGCAAGCAGGGGCTGTTCGGGAACTGTCACGAGGCGAACGCACAGGCGACCGCGGTCGGCGGCATCTACGGATACTCGCACACCGCCGGCGGCTACGACGGCGGCCAGGCCGAGTACGTCCGGGTGCCCTACGCCGATGTCGGCCCGTGCAAGATCCCCGCGACGATAGACCTCGACGACGCGGTGCTGCTCACCGACGTCGTGCCGACCGGCTATCAGGCGGCCGAGATGGGCGGGATCCAGCGCGGCGACACCGTCGTGGTCTTCGGCGCCGGACCGGTCGGCATCATGGCGGCGCGCTGCGCGTGGCTGTTCGGGGCCGGCCGCGTGATCGTCATCGACCACGTCGAGTACCGGCTCGACTTCGCGCGGCGGTACTGTCCCGCCGAGGTCTACAATTTCCGCTCGATCGGGGATCCCGTGGTCTTCCTGAAGAAGACCACCGATTCGCTCGGGGCCGACGTCTGCATCGACGCGGTCGGCGGCGACGCGGCGGGGAGCGCCCTGCATACCCTGATGGGGACCAAGCTGAAGCTCGAGGGCGGCTCGGCGGTGGCGCTCCACTGGGCGATCAACGCGGTCAAGAAGGGCGGGATCGTCTCGATCGTCGGGGTCTACGGGCCGACCGGCAACCTGATCCCGATCGGCAACGTCCTGAACAAGGGCATCACCATCCGGGCCAACCAAGCCTCGGTGAAGCGCCTGCTGCCGAAGCTGATCGCCCATATCGAGGCGGGCCGCCTGAACCCCAAGGAACTGATCACCCACAAGGTGCCCCTCGAGGAGGCCGCGGATGCCTACCACCTCTTCTCGGCCAAGCTCGATGACTGCATCAAGCCGGTCCTGGTCCCCCCGACGGCACGCGCGTGAGGAGGGGGCGATGAGAAACCGTCCGATCGATCCGTCGACGGTCCTGGGCTGGGGCGTCGACGCGGATCCGCAGAACGATCCGACCTACCCGATGCGCGACATCGCGCGCGACGACAGCCGGGGCATGAACTGGGCGCGGCCGCCGCAGCAGCGGGCGCGCGTCGAGGTCCTCACCTCGATCGAGTACAACGCCCGCCCGGCGGTCGTCGGCACGTCGACCCCGCCGCGCGGCGTGAGCGGCGTCATCCGCCGGCAGGCGTTCCGCTACAGCGAGTCCCAGTGGGCGCACTGGCTGATGCTGATGGCCGCCGACCGGGTGAACGTGGTCGAGGGCGTGGTCGACGACCTCGCGCGGGGCCGCGTCCCCAACGTCGCGGCCGAGATGGGCGCCCGGGCCGAGCTGGCCCACAACCGGTCCGGGCTGGCGGGCAAGCTCGCGCTGACCGGCGCGGCGATCGGGCTCGGGATCCTGGTCTCGCGCCTCGCCCGCGCGGAGCGGCGCTAGGGCCGCCCCCGGACGACGGCGCGGGGAACGGCTTTCGCGGCGGGTCCTCCCTCGGCTAGGACAGCGGGGCGCGCAGCCCCCCGGGTGCCTGCGGCGAGCCCGGGGGGACCATGGCGGCCAAGGATGAAGCGACGTGGCGGGTCGGCGTCCTGTTCTCCCGCAGCGGGGTGAGCGGCATCACCGAGACCGAGCACTTCCTCGGCACCGCCCTGGCGATCGAGGAGATCAACCGGGCCGGCGGCGTGCTCGGGCGCCCGATCGAGCCCGTCTGCTACGACCCCGCCGGCGACAACGACGCCTACCGCACCCTGGCCCGGCGGATGCTCGCCGAGGACGGGGTCGAGGTGGTGTTCGGCTGCTCGCTCTCGGCGAGCCGGAAATCGGTGCTCTCCACCGTGGAGCGGCACAACGGCCTGCTCTGGTACCCGTCGATCTACGAGGGCTTCGAGTACTCGGAGAACATCATCTACACCGGCGCGACCCTCAACCAGAACGTCTTCGCACTGGCCGACTACCTGATGCAGGAGCACGGGCCGCGGATCTTCCTGATCGGCTCCGACTACATCTACCCGCGGGAATCGAACCGGGTCATGCGCGACCTGATCGAGGCGAAGGGCGGGACCATCGCGGGCGAGCTCTACGCGGCCCTCGACGCGGACGACGCGGCCCACGCCGCCATGATCGCGGCGATCCGCGACGCCGCCCCGGACGCGGTCTTCTCCACGGTGGTCGGGCGCGGCGCCGAGCGGCTCTACCGCGCCTACGCCGCGTCCGGCATCGACCGCGCCCGCTGCCCGATCGCCAGCCTCACCCTGGCGGAGGGCCAGATCCGCGCGATCGGCCCCGAGCACTGCACCGGCCACGTCCTCGCGGCGCCGTATTTCGGCGCGCTGCCCGGCGAGGAGAACCGGCGCTTCGTCGCCGCCTTCCAGGCCCGGTTCGGGCCTGAGCGCCCCACCAGCATGTGGTCGGAGACCGCCTACGCGCAGGTCCACCTCTTCGCCCGGGCGCTCGCGGAGGCCGGCACCCTCGACGCCGAGCGCCTCGGCGCGGCGGCCCTGCGGCAGCGCCTCGCGGCGCCGGAGGGCGAACTCGCCTTCGACGGCGAGACGCGCCACATCTGGCTCACCCCCGGCATCGGGGTCGCCCGCGCGGACGGGCAGTTCGACGTCGTCTGGCGGGCGCGGCGGCCGGTGCGGCCCGACCCGTACCTCGCGTGGTCCCGGTTCGAGACGAACTGGCTGGAGGAGGGGCTCGCCGCGTGACCGCCCCCGCCCGCAAGATCCTGGACGACCTGCGGCGCGCCCGCGCCCTCGTCATCCATCCCCGGGACGAGGAGGCCGCCGCTTTGCTGGAGCAGCTCCGCCGCCTCGGCTGCGCGGTCTCCCTGGCGTGGCCGCCGCCCGCCGCCCTGCCGGCCGACATCGACACGCTGTTCATCCAGCTCGACGACGCCCAGGTGATGCACCTGCTGCCGTCGATCGAGGCGATCGAGCCGGCGGTCATCGCCATCGTGGCCTACGAGAGTCCGACCTCGCTCAAGGCGATCGCGGACGTCAACGCCCACGGCGTGCTCAACAAGCCGCTCCACCCGCGGGGCGTGCTCACCCAGTTCGCCCTGGCCCGCTACCGGCGCGGTTACGAGGGCCGGCTCACCAGCAAGATCAACCGGCTGGAGGAGACCATGAAGGGCCGCCGCACCGTCGAGAAGGCGGTCCGGCTGCTCGTGGACCTGAACCGGATCGACGAGGACGCCGCCTACAAGATGCTCCGGGACCGGGCCACCGCCGCCCGTGTGCCGATGGCGAGCGTGGCCGAGAGCGTGGTCTCCGCCCACGAGGCGATGAGCGGACTCGGCCTGCGCATCGCGTTGGCGGAAAAGACTTGATCGCAGCAGCCTGCCGCATTTATGGTCTTGCGGTCTGTTTCGGGGTGCGTATCGTAGTCTAACCGGGCAGGGTTGCCCCGCAGCAGCAGTGCTGCACGACATCACGGCTTTGAAGCCTCTGGTTCGCGGACGATCTGTCTCCGCGCCCAGGGGCTTTTTGCGTTTCGGAGCTCTCATGGTCCAGGCGAACGATCCCGCGCGCCCGCCGATACGGGTGTCGTGCATCCAGTTCGAGCCGGAATTCGGCGCGGTCGACGCGAATATGGCGCGCGCGTCGGACCTCGTCCGCGCGGCCGCCGCCGAGGGCGGCCGGCTGATCGTGCTGCCGGAACTCGCGAGCACCGGCTACGTGTTCGAATCCGCCGCGGAGGCCGCCGCGCTGGCCGAGCCCGTGCCGGACGGCCCGACCACCCGCGCCTGGGCGGCGCTCGCCGCGGAGCTCGGCGTGCACATCGTGGCGGGCATCGCCGAATCCGCCGGCGAGACCCTCTACAACGCCGCCGTGATCGTCGGGCCGGAGGGCTACATCGGCACGTACCGCAAGGCGCATCTCTGGGATCAGGAGAACGTGTTCTTCGCCAGGGGCGATCTCGGCTTCCCGGTCTTCGACACCGCGCTCGGGAAGGTCGGCGTCGCGATCTGCTACGACGGCTGGTTCCCCGAGACCTTCCGGCAGCTGGCGCTCGCCGGCGCCGAGATCGTCTGCATCCCGACCAACTGGGTGCCGATGCCCGACCAGCCCGCGGGCGAGGCCGCCATGGCCAACACCCTGCACCGGGCCGCCGCGCACTCGAACGGGATCTTCATCGCCTGCGCCGACCGGGTCGGAATCGAGCGCGGCCAGCCCTTCGAGGGGCAGAGCCTGATCATCGGCCCCAAGGGCTGGCCGCTCGCCGGCCCGGCGAGCCGCGACCGCACGGAGACCGTCTCGGCGCTGGTCGACCTCGACGCGGCCGGGCGCAAGGACCTCAACGCGTTCAACTCGCTCCTGCGCGACCGCCGCGCCGACATCTACGGCTGAGCCCGCTTCGCACCGTCGTCATCCAAGGAGTTCGTTCATGGTGAAATGGTCCCTCGTCGGCGCCGCGGCGCTCGCCCTCGCCGCCGCGCAGGCCGCCACGGCCGCGCAGGCCGCCGACGGCAAGCCGATCGTCATCGGCATCCCGATCGGCCTGTCGGGCGCCAACAGCGTCGTGGCGCCCTCGGTGGTGCAGTCGGCCGAGCTCGCCGTGGAGGAGATCAACGCCAAGGGCGGCGTGCTCGGCCGCAAGCTCGTCCTGGAGGTGGCCGACGACGCGTCCGGGGCGGCCGGCGCCCAGAAGGCCTTCGACAGCCTGATCTACCAGAAGAAGGTCGACGTCCTGATCTCCATGGAGACGAGCGCGGCCCGCAACGCCGGCCTGCCCGCCGTCACCAAGGGCAAGGTGCCGTACATCTACACCTCGTTCTACGAGGGCCATTCCTGCAACAAGAACATGTTCGTGGACGCCTGGGTGCCGGAGCAGCAGGTGCCGCCGGTGGTGGACGCCTTCAAGGCGAAGGGCGCCAAGACCTACTTCCTGATCGGCAGCGACTACGCCTTCGGCCGCGGCATGCTGGGCTTCGCCAAGGGCTACGTCGAGAAGACCGGCGGCAAGGTGCTCGGCGAGGAGTACCTGCCGATGGACGGCAGCGACTGGACGGCGATCATCTCCAAGCTGAAGGAGGCCAAGCCCGACGCGCTGATCACCTCGACCGCGGGCGGCGCGCCGAACGTGACGCTGACCAAGCAGCTGCGCGGCGCGGGCGTGTCGCTGCCCTTCGCCAACCTCGCGCTGGACGAGGGCACCGCCAAGAGCATGGGCGCCGACGCCGAGGGCGTCTACCTCTCGGCCTCCTACGTCACCGGGATCGACAGCGCCGAGAACAAGGCGTTCCTGGCGGCGATGCAGAAGAAGTTCGGCGCCGAGCTGCGCACCCCGAACGACCTCTCGGTGCCGGAATACGAGGCGATCTACCTGTACAAGGCCGCCGTCGAGAAGGCGGGCGGGACCGAGACCGCCAAGGTCCTGGAGGCGCTCCCGACCGTGAGCTTCACCGGGCCGCGGGGCACGATCACCATGAGCAAGCAGCACCACGCGCCGCTGACCATGTATCTCGGCCAGATCCAGAAGGACGGCACCGTGAAGGTCGCCGGCACCTTCAAGGACGTCGATCCCGGCGAGCAGTGCCCGAAGCTGCAGTGAGGGGCGGGGCACGAGGCCTCGCCCGGGCGGGCGACGATATCCACCCGTCTCGCGCCGACGTCGATGACGGAGCGCCACGTGCCCCCTCTCCAGTGCGGGAGAGGGTTGGGGTGAGGGATTAGACGCTCCAGGATCGAGCGCGCCGTCGTCGCGCTGTCTTGGACGAGACTTCTCCGGAGAGGTCACACCCCTCACCCCTGTCCCTCTCCCGCACGGGAGAGGGGACCCGCGCCCGGTCCGGAAGCCGCGGTGCCGTGGTCGATACGTGACTCGGCAAGCCCGCAGAGGGGGAGGGGACCGTCGTCACCCGCCAAATCCCTCCCTCAGCCCGCGACGACACGCGCACCCGGAATCCCCGATGCTGCTCACCCTCGACATCCTGACCACGGCGGCGATCCTGTTCATCGTCGCGATCGGCCTCCTGGCTATCTTCGGCGTGCTCAAGATCATCAACTTCGCCCACGGGGCGTGGCTGACGGTCGGCGCCTACTGCGCGGTGGTGACCGCCCGGCTCGGGCTCAATCCGTGGCTCGCCCTGCCGCTCGCCTTCGTCGTCGGCGCGGCGCTCGGCGGGCTCGCCGAGCACTTCATCATCCGCCCGCTCTACCGGCGGCCGCTGGACGCGATCCTCGCCACCTGGGGGCTCGGCATCGTGGTCGGGCAGCTCATCACCCTGGCCTTCGGCCGGGACGTCCAGCTCACCCCGAACCTCTACGCCGGCACCGTCGCGTTCCTCGGCGTCGACTACTCGGCCTACCGCCTCGTGGCGCTCGGCATCGCGCTGGCGATCGGCACGCTGTTCGCGCTCACCATCGAGCGGACCCGGCTCGGCCTCTCGGCCCGGGCGGTGATCATGAACGAGACCCTGGCGCGCAGCCTCGGCATCGACACGGGGCGCGTGCGCCTCGTCGTGTTCATGCTCGGCGCCGGCTTCGCGGGGCTCGCGGGCGTCCTGCTGACGCCGCTCACCAGCGTCGACCCGAACATGGGCGTCTCCTGGCTGATCGGTGCCTTCATGCTGGTGATGGTCGCCGACGCCTCGTACGTCGCGCTCGCGGCGGCCTGCCTCGTCTTCGGGGCCGCGCAGGTCCTGATCAGCACCTTCGTGAGCCCGATCCTGGGCAGCATCGCCGTCGCGGTGCTCGCCGCCCTCGTGCTGCGGATCAGCCCGAAAGGTTTCTCCCGTGCTTGAGACCCTGCCCGCCACCGAGCCCGCCACCGAGCGCGCCGCCGCGGCGCCCCGCGGACGCCGCCTGTCCCGCGCCGCGCCCATCGTGGTCGCGGGTCTGGCGGCGCTGACCCTCTGGATCGCGCCGCTCGTCCTCGACACCTTCGCGGTCAACGTCCTGACCCGCTCGATGATCTACGCGGTGCTGGCCGTCACGGTGGACCTGCTCTGGGGCTTCGCGGGGATCCTGACCTTCGGCCAGGCGGCGTTTTTCGGCATCGGCGCTTACGCCACCGCGATGATCCTCGCCGCCTACGGGGCGACGCCGCTCGGGATCGCCGCGGCCATCGCGGCGGCGCTCGTCGCGCCGGCCCTGCTCGGCCTCGCGGTCGGCTGGCTGTCCTTCTACCACCGCTCGACCCCGCTCTACGCCTCGGTGATCTCGCTCGTCGTCCCGATCGTCGTCGTGCAGCTCATCTACGCGGGCGGGGAATGGACCGGCTCCAGCAGCGGCCTCGTCGGCTTCGACGTGCTGCCCTTCGAGACCGAGGGCTATTTCCGCCTCGCGGCCCTGTTCCTGATCGCCGTCACGCTGGCGGCCTGGATCCTGGTCCGGGCCGATGCCGGCCGCGCCCTCGTGGCGCTCCGGGACAACGAGGCGCGCTGCGCCTATCTCGGCCTCAACCCGCGGCGCCTGCAGATCCGGCTCACCGCGTCCCTCGCCGCGGTGGCGGGGCTCGCGGGCTTCCTGTTCGCCAACGCCTCGGGCGTGGTCGCGCCCGAGAATGCCGGCTTCCTGTTCGGCACCGAGCTGGTCATCTGGGTGGCGCTCGGCGGCCGCGGCACGCTGCTCGGCCCGGTGCTCGGCACCGTCGCGATCGACTACCTCGCGGCGAATCTCTCGGGCGACCTGCCGTTCCTCTGGCAGCTCCTCCTGGGCTCGGCCTTCGTGGTCATCATCATCCTGCTGCCGGGCGGCCTCGCCGACCTCGTCGGCCGCCTCTGGCGGGCGCTGCCGGTGGGCCGGCGGCAGCCGGCGCCGCCGCGCCTCGTCGCGCGGGCGGCCGGGACCGAGGCGGCCGGGCCGGAGGTGACCGGCACCGAGGCGACCGGGACCCCGATCCTCAAGGTCGAGAACCTCGCCAAGGCCTACGGCGCCCTGACGGTGCTGGAGGGCATCGACCTCGAGATCCGGGCGGGCGAGCTCGTCAGCCTCGTCGGGCCCAACGGCGCCGGCAAGACCACGCTGATGCGCTGCCTCAGCGACGGCACCGAGCCGTTCAAGGGCGCGATCGCCGTCGGCGGCACGCCGATCACCGGGCTGACGCCGAACCGGATCGTCGGCCTCGGCGTCGGGCGCAAGTTCCAGGTGGCGAGCGTGTTCGAGAGCCTGTCGGTGGCCGACTGCCTCCGCCTCGCCCGGGCGTCCCACGACGGCCTGAGCCCGGTCGGGCGGGCCGAGACGCTGGGCCTGCCGCAGCCCGCCCTCGACGTCCTGCGCATGACCGGCCTCGACCGCCAGCTGACGCAGCCGACGCGTCTCCTGTCCCACGGCCAGAAGCAGGCGCTGGAGCTCGCCATGGTGGTGGCGCTGGAGCCGCGGCTGATCCTGCTCGACGAGCCCACCGCGGGCCTGACCAAGGCCGAGCGCACCACCATCGGGACCGTCCTCAAGGCGCTCACCGCCGAGGGCCGGATCGCCGCCGTGCTGGTCGAGCACGACCTCGACTTCGTGCGCGAGATCTCGTCCCGGATCGTGGTGCTGCACCAGGGCCGGCTGGTCCTGGACGGCACGGTCGAGGACGTCGTGGGCTCCGAACTGGTCCGGACCATCTACTCGGGAGGCGCCCATGGGTGAGGCAGCACGGCGGGCAGCACGGCAGATCGCGCCGGCGGGGGCCGCCCTCGCCCTCGACCGGGTGTCGAGCGGCTACGGCGCCGTCGCCATCGTCAAGGACGTGTCCCTGTCGGTCGGGCCGGGGGAGATCGTGGCGCTGCTCGGCAAGAACGGCATGGGCAAGACAACGCTGCTCAAGACCGTCCTGGGGATGGTGGCCCTGCGCGGCGGCGCCATCACGGTCGGGGGCCAAGCGCTCGCCGGCCTCACGCCGGCCAAGCTCAACGCGCTCGGCGTCGGCTACGCGCCGCAGGAGCAGCCCCTGTTCCAGGACCTGTCGATCCGCGACAACCTGCGCCTCGCGGTGCCCTCCGACCGGATGCTGCCGGAGGCGCTGGAGCGGCTGTTCGGCCATTTCCCGTTCCTGAAGGATCGGCTGGCCCAGCGGGCCGGCACCCTCTCGGGCGGCGAGCAGAAAATCCTGATCCTCGGGCGCGCCCTGATGCTGCGCCCGCGCCTCCTGCTGATCGACGAGATCTCCGAGGGCGTGCAGCCCTCCATGGTCGAGCGCCTGCGCGGCGTGCTCCAGGCCGAGCGGGCCGCGGGCGTGTCCATGCTGGTGGTGGAGCAGCACGTCGCCTTCGCGCTGGCGCTCGCCGACCGCTACGCCGTCCTCAAGCTCGGCGAGATCGTCGACAGCGGTCCGGCGCAGGCGCCGGACGCGCGGGCACGCGTCATCGACCATCTGGCGGTGTGAGGTCGGACCGGATCCACCACCGTCATCGCGAGCGCAGCGAAGCGACCCAGGGTCGCGCCACGCTCCCGGACGGGGCGATGCTGGATTGCTTCGCTGCGCTCGCAAAGACGGTGGTGGATTGGGAGCAGGGAGGAGGAAGCCGTAAGCGCATGAGAGAACTCAACACCTTCTCGGTCGCCGCCCGCTGCCCGCGAACCGGCCAGCTCGGCGTCGCGGTGGCGAGCGCCGTCCCGGCGGTGGGCGGCCTGTGCCCGTTCCTCAGGGCCGGGATCGGGGCCGTCACCACCCAGTCCTGGGTGAACCCCTACCTCGCCGCCCGCATCCTCGACGGGCTCGCCGGCGGCCAGGATCCCGACGCCGCGCTGGCGGCGGCCCTCGCCACCGACGACCGGCCGGACCTGCGCCAGCTCGGCCTCGTCGACGGGCAGGGGCGGGCCGCCGCCTGGACCGGCGCCGGCTGCACGCCGGCGGCCGGCCACCGCACCGGGCCCGGCTACGCCGTCCAGGGCAACATGCTCGCCGGGCCGGGCGTGGTCGACGCCATGGTGGCGGCCTTCGAGGGGAGCGCCGCCCAGGATCTCGACGAGCGGCTGATGCGCGCCCTGGAGGCCGGCGACGCGGCCGGCGGCGACCGGCGCGGCAAGCAGTCGGCGGCGCTCAAGATCGTCGCCGCCGAGGATTACCCGCGCCTCGACCTGCGGGTCGACGAGCACGCCGAGCCCGTGGCCGAGCTGCGCCGCGTTCTCCTGGTCGCCCGCCGTCAGCTCGTGCCGTTCGTGGCCGGCATGCCGCGGAAGGACGGCCCGGCCGGCGCCCTGCCGGACGACGTCGTGGCGATGCTGCTCAGGCCCCCCGCCGAGCGGCCGGGCACCGCCGGGGATGCAGCCCCCGACCTCCTGCGCGACGTCGTCGGCCTGCGCCAGGAGCCCCGGCGGGTCGCCCACCTGCTGGCCCAGTTCGCGCCGGTGCTCGCCGAGATCGCGCGGCTCCGCGACCTCGACCTCGCGGACATCCATCCGCCGGTCGTGTTCGATCCGACGCTCCCCTACCGCCGGGTGCCCCATGACGACCGCCGCGACTGACCCCCTCTGGCAAGCCCCGATCACCGAGCTCGCGCGGCGGATCGCGGCGCGGGAGCTGTCGAGCGCCGAGCTCGTCGGCGCCAGCCTCGACCGGATCGCGCGCCTCGACGGCGCCCTGAACAGCATGGTCCACCTCGCGCCCGCGGCCCTCGACGCCGCGCGCGCGGCCGATGCCGAGATCGCCCGGACGGGGCCGCGCGGCCCGCTCCACGGCATCCCGATCGCCGTCAAGGACAACTACACCACCGCCGACATGCCGACCCGGGCCGGCACGGCGGTGGAGGCCCTGACCTTCCCGGCGGCCGACAGCCACGCCGTGGCGCGGCTGCGGGCGGCCGGCGCGGTGATCCTCGGCAAGACGCGGATGCACGAATTCGCCTGGGGCATGGTCACGCCGCCGACCCGCAACCCCTGGGACCCCGACCGGGTGCCCGGCGGCTCCAGCGGCGGCTCGGGCGCGGCGGTCGCGGCCCGCCTCTGCCCGGCCGCGCTCGGCTCGGACACGGGCGGCTCGATCCGGATCCCGGCCGCCCTGTGCGGGATCGTCGGGCTCAAGCCGACCTACGGCCGGGTCGGCCGGTCGGGGATCGTGCCGCATTCCTGGTCCCTCGACCATGCCGGGCCGCTGACCCTGGCGGTGGCCGATGCCGCCCTGATGCTGCAGGCGCTCGCCGGCCCGGATCCCGGCGATCCCGCGGCCAGCGCGGCCCCGGTCCCCGACTACACGGCCGGGCTCGACCGGCCGATCCGGGGCCTGCGGGTCGCGGTGATCCGCAACCACTTCTTCGACGCAATCGACGACGACGTCGCCGCCGCCGTCGAGGCGGCGCTCCGCTTCCTCGAAGACCGGGGCTGCGCGGTGCGCGACGTCGCGGTGCCGTCCCTGCGCCACGGCCTCGGCGCCATCTACGCCATCGAGCTCGCCTCCTCGACCGCCTACCACGACCGCAGCCTCGCCCGGGGCCACGTGGCGGGCTTCGCCGCCGACGTCCGCGACCTCGTGGAGATGGGCCGGCTCGTGACCGGGCCGGACTACCTGCGGGCCGAGCAGGTGCGGGCCCTGATCATGGACGAGATGGCCGCCGTCCTGGCCGAGGCCGACGTGATCGTCGGCCCGGCCTCGCCGCTGACCGCGTGGCGGACGGACGAGTCCGCGGTGACGCTCGGCGGGCGCGCGGAGAGCGTGCTGGCGGCCTCCTGGCGCCTGACCTACCCGTTCAACCTCGCGGGCCTGCCCGCCATCGCGCTGCCCTGCGGCTTCGACCGGCGCGGCCTGCCGATCAGCCTCCAGATCGCCGCCCGGCCCTTCGCCGAGGCCGAGATCCTGCGCGTCGCCCACCAGTACGAGCGGGCGCACGCGTGGTGGTCCCGGGTGCCGCCCCTGGCCGGCTGAAGCGCCGCTCCCGTCCCGAACATCTGAGCGGGACGGGAGCGGTCGATTGTACACAACCAATACCGTGCCGCATCGCGGATATCCGCGTGATCTACCGATCAATGCGCGTGGAACCCTTTTTCCGCCGCTGCCGTTGCTGGCTTCGATTGAAGTCAGGAGGCCAACCATGCGGACCATCATTCTCTCGGGCGCCCTGTTCGCGGCTCTGTGCGGCGCGGCGAGCGCCGAGGAGACCACCGTCATCCGCCGCGACGGGCCCGCCGTCGTCGACCACCGCGACACCGTCGTCGAGAAGCGCGAGGTCACCACCGGCAGCGTCGATTGCGGTTCGAAGACCGTCCACAAGGAGGACGGCATGGGCAACTCCAAGACCGTCCACAAGGAAGGCTGCAACTGATCCTGGGCGGACAGCCGCGCCCTGACGACCCTGGAGATCTCAGCATGACCAACAAGCTTCTTCTGTCGCTGGCGACCGCCGGCCTCCTCGCCCTCCCGGCGGCCGCCCAGGCGCAGGGCACCCTGCGGGGCGCGGCCGAGGGTGCGGCGGTCGGCGCCGACGCGGCCGGCCCGGTCGGCGGCATCGTCGGCGGCGCGGTCGGCGCGGCGACCGGCACGGTCGGCGGCATCCTGGGCGTCGACGACCGCCCGCGGTTCCGCAGCTACGTCCGCGAGCGCGGCGCGCGCTCCTACAGCTGGGGCGGCCCGGTCCGGGTCGGCACCGTGCTGCCGGAGGACAGCGTCACCTACTACGACGTGCCCACCGAGTACCGGGTGCGTCCGGGCTACCGCTACACCATCGTGAACGACCAGCCCGTCCTGGTCGATCGCGGCCACCGCATCGTCGAAGTCATCGACTGAGGGGGGCGGGGCGCCGGTTCGTCCGGCGCCCTCCGGCATCGTGACTCCTCCCGAACCCGCGGTGAAGGATCGGGAGACCTCGCCGTCTTTGCGAGCGCAGCGAAGTAATCCAGGGTCGCGCAGCATCGGCAAGCGTGGCGCCGACTGGATTGCTTCGCTGCGCTCGCAAGGACGGCCGACGCACGGATATCCCTGAGCGTGCGTCAGCCCCGCAGGAGTGCCACCTCGGGCAGATGCAGCGTGATCCGGTACTCGGCGGCGTCGTGGCTGCGCGTCACGGTCGCTTCGAGCTGGCGCAGGGACATCTCCACCAGCATCGTCCCGAAACCTCGTCCGGGCCTCGGCTCCGGGACACGGGCCATCCGCTCGCACCAGTCCAGGACGAGCCCGTCGGCCTGCCGGTCCCAGGTGACCGACAGCGCGCCGTCGTCGGCCCCGAGCGCGCCGTACTTCACCGAGTTCGTCGCCCACTCGTGCAGGATCATCGCCAGCGACGACACGTGCCGCCAGTTGATCGCCACGAGGGGGCCCTCGATCACCGTGGGGACGTGGTCGCGGTACGGGCGCAGGGTCGCGCCGATCAGGCCCGCGAGATCGCTCATGCCCTGGCCGTCGGACGGGTCGGCCAGGGAATGCGCCCGCCCGAGGGCCGAGATGCGGTCGCGCATGTCGGTGGCGAAGACGCCGATCTCCCGGTGCGTGCGGGCGCCCGCCGAGATCATGCCGCCGATGATCGCGAACAGGTTCTTCACCCGGTGGTTCATCTCCCGCAGCATCAGGTCGCGGGTCTCGGCGAGCGCGTATTCGGGCGACACGTCGATGCAGACGCCGACGATCCGCTTCCGGTCGCCGCTCCGGGTCAGGCGCCCGTAACTGCGGATGTGCCGCGGCGCGTGGTCGGCGGCGCGCACGCGGATGCGCGCCTCGAACTCGTTTAGCCCGTGCGCCGCCTCGGACAGCGCCGCCTCGAAGCCGGGACGGTCCTCGGGCAGCACGCTGGCCGCCAGGGACGCGGTGGGGTGCGGGGTGTCGGGAGCGAGGCCGAACATCGTGCCGGCGATGCTGTCGACCACGACGGTCCCGGCATCCGGGCTGTATTCCCAGACGCCGATGCCCCCGGCCTTCACGGCCAGTTCCAGCCGCTCGCGCTCCGCGGCGAGCTGGCGCTCCAGCGACAGCGCCTCGGTGATGTCGGTGAGCACCAGGGTGGCGCCGTCGACGCTGCCGTTCTGCAGGCGGTAGGGCAGCACCCGCAGCGAGAGCGTGCGCTCCCCGTCCCGGGTGGCGACGCGCCGCTGGATCACCGAGCCGCCGGCGCAGACCTCCTGGGCGTCGTGCAGGTACTCGTGCCCGGCGAGCCGGCTCGACACGTCGGCGAGGGGGCGGCCGCGATCGCCCGGCTGCAGCGGGAAGATCGTGGTGGCCGACGTGGTGAAGCTGCGCACCCTCAGCTCGCGGTCGAGCACCACGACGGCGAGGTCGGTGGATTCGAAGAAATTGCGCAGGTCGGCATTGGCGATGGTGAGCTGCTCGACCTTGGTCTTCAGCTCGTCGTTGACCGTGGACAGCTCCTCGTTCGTCGACTGGAGCTCCTCGTTCATCGACATCATTTCTTCGTTGGAGCTCTTCAGCTCCTCGTTCGTCGTCTCCAGTTCCTCGACCGCCGAGCGCAGCTTGTAGCGGGTGCGCAGCAGCTCCTCTTCCAGCGCCTCGACGTGGTCGCCGCCGGCATCCATCTCGATCAGGTCGAGGTCGTCCGCCGCCCGGAAGGCGCCGGTGTCGCGCAGCACCAGGAGCATCGAGCCGTCGGGCAGGGGATCGCAGATCAGCTCCACCGGCTGGACGCCGTATTCCGAGCGGATCTCCACGTCGCGGACGACCACGCGCTTGCGCGCGTCGCGGGTCTGGCGGAGCAGCGGGCCGATGACGTCGCGCAGGCCCGGGCGCGCCAGGGTGATGGCGCTGGTGCCGCCGGTCCGGGTCACCGGGAAGTCGAAGTAGCGGCTCAGGCGCCCGTAGGCGGCGATGATGCCGCCGTCCTCGTTGAGCACCATGCTGGGCGGGGCGTAGCGCTCCATGACGCGGCGCACCGCCACGGTCTCGTCGGCGATCGAGGGCTCGCCGCGCCGCTCCTCGCGCCCGCCGCGCCGGGCCTCGCCCCGGCGGGCGCTCCCGGGCAGGTCGATCGGGTATTGCGGCGCGCCCGGCGGCCGCTCGAACAGGCGGGCGTGCTGGTCGATGACCGGGAACAGGTGCTCGAAGCGGCTGACGCTCTCCGAGGGGCCGAGGAACAGGTAGCCCCCCGGCCGGACCGCGTAGTGGAACAGCGGCACCACCGATTGCTGGAGGCGCTCGTCGAAGTAGATCAGCAGGTTGCGGCAGGACAGGAGGTCGACCCGCGAGAAGGGCGGGTCCTTGACCAGGCTGTGGCTGGAGAAGCGGATCAGGTCGCGGATCTCGGCCGCGACGGTGAAGCGCTCGGCGTGGAGGACGACGTAGCGCTCCCGCAGATGGGCCGGGATGTCGGCGAGCGCGGCGGCCGGGTAGGTCGCCTCCCGGGCGATCTGGAGCATGCGCTCGTCGATGTCGGTGGCGAAGATCTGGACCGCCGGCGGCAGGCCGAGGCGGCGGGCGGCGTCGGCGAACAGCATGGCGATGCTGTAGGCCTCCTCGCCGCTGGAGCAGCCCGGGATCCAGACCCGGATGTCCTCCTCGGGATCGCGGGTGCGCAGCAGGGGCTCCACCACGCGCTCCCGGAGGAGCTCGAACATCTCGGCGTCGCGGAAGAAGCGGGTGACGTTGATCAGGAGGTCGCGGAACAGCGCCTCGCACTCGGTCTTGTCGGCCCGGACGCGGCCGAGATAGGCCCGGCCGGACTCGAGCCCGAGGACGTGCATGCGCCGCTCGACCCGCCGGACCAGGGTGGTCCGCTTGTAGCCGGCGAAGTCGTGGCCCACCGCCGCGCGGATGACCCGGCAGAGGTCGTCGATGTGGTCGGCGACGAGGCGGGACTCGGCGTCGACGGCGTCGGTGCCGCGGCGGCGGAAGAAGGTGGTGAGGCAGTCGACGATCTCGCCCGGCGGCCGCACGAAGTCGACGAGGCTGGTCCCGACCGCCGAGAGCGGCATGCCGTCGTAGCGGGCGGTGTCGGGCTGCTGCACCACGCAGACGCCGCCGTGCTCCTTGATGGCCCGCAGGCCGGTCGTGCCGTCGGCCCCCGTGCCCGACAGGATCACGCAGGCGGCGTTGGCCTGCTGGTCGACCGCGAGCGACAGGAAGAAGTCGTCGATCGGCCGGCGCAGGCCCCGCGGCTGGACGAAGTGGGTGAGTTCGAGGACGCCGTTCTGGATGACGAGGCCGCGCCCGGGCGGGATGATGTAGACCTTGTCGCCCGCGATCCGCTCCCCGCCCTCGCACTGGAGAACCTCCAGCTCGGTCTGCCGGTCGAGGAGCTGCGCCAGCATGCTCTCGTGGTTGGGGTCGAGGTGCTGGACGATGACGAAGGCCATGCCGGTCGGCGGCCGGGCGCGCGCCAGCATCTCCCGCAGGGCCTCGAGCCCGCCCGCCGAGGCACCGATTCCCACGACCGGCCCGGCGAAGGGCGGCGCCGTCACCGTCCCGGCGCCGTCCAGGACCTCCGAGGCCTCGCCTCCGGGGGCGTTAAGGAAATCCTGGTGCATCGAGATCCGCGAGCGTGAGCTTGGCCTGCGCGACCGTGGCGACCGTGTTGGCGATCGTCATCAGCGAGCCCTCGATGACGAGCCCACTCTCCGCAAGCGTCGGGGTCAGCCGGGACAGGGTCCGGCCCAGTTCTGCATCGTAGGCGGAAAGCAACTCAGGTTGCGAGCGGCTGACGTCGAATTGGGATGCGAAAAGAAAGCGCACCTCGCCCGAGAGCGCCTTCAGTTTGGACATGTACAGCAGGTTGACGAAGGGCTTCCCGTCCTTGCGGAAATTCACGATCGGCGTGCGCACCGTGTCCTGACGGTCGTTCTCTAGGAAGGCGTGGATCTTGGCCCGCGCCTCCCGGTTGTCGGCGTCGCGCTGGAGGAGGCGGCAATTGCGCCCGACGACCTCCGCGCCCGTGTAGCCGGTGAGCTGGTGGAACCGCTCGTTCACCAGGAGCAGGACGTTGTCGTCGCCCGCCGCGGCCAGCGCCAGGGCGATGTGGGATTTCTCGAAGAAGGTCGTGAGTTCGGCCGGGATGGTCTGCGTGTCCACGGTAGCTTCCCTGTCGCCTCCGTTCGGCGCGGCCCTGCCGGTCCGCTCCCGGGCCCGCCCGCCCGCCGGGCCCCGTGCCGAGGACGCCCGCGATGGTGCCCGCGAGGACGCCCTCATGGGCGCGCCGCCGCGGTATGGCAATGACGCCCGGGCCGGCGAACCCGTTCCGCGCGGGCCTGCGACGCCGTGTGCCGGAGGCGAACCGCCCGCCCGGGCCTCCGGGCCTCAGCCCTCGCCGCCGATGATGCCGCGGATGCGGGTCGCGAGCGCCTCCAGGGCGAAGGGCTTCGTCATCACCTGCATGCCGGGGCCGAGATGGCCGTGGTTGAGGGCGGCGTTCTCGGCGTAGCCGGTGATGAACAGGACCTTCAGGTCGGGCCGGTGCTGGCGGCCGGCATCGGCCATCTGGCGGCCGTTCATGCCGCCGGGCAGGCCGACATCGGTGATGAGCATGTCGACGCGCACGTCCGACTGGAGGACCTTCAGCCCCGAGGCACCGTCCGCCGCCTCGATCGCCGCGTAGCCGAGATCCTCCAGCACCTCGGTGACCAGCATCCGCACGGTCGGCTCGTCGTCCACAACCAGGACCGTCTCGCCCTGCTCGGCGCGGGGCGCGTGGGCGAGGTCCGGCAGGCACACCTCGGCCTCCGCCTCGCCGAGATGGCGGGGCAGGTAGAGGCAGACCATCGTGCCCTGGCCGACCTCCGAGTAGATCCGGACCTGCCCGCCGGACTGCTTGGCGAAGCCGTAGATCATCGACAGGCCGAGGCCGGTGCCCTCGCCGATCGGCTTGGTGGTGAAGAACGGGTCGAAGGCCTTGGCGACCACGTCGGGGGTCATGCCGGTGCCGTTGTCCGAGACGCAGAGCGTGACGTACTGCCCCGGCTCCAGTTCGCGCTCCTGGGCGGCCCGGTGGTCGAGCCAGCGGTTGGCGGTCTCGATGACGATGCGCCCGCCCGCCGGCATCGCGTCCCGGGCGTTGATGCACAGGTTGAGCAGCGCGTTCTCGAGCTGGCTCGGATCGACCAGCGTCGGCCACAGGCCGCCGGCCCCCACCGACTCGATCGCCACCGCGGGGCCGACCGTGCGGCGCACGAGCTCCATCATGCCCTCGACCAGGCGGTTCGCGTCCGTCGGCTTCGGGTCGAGGGTCTGGCGGCGCGAGAAGGCCAGCAGGCGGTGGGTCAGGGCGGCGGCGCGCTTGGCCGCGCCCTGCGCCGCGCCGATGTAGCGGTCGAGGTCGCCGACCCGCCCCTGCAGCATCCGGGTCTGCATCAATTCCAGCGAGCCGACGATGCCGGCCAGCATGTTGTTGAAGTCGTGGGCGAGCCCGCCGGTGAGCTGGCCGACCGCCTCCATCTTCTGCGACTGGCGCAGGGCCTCCTCGGCGCGCATCAGCTCGGCCGTCCGCTCGGCGACCCGCTGCTCCAGGGTCTCGTTGAGGCTGCGCAGCGCCGCGGCGACGCGATCCCGCTCGGCCTCGACGGCGCGGCGCTCGTCCACGTCGATCAGGACCCCGGGGAAGCTCAGGGGCGTGCCGTCGGGCGCGTGGTCGACGCGGCCGTTGGCCTCCAGCCAGTAGTAGCGCCCGTCCGCCCGGCGGACCCGGTACTGGTGCGCGTAGGCGCCGCCCCGGGCGACGGCCGCGTTGATGGCGGCCGCCAGCCCGGGCTGGTCGTCCGGATGCACGGTCGCGACGATCTGGGCGAGCGGGATGCCGTCCCGGCCCAGCGCCGGGTCGAGGCCGAAGCTGCGGGCGAAGCCCTCGTCGACCGTGAACCGGTCGCTCGGCAGGTCCCAGTGCCACGTGCCGATGATGGCGCCGGCCGCGAGGGCGAGCTGCACGCGCTCGATGTTGGTCCGGGCGAGCGCCTCGCTGGCGCGCAGGGCGTCCTCCGCCTGCCGGCGCGCGGTGATGTCCCGGAACAGCACCGAGACCTGGCGCCGGCTCGCCGGCCCGATCCGGGCCGCCGAGACGTCGATGAAGCGGTCGGCCTGGGCGAAGAAGCGCTCGAACCGGATCGGGACACCGGTGCGGAGCACGCCGCCGTAGAGTTCGAGCCAGGCCTCCGCGTCCTCGGCCGACACGAGGTCGCGCAGCGTCCGCCCGACGATGCCGGCGATGCCGGTGTGGCGCTCGTAGCCGGGATTGGCCTCGACGTGGACGTAGTCGCTCAGCGGGCCGTGCGGGCCGTCGAAGAACTCGATGATGCAGAAGCCGTCGTCGATGGCCTCGAACAGCGTCCGGTAGCGCTCCTCGCCGGCGCGCAGGGCGTCGCGGGCCTCGCGCTGCTCGGTGATGTCGCGCGCGACCCCGGAGAACCGCACCGGCCGCCCCGCGGCGTCGCGCTCGATCTCCCCCTGCCGGGCGATCCAGCGGATCTCGCCGGTATCCGGTCGCCGGATCCGGTAGGCGACGTCCCGCGGGGCGTCGCCGCGGCGCCGGCTCGCCGCCGTCGAGACGAGGGCCCGGTCCTCCGGCAGGATCAGCGCCTCGACCAGCTCGGCCGGGTAGGTGTCGCGCTCCGGCAGGCCGTAGAGCCGGCAGAATTGCGGGGTCGGGTGCAGGAGCCCGTCCGCGACCCCCACGGTGAACAGGCCGATCCCGCCCGCCTCCTGCGCCCGCAGCAGGCGCGCCTCGGCCTCCCGGAGGGCGAGGCCGGCCCCGAACAGGTCGGCGGGGGGCTGCGGGAGCGTCGGGGCGTCCGCCTCAGCGCCGGTGGCGGCCGCCCGCGCCCGGAGCCCGGCGGCCTCCGCCTCCAGCGCGCGGGCGCGCCGCAGGAGCGCCTCGGTCCCCGTCTCGTCCACGCTCAGCGCCCGTGCGTCGCGATGGACTCCCCCGCCGGCCGCGCGGGGCGGTCGGGGCGGATCGCCAAAATCGGGAGGGCGGGGGATACGGGCACGGGGCTGGCGCTGCGACAGAGGGGCGGGGCGTGGGCGCCTTCTGCCGGAAACGGACCTGGGACGCCACGGGACCGGACCATAACGCGCGGAAACCGCTAAGGCTGCGTCGGCCGGCCCGGCGGGCGACGGGGGCCGCCGGCTACGGCTCGGCGAGGCGGCAGGTGGCGCTGCTCGCGCGGGGCCAGCCGTAGTAGATCGTCTCGGCCTGCACGTCGGCGAGGCTGACGACCTCCGGCACCGAGGCCTGCTGCGTGTCGAGCACCGTCCCGCCGGCCCCCGTGAAGGTGCAGAGCACGGTCACGTTCGTCGCGAGGTCCGGGCCGGTGTTGCGCAGGTTGACCATCGCCCGCTGCGGCTCGTGCGAGTCCGGCGGCGTGTGCAGCCGGGTCTCCCGCAGGACCAGGGCGGCGTCGGCCCGCGCCGGCGGGGCGAACGCGACGATCAGGCCGGCAGCCAGGAAGGCGCCGGCCCACCGCGACGACTGCATCCTGCGCATGGTCGGTCCATCCTCTCCTCGTGCCGGGCCTCGGTGCCGGATCCCGGTACAGGGTCCCGGGCCCGGCACCCGCCTCGATCCAACTTGTAACCCGGGTTCCGGGTTCGGCGTCAGCCGCCGCGCGCCCGACGCGAGGCCGCCCCTGGGACCGGGCCGATCCGCCCTCAGTTGCGCAGCGGCTCGGCGTCGATCTGCATCCGGTAGATCGTCGTCGGGAACTTGACCGTCGAGGCCGCGCCGCCGCTCATCGCCGGCGTGCGGTTCATCTGCGCCGCCGGGATCCACAGGCCGCCCTGCTCGTCGATCCACATCGCGTCGACCCACACGAGCCGCGGGTCCTGCACCAGCGTGCTCACGGTCCCGTCCGGCGCGATCTTGAGGATCCGCAGGCCGTCCGTGTCGCTCGCGTAGATGGTGCCGCCCGCGTCGATGGCGGTGCCGCCCGTCGCCACCGTGGCGGCGTGGAGCTTCACGTGCTTGGCGCGCTCGTCGTCGCTCACGGACGCGTCGTCGAGGTACCGGGTCTCGATGCTGTAGAGCGGCCCGGTGCACGCTTGGTAGTAGAAGGTCTTGCCGTCCGGCGAGACTTCCAGCTGGTCGGCGTGGATGAAGAGCAGCTTGTCCTTGTCGTCCCGGAGCACGCGGCCCTGGCCGGTCAGCGGGCGCTGCGCGATCGTCGACCAGTGTCCGTCGAGCACCCGCCGGAGGCCGCCGGTCTCGCGGTCGAGGACGATCAGACCGGGCTGGCCGGCATCCGTCAGGTAGATGTGGCCGCCGTTGAACCGGAAATCGTCGATGAAGCTCTTCTCGGTGGTCGCCGCCTGCAGCGGGTAGACCCTGCGCACGGCGTTCGTGGCAAGGTCGATCTGCACGAGCTTCGGGCCGCCCGGCAGCGGCGCCGCGCCCATGCCGGGCGCGCCCTTGTCGACCACCCAGAGGTCCCCGTCCGGGCCGATCCGGATGGCGTTGACCGCCACGAAGGCCTTGGCCGGGTCGTCGCCCGTCTTCCAGGCGTTCCAGGCCGCGTCGGGGTACGGGACCGCCTTGCCGTCCCGCCACTCGCCGAGCTCGATCCCCTTGTCCTGGCTCTGCCGCTGGAACGGCGAGAACAGCCGGCCGTCCGCGGACCGGGTGATGCCGTTGAAGACGAGGTCGTTCGACTCCACCATCGGCTTCAGGGCGTCGGACCCCGCCGGCGCCTCGGCGGCGCGGCCGGGCGCGCCGAGGCCGGCGGCCAGCAGGAGGGCGAGGAGCGTGGCGCGCATGGTGGGTTCCCGGTCCGGCGGTGAGGCGTCTCGCCCGGTAAGCCCGCGGGGCGCGCGGTGTTCCGGTCCGGTCCCATCGGCCGCAGTCGTGAGGCCGGCGCGGGTCCGGCGCGGGTCCGTTCCGGGGACGCCTGCGACGCTTCGCCGGGGCTGGATCCGGCCGAGAACAGAACATATAGTGAACACAGGGTGAGCGCCGCGCGGGGCGGCCGAGGAGGAGCGAGGGATGGCCAAGTACCGGTTCCACTGCACCAACGGCCTCGAATGCGTGTTCGACGCCCGCGGCACCGAGGTCCGCGCGACGGCGCGCCTCGTCGACCGCGCCCGCAAGGTCGCCTCCGACGTGCGGCGCTCGCTGGCCAACCGCACCGACTGGGCCGAGTGGCGGGTGAGCGTGCACGACCTCTCGGGCCGGCGGGTCCTGGTGCAGCCCTTCGTGCAGCCCTTCGAGAAGGCGTCGGGTCGCGCCAGGGCGGCCTGAATGGCGACGCCGATCAGGACGGTCGCGCAGGGGTCCGGTGCCGCGGCCGCGGAGCCGGATCAGACGATCCGCCCCCTGAGCCTGTCCGAGTTCATCGGTCAGCGGGCGGCGCGGGCGAACATGCAGGTGTTCATCGAGGCGGCGAGGAAGACCGGGCAGGCGCTCGACCACGTGCTGTTCGTCGGGCCGCCGGGCCTGGGCAAGACCACGCTGGCGCAGATCGTGGCGCGCGAACTCGGCGTGAACTTCCGCTCGACCTCCGGGCCGGTGATCGCCAAGGCCGGGGATCTGGCCGCCCAGCTCACCAACCTGGAGGAGCGCGACGTCCTGTTCATCGACGAGATCCACCGGCTCAACCCGGCGGTCGAGGAGATCCTCTACCCGGCCATGGAGGATTACCAGCTCGACCTGATCATCGGCGAGGGCCCGGCGGCGCGCTCGGTCAAGATCGAGCTGCCGAAGTTCACG
>NZ_FOCS01000026.1:0-68421 GCF_900110155.1 Methylobacterium sp. UNC300MFChir4.1 | reverse complement strand
CGTGGGTGTAGGAGGTTTGAGAGGCTTTGTCCCTAGTACGAGAGGACCGGGATGAACGTACCTCTGGTGGAGCTGTTGTCGCGCCAGCGGCAGTGCAGCATAGCTATGTACGGACGGGATAACCGCTGAAGGCATCTAAGCGGGAAACCCCCCTTAAAACGAGACCTCCCTTGAGGGCCGTGGAAGACGACCACGTCGATAGGCCGGGGGTGCAAGCGCAGCGACGCGTTGAGCCGACCGGTACTAATCGCCCGATTGGCTTGATCGCTCTCGTGATCCGTGTCCGGACTGGTTCGGCAGCCGAAAAGGCTGGCGAAGCCAGAGACACACGAAACAAGAAGACCCGCAGCGATGAGGCTGCATGCTTGCCGAACACAGCACTCGCCGTCGCAGCACCCTGCGACGCCCAGTGCCAAAAAAGTTGCGATGCGCCGGTCTGGTGGCCTGAGCGGCGTGCCCAGAACCCGATCCCATCTCGAACTCGGCCGTTAAACACGCCAGCGCCTATGGTACTGTGTCTCAAGACACGGGAGAGTCGGTCGCCGCCAGACCCGCCCATCGCAATCAACATTCCCTCAGCACGAACACCGATCCGGCCCCCGGACACGGCGCACGCTCACACAGAGCCCGCGTCGACCCGGACCAGCCGTACAGACTTGGCGCGGGGTGGAGCAGCCCGGTAGCTCGTCAGGCTCATAACCTGAAGGTCACAGGTTCAAATCCTGTCCCCGCAACCAAATCCGACACACAGAACCCGCCGCGCTCAACAGCGCGGCGGGTTCTGCGTTTGTCCGGCCACGGACGGAGCCCGAACGCCCGAGCGAGTTCGCGATCAGGTTGCGCCACTGGCGCACCGTCGGTCCGCTTCCAGACCCTCCGTCGCTCACCGCCGAGGTGCGGTCGCCACAAAGCGTCGTTGAGGTTGTCCTATCGGCTTTGAGGTATCGGCCAGCGACGCTCTGCGAATGCACAATCGATGGGCAGAAACGGCCTCGTAAGCTCTATAGCCGGCACCGCATCGCACCTTCGGCTGTAGAGTGCAGGCCGCGTCAGGTCGCAGGGATAAATCGGCAATATCGATTGCGCACAAGCGAGAACCTGATAGGCATTACTCCTTGAGGTTGAGCGATCAAGATCGCTCTTATTACGCTATTTGGGACCGTATACCCCAGTTCCGAATTTAAGACTTGACGCTTCTTGCGAATGCGATTGTATCAGGCGTCCGAATCGCGACGCAGTGCTTGCGTTCTGGCGAGTTTCGTCATCACGAGAAGGCAACGCACGAGACATGGCCCAGTCGAACGGCGGCTCTCTCCGCCTCGTCACGCTCGCCTCCGAGATCGTCTCGGCCTATGTGAGCCACAATCACGTGCAGAGCGCGGATCTACCCGGCCTCCTCAACGAGGTGCACGCGGCGATTCGGGGGGTCTGCGACGCCGGCCAGAGCCCGCCGATCGCCAAGGCGACCGCGCAGGAGATCCGGCGCTCGATCAATCCGGACTTCCTGATCTCGTTCGAGGACGGGAAGCCCTACAAGACGCTGCGCCGGCACCTCACCCTGCGCGGCCTGACGCCGGAGGCCTACCGCGCCAAGTGGGGCCTCGCCTCGGACTACCCGATGACGGCCCAGAGCTATTCCGAGCAGCGCTCGCAGCTCGCCCGCTCCCTGGGCCTCGGGCAGCCGCGCGCCGCGGCGCCGGAACCCGAAGCCGAGCCCGCGCCGCAGCCCGCCGGGAAGCGGCGGGCGCGCAGCAAGGAAGCCGTCTGACGGCGACACGCCCCGCCTGCGGCGAAGGTGTCGTCGACCTGCCGCAATCGGCCTCGATAGCGTGGGGCCGCACGGTGCGCCTGCCTTGTCTCGGCCTGGACGGCGCGCCCGCCCAGACGCCGGAGCCCTGCATGCTGACCCGCCTCACCCTGCCCGCCCTCGTCGCAGCCCTGCTGGCCGCCAGCCCGGCCGCGGCGCAGATGGCGCGGACGGAGACCCGGGAGCCCGCGAAGGACGGCACCGCGAAGGTCGTGCCGCTGAGCAAGGCCGACGTGCAGCTCTCCTTCGCCCCCGTGGTGAAGCGGGCCGCGCCCTCGGTGGTGAACGTCTACGCCTCCCACGTGGACAAGCGCTCCAGCGCGCGCACCAGCGCCATGGAGGAGTTCATGCGCCGCTTCTTCGGCGAGCCGGAGGGCGGCCGCGGCCCCCGGGGTGACCGGGCGCAGCGCTCCCTGGGCTCGGGCGTGCTGGTCGATGCCGACGGGCTCGTGATCACCAACAACCACGTCATCGACAACATGAACGAGGTGCGGATCGCCCTGGCGGATCGCCGCGAGTTCGAGGCCACGATCGTGATGCGCGACACCCGCACCGACCTCGCGGTGCTCAAGATCAAGGAACCGCCGAAGGGCCTCGTGCCGATGCCGTTCGGCGATGCCGACGCCCTGGAGGTCGGCGACTTCGTGATGGCGATCGGCAACCCGTTCGGCGTCGGCCAGACGGTGACGCAGGGCATCGTCTCGGCGCTGGCGCGCACGCAGGTCGGCTCCGCGGACTACCAGTACTTCATCCAGACCGACGCGGCGATCAACCCAGGCAATTCCGGCGGCGCGCTGGTGGACCTGCGCGGCCAACTCGTCGGCATCAACACCGCGATCTACTCGCAGTCGGGCGGCAGCCACGGCATCGGCTTCGCGATCCCGGTGGGCATGGTCAAGGCGGTGGTCGACGCCGCCCGGGACGGGGCGAACGTCGTGCGCCGGCCCTGGCTCGGGGCGCGCATCCAGAGCGTGACGCCCGACATCGCCGACAGCATGGGCCTCGACCACCCGACCGGCGTGCTGGTGGCGAGCCTCCAGCCCAAGAGCCCGGCCGAGGAGGCGGGCCTGAAGCGCGGCGACCTGATCCTCACGGTCGACGGCCAGGAGGTCGCCGATCCGGAGGCCTTCGGCTACCGCTTCGCCCTGAAGGGCGTGCAGGGCCACGCCCGGTTCGGGATCCTGCGCGGCACGACCCGTCAGACGGTCCCGGTCAAGCTCGCCCCGGCTCCCGAGACGCGTCCCCGGGACGCGCTCAAGGTGAAGACCCGCTCGCCCTTCCTCGGCGCGACCCTCGTCAACACCTCGCCGGCGGTGGCCGAGGAGATGCAGGTGGACTTCCCGGCCGAGGGCGTGGCCGTGCAGGCGGTGGACGAGAACTCCATCGCGGCCCGGGTCGGGCTGCAGAAGGGCGACGTGATCGTGGCGGTCAACGGCGTGCCGATGGCGACCACGAAGGATCTCGACCGGGTCACCCGCAACAGCCTCAATTCCTGGGAGGTCGCGATCAACCGCAACGGCGAGATCCTGACCTCGGTGTTCGGCGGCTGATCCCGTCGCGGGGCGCCAGGTCCGTGGCCGTGGGCAAGCCCCGGCTCCCGGCTTGCGCCCCCGGCCGCGCCCGGTGTTGATGCGCGGATGTCCGACCTGTTCGCCTCCGCGGAGACACCCGCCGCGCCGGATCCCGGCCGCGCCCCCGGCGCCGAGGCCGCCCGCCCGCTGGCGGACCGGCTGCGCCCGCAGACCCTCGCCGAGGTCGTCGGCCAGGAACACCTGACCGGGGAGGGCGGGGCGCTCACGCGCCTGCTGCGGGGACGGACGCTCGGCTCGCTGATCTTCTGGGGGCCGCCCGGCACCGGCAAGACCACGGTGGCGCGGCTGCTCGCCCAGGGCACCGACCTGCATTTCGAGCAGATCTCGGCGATCTTCTCCGGCGTGCCCGACCTGCGGAAGGTGTTCGAGGCGGCGCGCAAGCGGCGGGCGACCGGGCAGGGGACCCTGCTGTTCGTCGACGAGATCCACCGGTTCAACCGGGCCCAGCTCGACGCCTTCCTGCCGGTGATGGAGGACGGGACCGTCACGCTGGTGGGCGCGACGACGGAGAACCCGTCCTTCGAGCTGAACGCCGCGCTCCTGTCCCGCGCCCGGGTGCTGCTGTTCCGGGCCCTCGATCCGGGCGCCGTCGCGCGGCTGCTGGTCCGGGCCGAGGCGCTGACGGGCCAAGCCCTGCCGCTTACCGAGGAGGCGCGCGGCGTTCTGGTCCGCATGGCCGACGGCGACGGCCGCGCGGCCCTGACCCTGGCGGAAGAGGTCTGGCGCTCGGCCCGCCCCGGCGAGACCCTCGACGCCGAGGCGCTGCAAGCGATCGTGCAGCGGCGCGCGCCCATCTACGACAAGGCGCAGGAGGGCCACTACAACCTGATCTCGGCGCTCCACAAGACCGTGCGCGGCTCGGATCCGGACGCGGCGCTCTACTATCTCTGCCGGATGCTCGATGCCGGGGAGGACCGGCTGTTCATCGCCCGCCGGCTCGTGCGCATGGCGGTGGAGGATATCGGGCTCGCCGACCCGCAGGCGCTGGTGGTGGCCAACGCCGCCAAGGACGCGTTCGACTTCCTCGGCAGCCCCGAGGGCGAGTTGGCCCTCGCCCAGGCGGCGATCTACCTCGCCTGCGCGCCGAAATCGAACGCCGTCTACGAGGCCTACAAGGCCGCGACGCGGCTGGCCAAGGAGGCGGGCTCCCTGCCGCCGCCGCGGACCATCCTCAACGCGCCGACCAAGCTGATGAAGCGGATCGGCTACGGCGAGGGCTACCGCTACGACCACGACGAGCCCGACGCCTTCTCGGGCCAGGATTACTGGCCCGACGCGCTCGGGCGCCAGCACCTCTACCAGCCGACCGAGCGGGGCTACGAGACCCGGCTCGCCGAGCGCCTCGACCGGTGGGAGGCGCTGCGCAAGGCGCGGCGCGGGGAGGGGTAGGGGGCCTCACAGATCGAGCGGCGCGTTGTCGATCACCTCCTTCATCACGAAGAAGGTCCGGGTCTGGCGCACCCCCGGCAGGCCGATCAGCGTGGCGCTGTGGAGGCGGTTGAAGTCGGCCATGTCGGAGACCCGGATCTTCAGCATGTAGTCGAAGTCGCCGGCCACGAGGTGGCAGTCGAGGAGCGCGGGGATCGCGCGCACGGCCGCCTCGAACTCCGAGAAACTCTCGGGCGTCGAGCGGTCGAGCACGACGCCGACGAAGACCAGGGTGCCGCGCCCGACCCGCATCGGATCGATCAGCGCCCGGACCGCCCGCACGAACCCGTCCGCGAACAGGCGCTGGATCCGGCGATGGCAGGTGGCCGCACTGGTGCCGACCCGCTCGGCGATCTCGGCATTCGCCATGCGCCCGTCCGTCTGGAGGAGGCGGAGGATCTTCTGGTCGATCCGGTCGAGCCCTGCGGACATGGATGATTCTTCCGGATGCGACGCGAAATCCGGAATACTCCGTAGCCAGCCTAGTCAGCAGCGCAAGTCAAGATCTGTTCGCGCTCGAAGATCGAGAGCACCTTTCATCCCGGATCGGGTAGTTTCTCCCCGCGCCTCGAAGACGGAGCCGGGCCTCGCGCCGGGCCGTCGCCGAGGCCTCGCTTCGACGCGCCCGGGCGGACCGAGACCGCTGCTGCCCCGGGGGCGCCCCGAGACCCGGAGAGACCCGATGCTGGACAAGTTCGAGCGCTATCCCCTGACCTTCGGCCCGACGCCGATCGAGCCGCTCAAGCGCCTGACGGCCCATCTCGGCGGCGAGGTCGAGTTGTACGCCAAGCGCGAGGATTGCAATTCCGGGCTCGCCTACGGCGGCAACAAGCTGCGCAAGCTCGAGTACATCGTGCCGGACGCGATCAAGAGCGGCGCCGACACGCTTGTGTCGATCGGCGGCGTGCAGTCGAACCACACCCGCATGGTCGCGGCGGTGGCCGCCAAGATCGGGATGAAGTGCCGGCTGATCCAGGAGGCCTGGGTGCCCCACGAGGACGCCGTCTACGACCGGGTCGGCAACATCCTCCTGTCGCGGATCATGGGCGCGCAGACGCAGCTCGTGGATGACGGGTTCGACATCGGCATCCGCGATTCGTGGAAGCGCGCGCTCGCCGAGGTCGAGGCCGAGGGCGGCAAGCCCTACGCGATCCCGGCCGGCGCCTCCGTGCACAAGTACGGCGGGCTCGGCTACGTCGGCTTCGCGGAGGAGGTGCGCAAGCAGGAGGCCGAGATGGGCCTGCGCTTCGACTACGTGGTGGTCTGCACGGTGACGGGCTCGACCCATGCCGGCATGCTGGTGGGCTTCTCGGCCGACGGGCGCGCCCGCAACGTCATCGGCATCGACGCCTCCTGCACCCCGGCCCAGACCAAGGCCCAGGTCCTCGACATCGCCCAGAACACCGCCGCCCTGGTCGGCGCGGGCGACATCGTGGCCGACGACGTGGTTCTCAACGAGGATTACGCCTACCCGGTCTACGGCGTGCCCTCCAAGGAGACCGTGGAGGCGATCCGCCTCTCGGCCCGGCTCGAGGGGATGATCACCGACCCGGTCTACGAGGGGAAGTCGATGCAGGGCATGATCGACCTCGTGAAGAAGGGCTTCTTCCCGAAGGGCTCGAAGGTGCTCTACGCCCATCTCGGCGGCGCGCCGGCGCTGAACGGCTACAGCTACACGTTCCGCAACGGCTGAGGCCTTCGGCGGCGCCGTCCTTGCGAGCGGAGCGAAGCAATCCAGCAGCGCCACGCTTCCTGACGTGGCGCGACCCTGGGTCACTTCGCTGCGCTCGTGATGACGGAGAGGGGCATCTCAACCGAACCGTTCCAGCGAAACCGAGTGAGGCGGATCGGCCCGATCCCTCACCGCCCTTCGCCCCTCTCATCCTGCGGTGCTGTGCAGCGGGCTCGGAGGGGCTCGGAGGGGCTCGGAGGGGCTCGGAGGGGCTCGGAGGGGCTCCGGAAGTCTCGCGAGCCGTCGGAGGCTCCTTCGCGGCGGCTTCGCCGCCCCTCGGGATGCGGTGATCGGACGGGTCCAGCGACTCCAGCGCATGGTCCCCTATATGACGGCGCGGGACCCGCACCGGAGAGGGCAGGGATGATCGCACCGACACGCGCGCTGCTCCTCACGGCCCTGCTCGCCCTGGGCGCGCCCGCTGCGCGCTCCGCCTCGGGACCGGCCGTCGAGGCCGAGAACGGGATGGTGGTCTCGTCCCAGCGCCTCGCCTCGCAGGTGGGCGCCGACATCCTGAGGGCCGGCGGCAACGCCGTCGACGCCGCGGTGGCAGTCGCTTACGCCGAGGCGGTGGTGAACCCCTGCTGCGGCAACATCGGCGGCGGCGGTTTCCTGGTGCTCCACAGCGCCGACGGGCGCAGCCGCTTCATCAATTTCCGCGAGACCGCCCCGGCGGCCGCCACCCGGGACATGTATCTCGACGCTGCCGGCAACGTCGTGAAGGGCGCGAGCCTGCGCGGCTGGAAGGCGGCCGGCGTGCCCGGGACGGTGCTCGGCCTCAACACCGTCCTCGCCGCGTACGGGACCCTGCCGCTGGCGCGGGTAATGGCGCCGGCGATCGCGCTCGCCCGGGACGGGTTCGTGCTGACCCGGGGCGACACCGACATCCTCGAATCCGGCACGAAGCTGTTCGCGGGCCAAGCGAACGTCGCCCGGATCTTCCTGCGCCCGGACGGCAGCCCCTGGCGGCCCGGGGACCGGCTGGTCCAGGCCGACCTCGCCCGCACCCTCCAGGCCATCGCCGACCACGGCGCGGACGCGTTCTACCGGGGCGCGATCCCGGACGCCGTGGAGGCGGCGTCGCGGGCGGGCGGCGGCCTGCTGACGGCGGCCGACTTCGCCGCCTACACGGTGACGCAGTCCGAGCCGCTCACCTGCCGCTACCGGGGCGCCACGATCCTGTCGGCGCCCCCGCCCTCGTCCGGCGGCACCACGCTCTGCGAGATCCTCAGCATCCTCGACGGCTACGACCTGCGGGCCGCCGGGTTCAACTCGGCCCGGACCGTACACCTGATGGTCGAGGCGATGCGGCGCGCCTACGCGGACCGCAACCTGCTGCTCGGCGACCCGGCCTTCGTGGAGAACCCGGTCGACCGGCTGGTGTCGCCGGCCTACGCGGAGACGCTCCGGGCCTCGATCCGCCCGGACCGGGCGACCCCATCGGCGGAGATCCGCCCGGATCCCGGCCCGGAGCCGCGGGAACGGCCCGAGACCACCCACATCTCGGTGATGGACAAGGCCGGCAACGCGGTCGCGCTGACCTACACGATCAACGGCTATTTCGGCGCCGGGGTGATCGCCGGCGACACGGGGTTCTTCCTCAACGACGAGATGGACGACTTCACCGTCAAGACCGGGGTGCCGAACCTGTTCGGCCTCGTGCAGGGGACCAGGAACGCGATCCAGCCGGGCAAGCGCCCGCTCTCGTCCATGGCGCCCACGATCGTGCTGCGCGACGGCAAGGTCGCACTGGTGGCGGGCTCGCCGGGGGGCTCGCGGATCATCACGATCAACTCGCAGACGCTGATCAACGTGCTCGATTTCGGCATGGAGCCGCAGGAGGCGGTGGACGCCCCGCGCATCCATCACCAGTGGCTGCCCGACACGGTCTACGCCGAGCCCTTCGCGCTCTCGGCGGACACCCAGGCCATCCTCAGGGGCATGGGCCACACGATCGTCGAGCAGAGGCCCTGGGGGGCGCAGGAGCTCATCGCGGTCCGGGCCGCGGCGCCCGTGCTTCCGGAGGCCGCGTCGTCGGGCAACGACGCCTCGCGCACGGAGCGGATGCGGCCGGGTCTGCTCTACGGTGCCAACGACAACCGCCGGCCGGCCGGCGCGGCGGTGGGGGAGTAGGGGGCGGGCGGCTTGACGCGGACAACCCCGTCATTCCGGGCACGCCGGCCTCGTCCGGGAGGGCAGGGTGGGGTGGGGCCCGGGACACCCGCCACGAGCGAGACCGGGGGTTCAGCCCTCTCCCGCCTCCCGCGCCACCGCGCGGAACCCGATGTCGCGCCGGCAGAAACCCTCCGGCCAGTCGATCCGGGCCACCGCCGCGTAGGCGCGGGCCTTGGCGTCCGTGACGCTGTCGCCGAGGGCCGTCACCGCCAGGACCCGGCCGCCATCGGCGAGCAGCTGCCCGTCCTCGGCGCGGGTGCCGGCTTGGAACACGTGGACCCCGTCGCCCTCGGCGGCGTCGACGCCCCGGATCACCGAGCCCCGGACCACGGCGCCCGGATAGCCGGCCGCCGCCATCACCACGGTGAGGGCCGCCCGGTGCGGATCGAATTCCAGGCTCACGCCGGAGAGGTCGCCCTCGCAGGCCGAGAGCAGGGCCGGCACGAGGTCGGAGGCGAGGCGCGGCATCAGCACCTGCGCCTCGGGGTCGCCGAAGCGGGTGTTGTACTCGATCAGCTTGGGGCCGTCGGCGGTGAGCATCAGGCCGGCGTACAGGATGCCGGTGAACGGGCAGCCGCGGGCCCGCATGCCGGCAAGCGTCGGCGCGATGATCTCGGCCATGACCCGGGCCTCGATCTCCGGGGTGACCACCCGGGCCGGGGAATAGGCGCCCATGCCGCCGGTATTGGGCCCCCGGTCCCCGTCGAAGACCCGCTTATGGTCCTGGGCGGTGCCGAGGGAGATCGCCCGCGTGCCGTCGCACAGGGCGAAGAAACTCGCCTCCTCGCCGAACAGGCACTCCTCGACCACGACCTCGGCGCCGGGCTCGGCGAAGAGGCCGGTCAGCGCGTCCTCGGCCTGGTCGACCGTCTCGGCCACGGTGACGCCCTTGCCGGCGGCGAGGCCGTCGGCCTTCACGACGATCGGGGCGCCCTGCTGGCGGACATAGGCCAGCGCCGGCTCCAGGTCGGAGAAGCGCGCGAAGGCGGCGGTCGGGATGTTGCAGGCGGCGCAGAGATCCTTGGTGAAACCCTTCGAGCCCTCGAGCCGGGCGGCGTCGCGGGTCGGCCCGAAGGCGCGGATCCCGGCGGCCTTCAGGTCGTCCACCAGGCCGGCGACGAGGGGCGCCTCGGGCCCGACCACCACGAGGCCGATCGACTCCGCCGCGCAGAAGGCGGCGACGGCCGCGTGGTCCGTGACCTTGAGGTCCGGCCGGTTGGTCCCGTGGCGGGCCGTGCCGGGATTGCCCGGCGCCGTGAACAGGCGGGTGCAGAGCGGGCTCTGGGCCAGTCGCCAGGCCAGGGCGTGCTCGCGGCCGCCGGAGCCGATCAGCAGGATATTCATGCGCACGCCACCATGGGCCCAGCTTCTGGGGGAAGCGTGCCCGCGGGAAAAGGTTTTTTTCGGGCTTTCCCCGCTCTGCGCGGATATCCCGGCGGCGTGGAGGCCGATGTCAGCAGCCGGTGCAGACGCTCGTGTTGAGGCCACCGCCCCGCCGCACGATCCCGTTGCGACCGATATGGCGGCCCCGGTACACATCCCCGCGGACGCCCCGATAGGGCAGGTAGGGCCCGAAGGAATCGGCCTGGACGTTGCGCTGGAACGTCTGGTTCAGCGTGTTGAAGTCCGAGACCCGCTGCTGGTTGAGCGACCGGATCTGGCCCTGCAGGGCGAATGAGGCGTTGGCGGCATTCGGGTCGTTCTGCTGCACCTGCGCCGAGGCGGAGCCCGCCGGGAGGGCGAGCGCCAGGGCGAGGAGCGCGCGGGACGCGGCACGCATGGGTCCCTCCGTGCGAGAGTCGAGCGGGTTTCGGAAACGCTTGTGCGAGTCGACGCGCCAGGATCGGTCCGGGTTCCCGGGCGCGTCAACCCGGCACAACGGGGGACTTCGTCTCCGGCAGGGCCTCAAGGCGCTCGGGATCCAGCCCGGTATGGGCCTGAACCAGGGGGTGCGGGGTCAGGGCCAGCCACTGCGTCAGGGAGATGTCGGCGTAGCGCGGGCTCTTAAACATCTCCAGGAATGTCAGGGTCGTGTCGCCGGTATTCTCGATGTAGTGCCCCATGGCGAAGGGCACGTAGCCGACGTCGCCGGCCCGGTAGTCGAAGGTGCGGGCCTTCGATTCCGAGCCGAACACCGTCATCCGGCCCTGGCCGGAGAGGTAGTACTGCCACTCGTCGCTGTTCGGGTGCCAGTGCAGCTCGCGCAGCCCCCCGGGCTCGACCTCGACCAGGGCCGCCGCGATCGTCACGGAAGCCGGGAACACCGTGGAATCGGTGATGCGCACGCTGCCGCCCCGGGTGCGGACCGGCTCCTGTGCCAGCATACGGTGGCTGAAGGTCTTCGGCACCGGCCCGGAGCCGCCCATCCTGTCGGCCGCGAGCGGGCCGGGTTTCGGGCCGGGGAAGATGTAGAGCTCCTTCTCGGGGATCCTGGCGAAGGCGCTCTCGGGCAGGCCGAAATTCTTGGCGAGCACGTCCCGGGGCGTGTGGGCCAGCCAGTCGGTCAGCAGGAAGGTGGAATCCTCCGAGAAACCGCCGTCGTCGAAGACGAGCAGGAACTCGCACCCGTCGATCCCGTCGGCGGCGAGTCCCTGGATGGAGTGCGGGATGCCGCCCGGGAAGTACCAGAGGTCGCCCGCGCCGACATCGTCCGCGAAGGTGCGCCCGTCCTGGTCGACCGCGGTGATCCGGGCCTTGCCCTTGATCATGTAGGCCCACTCGGATTCCTTGTGCCAGTGCATCTCGCGGACCGCGCCGGCCTTGAGCCGCATGTTGACCCCGGCCATGGCCTTGGAGACGGGCAGCTCGCGGATCGTGGTCTGGCGCGCCCAGCCGCCCTCCTCCAGCCGCATGTGGCTGTCCGCGAAGGACCATTTCAGGTTCGGCATGGTGCCGTGGTCGGTGGCGGGCGGCGCCAGGGTGAACGGCTCCTCGGCGGCGCGGGGCCGGTTCTGCGGGCCCAGGATGTCGGCGCCCTTGCCGCCGCGCTCGGGGAGGCGCGGGGCCGGCCCGGCGGATTGCGCCGCGGCGGAGGACGCGGCCATCGCGCCGCCGGCGGCTGCGATGACGGCGCGCCTGGAGATCTCGGTCATCGTGGATGGGTCCCTGAGTCCGTGGCAGGGAAACCGGTCGCGTGCTCGGAGGATCCGCGGGCGGGCCGCGCTGTGCGCTGCGGCATCTCGCCCGGAGCCCGCGCGCGGTCTATGCATTGAAGACGGCGCATTGAATACGGCGGCGCACGCGTCCCGGCCGGGCGCCGAGGCGGCGGTTCAGGCGCGGCGCGACCCGAGGGCGAGGATGGCGGACCGGGACAGTTCAGCCACGGACGGAACCGTCCCGCCCGCCCGCGGCGGCCGCCGGTGGCTCGCCCTGCTGGCGCTGGCGGGCCTCGGCGTCCTCGGATACCGCCTGTGGCCGGACGCGTCGCGCGCGGCGAGTCCGCCCGCCGCCGAGGCGAAGCCGCCGACCGTGCGGGTCGCCGCCGCGGCCCGGGCCTCCGACACCCTGAGCCTGACCCAGACGGGCACCACCCAGGCGTTCGACATCGCGAGCCTCTACCCGCGGGCGACCGGCTACATCGTCGAGCGCAAGGTCGATATCGGCTCGCACGTGAAGGCGGGCGACCTGCTGTTCCGGATCAGCGCGCCCGACCTCGACCAGCAGCTGGTCCAGGCCCAGTCGCAGGTGCTGCAGCTCCAGGCGGCGCTGATCCAGGCGCGGGCGATGGTGGATCAGGCCGAGGCCAACCGCCACCTCGCCGACGTGACCAACCGGCGGACCTCGACGCTCGCCGGCACCGGGGTCGAGACCCGGCAGAACGCCGACACCTCCCAGGCCGGGGTGCTGGCGCAGACCGCCAACGTCGACGCCGCCAGGGCCGCCGTGAAGGTCGCGGAGGCCAACATCGCCGCCCAGGAGGCGCAGGTCGCCCGGCTCAAGGTCCTGACCGGCTTCGAGGAGATCCGCGCGCCCTTCGACGGGGTGGTGACGGCCCGCAACAACGACGTCGGCGACGCGGTCACGGCGGACACGAATACGGGGGCGCCGCTCCTCACGCTGAACCGGGACGACGTGCTGCGCATGGCGGTGAACGTGCCGCTCTACGCCGCCGACGGCGTCCGCGACGGGCTGGCCGCCTCGGTCGAGGTGGCGCAGATCCCGGGCCGGATCTTCCCCGGCACGGTCTCGCGCTCGTCGACGACGCTGCTCTCGGCCGCGCGCACGCTGGTCACGCAGGTCGACATCCCCAACCCCGACGGGGCGCTGCGGCCGGGACTCTACATCACGATCACGCTGGAGATCCCGCGGGTCTCGCCCGCCGTGACGGTGCCGAACGACGCGCTGATCTTCGACCAGCACGGGACCCGCGTGGCCGTGGTCGAGGCGGCCGGGGACGGGGGGGGCGTGGTGCGGATGCGCCCCGTCACGATCTTCCGCCAGACCCGCACGCTCCTGGAGCTGCGCGACGGTCTGAACGGCGGCGAGCGCGTCGTCGTGGGGCCGCCGGCCTCGCTGCGCGACGGCGACCGGGTCACCCTGCGTCCGGAGGACCGGGCCGGAGCGTGAGCGGCGGCGCCCGGCAGCCTTGTCCAGCCTTGGGACAGCTACGGCGGCGATAAGCCGTCGGGCATGCGGCGGCGCCGTGGGGGCTCAGCTTCCGGCGCCGCCGTGACCGGCCGGCTCAGGAAGCGGATACCACCGCCGTGGCACTCGGAACGATAGCGCTGTCGATCGCGCTGCTCGGGCTCGCCCTCGCGAGCTTCGGTCTGACACTGGCCCTCGCGGGCGGGTCCTGGTTCTACGTCGCCCTGGGCTTGGGCGTGCTGGTCTCCGGCGTCGAGCTGCTCCGGCGACGCCAGAACGGCCTCCGGATCTACGCCCTGGTGCTGGCGGCGGCCTTCGTGTGGACGCTCGGCGAGGTCGGATTCGACAAGTGGCAATGGATCCCGCGCGGGGGCCTGCTCCTCCTCGTCGGGCTCGTGCTCTGCCTGCCCTCCGTGGTGCGGCGCCTGCGCGACGCGCCCGAACGGCCCTGGACGCCCGGCCTCGGGAACGGTCCGCTCGCCCTCCGGGTCGTCGTCCTGCTGATCGCGGCCTCGGGCGCCGCGTCCTGGTTCGTCGACCCGGTCGAGACGCGGGGCAGCCTGCCGAAGGTCGCGGGGGCGGGGCCGGCCGCCGTCGATCCGAGCGGCGTTCCCTATCCGGCCGACGACTGGGTCGCCTATGGCGGCACCAATCTCGGCCAGCGCTACTCGGCGCTGGCGGATATCGGCACCGCCAATGTCCGGGGCCTCGCCGTGGCCTGGGAGCACCATACCGGCGACCTGCGCGGCGACAGCCGGGCGGATCCGAAGGAATTCACCTTCGAGGCCACGCCGATCAAGGTGAACGGGCTGCTCTACCTCTGCACGCCGCACAACATCGTCCAGGCCCTGGAGCCCGAGACCGGCCGGCTGGTCTGGGCCTTCGACCCGAAGATGGCGCGGGACGGCCAGTACCAGCACCAGACCTGCCGCGGCGTGTCCTACAACGACTCGGCCGGCTACGCGCCGCCCGCCGAGACCGACGCCGACCGGGCCGCCGCCGTCGCGGCCGCGGTCGCCGAGTGCCCGCGCCGGATCATCGCGGCCTCGGTCGACGCCCGCCTCTACGCGCTGAACGCCGAGACCGGCGCCCCGTGCAGGACCTTCGGGGCGGACGGGTTCGTCGACCTGAAGGCGCAGATGCCGAACCTCCGGCGCGCCGCCTATCAGCAGACCTCGGCGCCGCTGGTGACCCGGAACCTCATCGTCCTCGGCAGCGCGATCGCCGACAACTACTACGCGGACAACCCCTCGGGCGTGATCCGCGCCTTCGACGTGCGCACCGGCGCGATCGTCTGGAAGTTCGACGCCGGCAAGCCCGACGCGACCGCGCCGCTGCGGCCCGGCGAGTCGTACGAGCCCAACTCGGCGGTGGCCTGGACGCAGTTCTCGGCCGACGAGGCGCTGGGGCTCGTCTACGTGCCGTTCGGCAACCGGGCGCCCGATCAGGTGGGCGTGGCCCGGTCGAAGGCGGACGAGGCCCTCATCGACGCCCTGGCGGCGCTGGATCTGGAGACGGGCGCGCTGCGCTGGGCGTTCCGGACCGCGTATCACGACCTGTGGGACCGCGATAACCCGTCCCAGCCGGTCCTCCTCACCCTGCCGCAGGGCGAGGAGACGGTGCCGGCGATCCTGATCCCCACCAAGGTCGGCAACGTCTGGGTCCTCGACCGCCGCACCGGCGCCCCGGTCCGGCCGGTCTCCGAAATTCCGGTCTCGACCCGGACCGACATCCCGGGGGAGACGCCGTCCCCGGTCCAGCCGATGTCGTCCCTCCGCTTCACGCCGGCGCCGCTGACGGAGGCCGGCATGTGGGGCGTCACGCCCTTCGACCAGATCCAGTGCCGCCTCGCCTTCCGGTCGAATCGCTACGACGGCAACCCGTTCACACCGCCCCAGGCGTCGGAGGGCGCGATCGTCTGGCCCGGCAATATCGGGGTGTTCAACTGGGGGTCGGTGGCGGTCGATCCGGTCCATCACTGGATGATCGCGACGCCGCAATACCTGCCCTACATCTACCGCCTGCTCCCGCGCCCGCCGGGCGAGCCGGAGAGGCGCCTCCTCGGTGCCGATCCCGAGGCGAGCCCGGTCAACGAGAATCTCGGCGGCCGCTACGCGATCTCGATCGCGCACATGCGCTCCGCCCTCGGCATCCCCTGCAGCGCGCCGCCCTGGGGCATGCGCGTCGGCGTGAATCTCGCCGACGGCACCGTCGCCTGGAAGCGCCGCAACGGCACGGTCGCGGGGCAGAAGGTCGGCGGTCTGGCCGTCCCGCTTCCCCTGGAGATGGGCATGCTGGCCCACGGCGGCACCCTGACCACGGCGGGCGGCGTCGCGTTCACGGCCGCCACGCTCGACGACCGCATCCGCGGCTACGACATGCAGACCGGGGAGATCCTGTGGTCCACGACGTTGCCGGCCGGCGGCCAGGCCACCCCGATGACCTATCGCGGCAGGGACGGCCGGCAGTACGTGGTGATCGCAGCGGGCGGGCACGGCTCGCTCGGAACCACGCCGGGCGATTCGGTCATCGCCTACAGGCTCGAGTGAGCCGTCGCGCGCCGGACGCAACCCGGCAGCCGCGGCGGGTTGAGCGAGGGCCCCGGCCTTCCGGCCGGGGCAGGGCGCGGCGGGGGCGGTCTAGGCCGCGAGACGGGCCCGCGCGTCGGTGCGGGCGAGGCGGGCCAGCAGGTACTCGACCTCGGCCTTCGCCTGCGCGGTCAGCGCCTGCGACGGCTTGCGCTGCGCGTCGGACGCGAAGATCCCCCGGCGCATGAACACGTATTTGCGGACCGCGAGCCCCAGCGGGCCCTGCTGCTGCTCGTAGCGGAGATAGGGGAGGTGGGCGTCGAACAGGTCGTGGGCGGCGTCGCGCTCGCCGGCCCGGCCGAGGCGGACCACGTCGACCAGCATCTCCGGGAAGGCGTAGCCGGTATTGGCCCCGTCGGCGCCGCGCTCGGTCTCGAAATCGAGGAACAGGCCGCCATTGCCCACGAGGATGGAGATGTGGCGCATCGAGCCGTCCGCCTCGAAGCCGCGCAGCGTCGAGATCTTCTCCAGTCCCGGCCAGTCCTCGTGCTTGAGCATCACGCAGGAGGGGTTTTCCGACACGATCCGGCGGATCACGCCGGGGGTCATCTGGACCGAGAAGGTGAGGGGATAGTCCTGAAGCACGAAGGGCACGTCCGGGCCCACGGCCTCGGCGGCATTCCGATAATAGCCGACCACCTGGTCATCGGTGCGGAGCGTGTTGGGCGGCGCGATCATCACCCCGGCCGCGCCCAGCTCCATCACCTCCCGGGCGAGCGACCGCATGGCCGCGAAGCCCGGCGCCGTGACACCGACGATCACCGGCAGCCGGGTGCGCCCGAGGACGCGCCGCGCCACGGCGATTCCCTCCGCGTGGTCGAGCTTGCCGGCCTCGCCGAGCTGGCCGAGGATCGTCAGGCCGTCGACGCCGGCCGCCCCGAAGAAGTCGGTCATCCGGTCGAGGGAGACCTCGTCGATCCGGCCGTCCGGATGGAACGGGGTCGGCGCGATCGGGACGACGCCGCCGATGTCGCTGGTGAGGGGCATGCCGGTCTCCGCGCTGCTGCGGCGGCCGCCGGCCGCCGGGTGGCATGCCCCATACTAAAAAAACCCGGGCGGCGCGACGCGCCCGGGACCGGTTCCACGCGACCGACGCGCTGGATCAGCCCAGCAGCTTGTCGAGGGTGATCGGCATCTCGCGGACCCGCACGCCGGTGGCGTGCCAGACCGCGTTGGCGATGGCGCCCACCGTGCCGGTGATGCCGATCTCGCCGACCCCCTTCACGCCCAGGTTGTTCACCACCGCGTCGTCCTCGTGGACCAGGATCGCCTCCATGGCGGGCACGTCGGCGTTCACCGGCACGTGGTACTCGGCGAGGTTGTCGTTGAGGAAGCGGCCGGTGCGCGGATCCATCTCGGCCCGCTCGTGCAGGGCGAAGGACAGGCCCCAGATCATCCCGCCGTAATACTGGCTCTGGACGAGGCGCGGGTTGATCACCCGGCCGGCCGCGAAGGCGCCGACGAGGCGGCTCACGCGGATCTGGCCGAGATCGGGATCGACCTTCACCTCGGCGAAGACCGCGCCGTGGGCGTGCATGGCGTAGGAGGCCTGCGCGGCCGGGTCGGCGCCGGCCTTGCCCTGGCCCTCGATGCGCGACCGGCCGGCCCGCCGGAGGATGTCGGTGAAGGACTCGCTCCGGCCCGGGTCGTCGCGCCGGGTCAGACGCCCGCCCGCGGCGGTCACGCCGGCATTGCCGGCGCCGTAGAGCGGGGAGGCGGGGTCGTTGGTGGCGAGCTCCGCGAGCTGCCGGATCACGTCGCCGGCCGCCGCGTGGACCGCGCCGCCCGCCGTGGCGGTGTGGCCCGAGCCGCCCGCGATGCCGGCATTCGGCAGGTCTGACGAGCCCATCCGGAAGGTGAGGGCGTCCATCCCGATCCCGAGCCCGTCGGCGGCGATCTGGGCGAGCGCCGTCCACGAGCCCTGGCCCATGTCGATCGCCCCGAGCTCCACCGTGCCGGTGCCGTCGGCGCGGATCTCGGCCCGGGCCATCCCCTCGAAGATCAGCGCCGGGAAGGTGGCGGTGCCCATGCCGGTGCCGACCAGGAACCCGTCCCGGTCGCGGGTCTGGCGGGGCTGCAGCGGGCGACCGGCCCAGCCGAAGGCCTCGGCGCCGCGCCGGTAGCAGTCCCGCAGGGCCTTCGAGGAGAACGGCTTGCCGGTGATTGGCTCGACCTCGGCGTAGTTGGCGAGCCGGAACTCCAGCGGGTCCATGCCGAGCTCGTGGGCCATCTCGTCCAGCGCGCTCTCCAGGGCGACGCTGCCGGTCGCCTCGCCGGGCGCGCGCATGAACAGCGGCGTGCCGGTGTCGAGCCGCACGGCCTCGTGCCGGATGGCGATGGCCGGGCTCGCGTACAGGGTGCTGGTCGCCCGGCCAGCCGGCTCGAAGAAGTCGTCGAAGCTCGACGAGGCGGTCCGGATGTGGTGGTCGAGGGCCGTCAGCTTGCCGGAGGCGTCGGCGCCGAGCCGGAGGGTCTGGCGGGTCGGCCCGCGATGGCCCATCGGGCCGTACATCTGGGTGCGGGTCGGGACGAGCTTCACCGGCCGGCCGACGAGCTTCGCCGCCATGCAGGCGAGCACCTGCGGCCCGGCGGGGACGCCCTTCGAGCCGAAGCCGCCGCCGAGATAGGGGCTCTCGATGTGGATGTCGTCGGGGCCGATGCCGAACAGCCCGGCGAGCCTTGCCTGCGACATGGCGAGCGCCTGGGTCGGCATGAACAGCGTCAGCCGGTCCCCGTCCCAGCTCGCCACCGCCGCGTGGGGCTCCATGGCGTTGTGATACTGAGCCGGCGTCTCGTAGGTGGCGGCGATCGCCTTGGACGCGGCCGCGAGTCCGGCCTCGACGTCGCCGTCCGTCTCGACGGGCGGCGCGCCGACGCCGACCGAATCCGGCGTGAAGGCCTCGCCGGAATCGAGCCCGATCCGCGGCGTCTCGGCCGCGTAGGTCGGGGCGAGCAGCCGGGCGCCCTCGGTGGCCGCCTCCAGGGTCTCGGCGATCACCACGGCGATGGGCTGGTTGGCGTAGCGGACGCGGTCGTTCTGCAGGAGGTCGAGGCGGAACGTGAACGGCCCGTCCTTGGCGTCCGGGTCCTTGGCGAGCGTCGGGGCGTGCCCCGGCCGCATCACCGCGACGACGCCGGGATGCGCCTCGGCGGCGGCCACGTCGAGGCCGGTGACGCGTCCGCGGGCGATCCGGGCGACGCAGAGCGCCGCGTGGAGGGTTCCAGGGGGCAGGTTGTCGGCGGAGAAGCGGGCCTGGCCCGTCACCTTGAGCGGGCCGTCGCGCCGGGTCAGCGGCTGGCCGATGCTGGAGCCGTGCCGGATCGCGCCGGCGGGGAGATTCGGGGCGGGCGTGGAGGTCGCGGTCATGCGGGTCTCCTCAAGACGGGTTCCGGTTGAAGCCTTCGGTTGCGGTGACCCGCTCCGTCATCACGAGCGCAGCGAAGTGACCCAGGGCAGCGCGACACCGGGCATCGTGGCGCCGCCTGGGTTGCTTCGCTCCGCTCGCAAAGACGGCCCTGGAGCCGCCGACCGGGGGCAGGGTTAGACGATGCCGAACGGGGAGGCGGGGAGGGCCGGGATCCGGGCGGGCGTGCCCGCGGCGGCCTGGGTTAGCGCGCGGATCGCCACCCGGCGGCCGAGCTCGACCTTGAAGGCGTTGGCCTCACCGGTGGGCTTGGCGCCGGCGAGCGCGGCCTCGGCGGCCTTCGCGAAGGCCTCGGGGGAGGGTGCCTGCCCGGCGAGCGCGGCTTCAGCCTCCGCCACCCGCCAGGGCTTGAGCGCCAGCCCGCCCAGGGCGAGCCGGGCCTGGCCGATCCGGCCTCCGGCCTCCAGGGTGAGGGCGGCCGCCGCCGAGACCACCGCGAAGGCGTAGGAGGTGCGGTCGCGGACCTTGAGGTAGCGGGCGTTGCCCCGGAACGCGGCCGCCTCGGGGGGCAGGCGCAGGGCGGTGATCAGCTCGCCGGGCCGCAGCTCGGTCTCCCGCTCCGGGTGGTCGCCGGGGAGCAGATGAAACGCGGTGAGCGGCACCTCCCGGGCACCGTCCGGCCCGGCGATCTCGACCACCGCGTCGAGGGCGGCGAGCGGCACGCAGAAATCGGACGGGTGGGTGGCGATGCAGTGCTCGCTCCAACCCTGGACCGCGTGGATGCGGGTGGCGTGCCCCAGGGCCGCGCAGCCGGAGCCGGGCGCGCGCTTGTTGCAGGGCGAGACCGCGTCGGTGAAGTACTGGCAGCGGGTGCGCTGCATCAGGTTGCCGCCGACCGTGGCGGCGTTGCGCAGCTGCGCCGAGGCGCCGGCCAGCAGGGCCTCGGCCACCATCGGGTAGGCCTTGGCGAAGGCCGGGTCGTGGGCGAGGTCGCTGTTGCGGACCAGAGCCCCGACCCGGGCGGTGCCGTCTGGCAGCCGCTCGATGGCCGAGAGACCGGGGAGGCGGGTGATGTCGACGACCCGCTCCGGGGTGGCGACACCGCCCTTCATCAGGTCGACGAGGTTGGTGCCGGCGGCGAGGAAGGCGGTCCCCGGCTGCTGGCCGGCCGCCACGGCCTCGGGCACGCTCGCGGGGCGGATGTAGTCGAAGGTCCTCACGCCGCGTCCTCCCGCTGCTCCGAGGTCCGGGCGGCCGCGTCCTGCACGGCGTCCAGGATCCCCGCGTAGGCGCCGCAGCGGCAGAGATTGCCGCTCATGCCCTCGCGGATGCGCTCCGGATCGGTGCCGGCCTGGCCCTCGCGGATCAGGCCGACCGCGCTCATGATCTGGCCCGGCGTGCAGAAGCCGCACTGGAAGCCGTCATGGGCGATGAAGGCCGCCTGGACCGGGTGCAGCCGGTCGCCCTCGGCGAGCCCCTCGATGGTCAGCACCTCGGCGCCGTCGAGGCTCGCGGCGAGGGTCAGGCAGCTGTTGATCCGGCGCCCGTCCACCAGGACCGTGCAGGCGCCGCACTGGCCGCGGTCGCAGCCCTTCTTGGCGCCCGTCAGACCGAGGCGCTCGCGCAGGAGATCGAGGAGGGTGACGCGCGGATCGTCGAGGGCGATCTCGCGCGGCTGCCCGTTCAGGGTGAGCCTGAGGGGAATGGTCATGCGGGGGTCCCGGCTACCGAGGCTGGAACCGTTACAGATAGCCGCCGCCCCGCTTCCGGCGAGACCTTAAGCAGAAAGCGATGTGCGCAAGATCACGGCACGCGAAGGTTGCGCGCTTACGCCGACTTGACCCGGACCTCAGAGGCCGATTTCAGCACGGTCTTGCCCTTGCCGGTCTTGATCTCGAGGGCGGGCTCGGCCTTCGAGGCTTCGCGCTTCACCGTGTTGCCCTTGATGGTCTTCTCCACGTCCCGCGTGTGGACCTTGGTCACCTCACCCGAGACGGTGCCCTTGCCCCATTTGTAGGTGACGTCGTCCCCGGTCTTCACCTTTGCCTTGGCGGTCATGCGCGTCTCCATCGTGGATATGAGCGTGAATGAGGGCGTGGATGCGGGGAAAGGCGCCCGGCGGCGGGCGCGTTCCCGGGTTTCCACGGCCGGGATGCCGCACTCAGCGGCCGACCTCCCGGCGCAGGGCGGTGACCATCGTCTCGACCGCCGCCTGCGCGGTCTCGCCGAGGTCGATGGCGCTCTCGCCGGCGGTGACGAGGCCGCGCCCCTCCAGCTCCTTCACGCCCTCCGGGTCGGCCTCGTGGCCGGCGCCGTCACGGCGGATCACCGAGGTGACCGTCTCGCCGCTGACGAGCCGGTGATAGGCCGCGAAGGCGAGGATCGAGAGGGCCTTGTCGGAGAGTCCGTTCAGGTCGTCGGCCATGCGTGCGTTCCTCCGCGCGTTTCTCCACGCATTCGTCGAAGCGTGCTCGACGGACGAACGCCGTACGGGGCCGGGGGGTCCGGGCGGCCGCCGGGGTGCGACGACACGTGCGACGACACTCGCGGCGACGGGTGCGAGGACGGGTGCGCTCCTCCGGGCGACGACGCTTCGCGTCGGGGCCACCTTCCTGCTACCCTGCCGCCCTCCATGACTCCGCAGACCGGCCAGACCGAAGTGGAACCGAGCCCCGAGCCGCGCCGCGCGCCCGCGCCGCCCGATCTCGACTATCGCCTGCGCCAGCAGGCGATCCTGTCGGAGTTCGGTGTCGAGGCCCTGCGCGGCACCGATGTCGATCACCTGCTGCAGCGGGCCGCGGAGCTGTGCGCGCAGGGCATGGGTGCCGAGTTCTGCAAGGCCCTGGAATATCGGCGCGGCGCCGACACCCTGCTGGTCCGGGCCGGTGTCGGCTGGGGGCCCGACGTGATCGGCAAGGCCCGGATCGGGGCCGATCTCGCCTCCCCGGCCGGATTCGCCCTCAAGACCGGCCGGCCTGTGATCTCCAACCACCTCGCCGACGAGACCCGGTTCCGCACGCCGCAGCTCATGGCCGAGCACGGCATCCGCCGGGCGATCAACGTGCTGATCGAGAACCGGGACGGCGCCTTCGGGGTGCTGGAGGTGGACGATACCCGCGAGGGCATGTTCGCGGAGGCCGACATCGCCTTCATGCAGGGCTTCGCCAACCTGCTCGGCGGCGCCATCGAGCGCCAGCGCACCGAGAGCCTGCTGCGGGCCGCCCTCGCCCGGCAGGACCTGCTCGCCCGCGAGATGAGCCACCGGGTCAAGAACAGCCTCGCCATCGTGGCGAGCCTCCTGGCCCTGCAGGCCCGGGCCGCCGAGGAACCCGCCGTTCAGGCGGCTCTGTCGGACGCGCGCAGCCGCGTCGAGGCGATCGCGGGCGTGCACGACCAGCTCTGGCGGCAAGGTGACAAGGTAGAGGGTGAAGGGGAGGGGGTGCCGGGCGAGCTCGACCTCGCGCCCTTCCTGGAGAAGCTGGTGGCCAACCTCGCCAGCGGCGTGCCGGGTCAGCGGCTTACCTGCACGGCCTGCCCGCAGCGGATCTCGGCCGACCGGGCGATTCCCATCGGCCTCCTGGTCAACGAACTCGTCACCAACGCGCTGAAATACGCCTACCCGACCGAGACGCACCCGGCGGGCGGCGAGATCCGGGTCCGCGCCGAGCGGCGGCCGGAGGGGCTCGTGGTCGAGGTTGCCGACGACGGGATCGGCCTTCCGGCGGGGTTCGAGATCGGGCGCAGCTCGAAGAGCCTGGGCATGCGGGTGGTCGGCAGCCTCACGCGCCAGCTCGGCGGCAGCCTGACGATCCCGGCCCGAGAGAAGGGCGCCTGCTTCCGCCTGGAAGTGCCCCTGGAGGTAACCCCGGAGGCGCCCCCGGCCGGCTGAGCGTGGGGCGCGCCCCGACGACGGGGCGGGGACTGGACAATGGCCCTACCCCGCCGCGATCGAGGTGCGACGGGCGCGGCGAGACAGAGCGGATGCAGTGACCGAGAACAGGACGACGGCGGCGCTCCTCGCCGAACGGCTCCACGCCTTTCGGAGCCTCGGCGACAATTGCGAGTTCGGGTTCGTGCAGCGCTACGGCGGGGTCGAGCCTTCCGGCCTGCTGCGCTTCTCCTACACGCCCATGGAGGACCTGATCCGCGGCCTGCGCTGCGGCTTCGCGGATTTCGGCGTGCCGGGCGACCTGCGGCTCTCCGTGAGTTCCGGCGGCACCTATTACTGCCACAGCGTCGCCTACAACATCTGGGCGAATACCGGGCATCCGGCCGGCTCGATCGAGCCGGAGGTGCTGCTGGAGCGGGAGTACGGCCGGCTGGCCCATCTCAAGCGCAAGCTGCTGGACGAGCTCGCCGACGGGTCGAAGATCCTGGTGCGCAAGGTCGGCCGCGACGAGCCCGAGGCCGATTTCGCCCGCCTGGCCGAGGCAGTCCGTGCGCACGGGCCCGCGACGCTGCTCCGCGTGACCGAGGCCGGGCCGGACTGGGTTCCCGAGCCCGCCCGGCGCGTCGCCGACCGGCTGATCGAGGGACGGGTCCGCCGGTTCGCGCCGGTGGAGCAGGCGTGGGAGGTCGATCTCGAACCCTGGATGCACCTCGTGGACAGCGTCTACGCGCTGGAGCGCGGCGCGGCACCGACCCGCTTCGACGCCGCCGCCTTCCCGGAGGCGCTGGCGCTGCCGGGGCGCCTGCGCCGGCATGTCGGCCGGCACCGAGCGACGGCTCTGAGCGCCTACACGCGGGCGGTGGATCCGGCCGGCTTCCGCGCCGACACGGTCCACGTGTTCTCGAGCTGGGTTTGGATTCCGGAGGATTTCGCCGGGGACCGGGTCTTCGCGGCGGCCGGCTACGCGCGGCTGGGCTGGCGGGACGCCGACCTGTCGCGGCGCCGGTGCTGGCAGCGCGTCTGGGCGGCGGGACGGCTGCGCCCCGACGCGACGCGGGAGCCCGTCGGGCTCGGCATGATCGGCACGCGGCGGGACGGGTTCTGGTCCGCCGGGGCCCGCTTCGCCGAGGGGCCGATCCCCGGCGATGAGCCGGCGCCGGACCTGCGGATGCCGCCGGTCCGGTTCCCGGGGCGGGATCTCCTCGGCCGGCTGCTGCCGCGGGTCCTGTAGCCCCGGACCGGCGCCCGACCGGGAACCGATCCGGCACGGCGGTCTTGCCTACCGGGCCGCACGGGACCGCGCCCGTCGCGAGGGGGCCCATGCCCGGTTTCGTGCCCGACCGCCGCTCTCTGCTCCTCACCCTGGCCACGGGTTCGGCCGTCCTGTCGGCGCGGGGGGCCGACGCCGTCGGGGCACCGGAGCGGATCCCGCTCTGGCCGGGCGAGCCGCCGGGCGGCGGCGGTCCGCAGGGTCCGCCGGTCCGCGACGACAGCGGCGCCGTGAAGAACGTCGCCGTGCCGGTCCTGGAGGTGTACGCCCCGGAGACGCCGACCGGCGTGGCGGTCCTCGTCGCCGGCGGCGGCGGCTACGCCCGGATCGGGATGGTCAAGGAGGCGCTCCCCGCCGCGCTCTGGCTCGCCGCGCAGGGCATCACGGCCTTCGTGCTCACCTACCGCCTGCCGGGTGAGGGCTGGGCGGCGGGCCCCCTGGCGCCGCTCCAGGACGGGCAGCGGGCCCTGCGCCTGATCCGCGCCGCGGCCGCGCGCTTCCGGATCGACCCGGCCCGCGTCGGCGTGCTCGGCTTCTCCGCCGGCGGGCACCTCGGCGGCCTCATCGCCGCGCGCTCCGCGTTCCGGGCCTACGACCCCGTCGACGCGGCCGACGACCTGTCGGCGCGGCCCGACTTCGCGACGCTGATCTACCCCGTGGTGAGCCTGGAGCCGCCCTACGACCGCACGACCACCCGGCGGTCCCTCGTCGGCGAGACCCCGAGCCCGGCGGCGAGCCGGGACTGGTCGCTCCAGACCCATATCCGGTCCGGTTGCCCGACACTGTTCCTCGTGCAGGCGGACGACGACGCGGTCATCAGCCCGGAGCACAGCCGCATCCTGGACGCGGCCTGCCGCGAAGCGGGCGTACCGGTCGAGTACCACCGCTTCGCGGTCGGCGGCCACGGTTTCGGGATCGGCCGGTCGGAGGCGCCGGTCGCCCTCTGGCCGCGGCTCTGCCGGCTCTGGCTGACCAGCGTGTCGGTGATGCGCTGACGCGGTGCGCGCACCGCCGGCCTGGATGGCCCCGCCGGGTTGGCCATCCGGCTCGGGAGCCGTCAGACAGGCAGGTCAGACAGGCAGGGCAGGGGACCGGTGAGCCCGGCCGGACGCGCAGGTGCCCTCGCCCGCGCGGACAGGACCGCGCCGGGCGCGTCGGAGATCGCCGCCGGGTTCGCGGGCGGCCACGCCCGAAGAGCCGGGCAGCCACCGCGCGCGACGCTGAGCTAGCCGGAGCGCCGCGGCAGCGCTCGGCCGTGCGTCGTTCCAGTCCGTCCGCCGCGGGGAGGGGCCTCCGGCCCCTGACCCGACCGCCCTGCCCGGGAGCGTCGGACTTCGGCGCCCGTCGGCCCCTTCGTCCCCGCGCCCGCCGTGGCGATCACGCCGCGTCGCGCGCGACGACGGGCGCGTCGCGGCCCGGGTCGGAGCCGAACATGCCCGGCGGCGGCGCGCGGCCTTTCAACCCTGCGGCCTCGACCTGACGACCGATCAGCAGCCCTGATCCAACCGCGCGGCCTCCAGGTCGAGGCGCCCAGCACCCGACAACCCAGCCCCCACAGCTGCTCCCTTGTTCGCATAAGATATATTATGGAATGTAACGAGTAAACCGGGCTGGGTGAGGGGTGGTCCGCCGGCTGAGCCGCTGTGAGTGGCCGGCTGCGAGCCCGGATGGGATCTCGTCTCCGGCCGCCTCCGGATCCGGGCGGTGCGGCCCGGCGTCGAGGCCCGCTCGGCTCGGCGGCATCCGGATCGGGCGAGGGCGGTCCGAGCCCCCTCCCCGCCGCGACTCGCGCCGCCTCACGCGGCGCGCCCGCCCAAGCGGCGCACGTCGCCGAGGATCCGGCCATCCCGGGTCCGACAGTCGATATGCTCCGACAGCCGGCCCGGCCGGATCCGGATCGAGGCCGGCCGGGCCAGGAGCGCGGCGCGCTCCAGGAATTCCGCGGCGCTCATCGGCGCGTCCCGGCCGCCGCCGAGGCCGCGCCACCAGGACACCGCCTTCTCCCGCTCGTAGCCGCTGCGTTCGGGCCGCAGGCGGACGCGCCACGCCGCCTCGGCGGGGCCGTCCCGCCAGCCGAGGACGAGGTCGAGCCCGTCGGGTGCGGCCTCGAGCTTCAGGGCCGTGACCGGATGCCAGGCGGCCTCCTGCCGAGCAGCCTCCTGCCCGCCGGCCTCCGCCACCGGGGCAGGGCCCGCCGGCTCGGGACCGGGCAGCCCGGGATCCGCCGAGAGGATCGCCAGCTCGTCGTCGGCGGCGGCCTCGTGCGGGGCCTCGGCGTCCGGGTCCGCCTCCGGCTCGGTCCAGCACGCCTCGCAGGTGGAGGCGTTCAGCGGGATCAGGGCGCCGCAGCCGGGGCAGGGCTTGGCGCGCGGGGCCCCTGCCCCGCCCAGTCCCTGGGTGGCGCTCCGGACCGTCACGGCGTCCACGGGCCCGTGCATCCGCACCAGACCGGCGTAATCGAGGATCAGCGCGTCGGCCTTGCCGGGCGCGCAGCGCAGCGCCCGGCCGACCTGCTGCACGTAGAGGCCGGTGCTGCGGGTCGGGCGCAGCAGCGCCACGAGATCGACCTCGGGCACGTTGAAACCGGTCCCGAGCACGCCCACCGAGGTCAGGCAGCGGATTTTTCCCGCCCGGAACGCCGCCACGATCCGGTCGCGTTCCCGGCGGGGTGTCTCGCCCGAGACGCTCTCGCAGGAATACCCTTCCGCCCGCACCGCGTCGCGCACGGCCTCCGCGTGGGCGAGGCCGGCGCAGAAGGCGAGCCAGGCCCGGCGGGCACGCCCGTACTCCGCGAGCTCCGCGACCGCCGCCCGGGTGATCCAGTCGCGGTTGACCGCCGCCTCCAGCTCGCCCGGGATGTAGTCGCCCCCGCGCCGGCCGACCCCCGAGACGTCGAGCTGGGTGAGGGTCGCCTTGGAGACGAGGGGCGCCAGGAAGCCGCGCCGGATCAGCGTGAACGTGTCGGCCTCGTAGGCGATGCCGGAGAACAGCCGGTGCTCGCCTTCGTCGAGCCGGCCCGAATCGAGCCGGTAGGGCGTGGCCGTGAAGCCCGCCACCCGCAGCCCGGGGGTCCGCGCGCGCAGGCCCGCCAGGAAGCGGCCGTATCGGGTATCGGCGGCGCGGGGGATCAGGTGGGCCTCGTCGACGATCACGAGGTCGCGCGGGCCCACCGTGTCGAGCCGGTCGGCCACCGACTGGATGCCGCAGACCAGCACCTGCGCCCCGGCCTCCCGCCGCCGGAGCCCGGCCGAGAAGATCCCGGCCGGCGCCCCCGGCCAGGACCGGGTCAGCTCGGAGAAATTCTGGGCGACCAGCTCGCGGCTGTGGGTGACGATCGCCACCCGGGCGAGGGGGTTCTCCTCAAGGGTTTCCCGGGCCAGCGCCGCGATCACGAGCGCCTTGCCCGCCCCGGTGGGCAGCACGATCAGGTGGCCGGGCGCCGCGTCGTCCGCCCCTCCCCGCGCCCAGGCGGCCGAGAGCGCGTCGAGGCTGGCGCGCTGGTAGTCCCGCAGGCGCAGCATGGCGGCGGTCTAGCCGGCCGCGCCGGCCCTGTCCGTGGCGGCGCGGTCACGGCGCAGCAGGTAGATGTCCATGATCCAGCCGTGCCGGGCCCGGGCCTCGGCGCGGACCCGGCGGATCTCCTCGCCCGCGTCGCCCAGCCGGCCCGAGACCAGGATCTCGTCCGGGCTGCCGAGATAGGCGCCCCAGTGGATCGTCAGGTCCGGGTCGAGATGCGCGAAGGCCGGGTCGCCGTCGAGCATCACCACGACGCTCTCCGCCTCCGCCGGCCACCCCGCGGCGAGGCGCCGGCCGGTGGTGATCAGCACCGACCCGCCGATGCCGTTCAGCGGGACGCCGTGGCGGGCGGCGAGGACCTGCACGCTGGACAGCCCGGGCACGACGAGGCGCCGGAACGGTACGCGCCCGCGGGCCAGGATGTGGTCGAGGATGCGCAGGACGCTGTCGTAGAGGGCCGGGTCCCCCCAGGCCAGGATCGCCCCCACCTCCCCGGCCCCGAGATGGGCCGCGAAGGCCGCCTCCAGCCGCTCGGCCCGGGCGGCGTGCCAGGCCTCGACGGTGCGCCCGTAATCGGCCGGGCGGCGCTCCCGGGGCGGGTCCTCGACGGTGACGAACCGGTGTGGCTTGGCGATATGGGCCGCGCAGATCCGGCGGCGGATCTCGACGAGGTCGGCGGTCTCGGCGCGCTTGTCGAGGAGGAACACCGCGTCGACGTCGGCGAGCGCCCGCACCGCCTGGAGGGTCAGGTGCTCGGGATCGCCCGTGCCGATGCCGATGACCCGGATCTGCCTGTCCTGCATGCCGTCCTCCGCCGGGGCGGGGAGGGCCGGCGCCGGCCTCCCCCTACAGGCGCGCGTCGGCTTTGGCGAGGATCGCCCGGGCGATGGTCAGGTCCTGCAGGGCGATGCCGGAGGAATCGAACACGGTGATCGCCTCCGGATCCGTCCGGCCCCCCTCCCCGCTCCGGAGCACGTCGCCGAGCGCCCGCATTCCGGCCTGGGCGTCCGCGGAGGCGTGCTGGAACTCGCCGATGGTGCGCGACTGCTCCGGCAGGTCGCAGAACAGGGCCGCCCGCTCCAGCAGGGCGGGGGGCAGCTCCTGCTTGCCCTTCGCGTCCGCCCCCATGGCGGCGACGTGCGTGCCGGGGCGGACCCAGTCGGCCTCGAACAGCGGCGCGCGGGCCGGCGTCGCCGTGACGATCACGTCGGCCGCCGCGCAGGCCTCCCGGGGCGCGGCCGCCCGCACGTCGAGCCCGGACGCCCCCTGCCCCGCCAGGCGCTCGGCAAAGCCGGCGACCTTGGCGGCGTCCCGGGCGACGACCAGCACCGTCCGGATCGGCAGGACCCGGGCGAGCGCCGCGCACTCGAACTCGGCCTGGTTGCCGGCCCCGAACACGGCGAGCACCGCCGAATCCGGCCGCGCCAGGACGCTCGCCGCCACCGCGTCGGCGGCGGCGGTCCGGTAGGCGTTCACCCGCCCGGCCTCGATCACCGTGTCGACCCGGCCGACGGCCTGGTCGAACAGCAGGATCACCGAATTGTGCCGCGGCAGGCCCCGGTCCGGATTGCCGGGCCAGAACGAGCCGACCTTCAGGCCGGCATAGTCAGCCGTGGAGCCCGACTTGATCGAGAACCGGTTGGCCGGCTCCGAGCCGTGGCCGAGTACCGCCGGGAACAGGGTGGTCCCCGGCGCCACCGCGGCGATCAGCGCCTCGCGGGCCGCGTCGAACGCCATGGCGTGATCGACCAGGGCGGCGGAGTCCTCCTCGGAGATGAAGCGCATGGATTCAGGGACCTCCCGAGTCATGGTTTCGAAAGGTCGAGACCTTTCGCGGGTATCGGGCGGAGCCCGATGTCGGGGCGCCGCCCCGACGCCCCGCCGAAGGGCCTCGGCCCTTCGGAATCCCGTTACAACGTCATGCCGCGGGCGGTGACCGGCCAGATCGCCTCGACGCGGCCGTTCCGCACGCCCACGTACCAGTCGTAGACGTTGACCGTCGGGTCGCAATGGCCGGGGATCAGCTTCAGGCGCTCGTTGAGCTTCAGCACGTTGCCGGGATCGCTGATCACCCCGTGCTCGTCCGAGCACTTGACGTACTCGACGTCGTCCCGGCCGAAGACCACCGGCAGGCCGCTGTCGATGCTCTGCGCCTTCAGGCCGGCATCGCAGATCGCGACGTCCGCCTTCGCCTTGCTCATGATCGCCGTGTAGATGAACAGGCTGTTCTCGAACTCCGCGATCGGCCGTCCGTCCGCGTCCTTCACCCGCTGGTAGTCCGCGTCCATGAAGACGTAGGAGCCGCATTGCAGCTCGTTGTAGACGCCGCTGCCGCCCTCCATGGCGAAGCTGCCGGTGCCGGCCCCTGCCACGATGGCGCAGTCGAGCCCCTCGGCCTTGAGCAGGTCGACAGTGCGCTTCGTCTCGTCGATCGCCGTCTGGATCAGGGCCTTCCGCTCGCCGAAATCGCGCACGTGCTGGGCCTTGCCCTGGTAGGCCTGCAGGCCCGCGAAGCGCAGGCCCGGCGCCGCCGCGATCTTCTTCGCGATCGCCACGGCGGGCTCGCCCGGCGCGACGCCGCAGCGGCCGGCGCCGACGTCGATCTCCACGAGGCACTCGAGGGTGACGCCGTACCGGACCGCCGCCGCCGAGAGGTCGTCGACGTTGCCGAGGTCGTCGACGCAGACCAGCACCCGCGCGCGGGTGGCGAGCGCCGCGAGGCGCTCGATCTTCTTCGGCGCCACCACCTGGTTGGAGACCAGCACGTCGCGGATGCCGGCGCTCACCAGCGCCTCGGCCTCGCTGACCTTCTGGCAGCAGACGCCGCAGGCGCCGCCCCGCTCCATCTGCAGGACCGTGATGTCGGACGACTTGTGGGTCTTGGCGTGCGCCCGGTGGCGCAGGCCGTGCGCCTTCATGAAGCGTCCGAGCGTGTCGACGTTGCGCTCGAGGGCGTCGAGGTCGACCAGCAGGCAGGGGGTGTCCACCTCCTCGACCGGCATCCCGACGGTGGCGGGGATGTTGTTGCGCATGGTGTGTCCTCCTGATCGGCTGCGGATCTCGTGGCGGGGGGCCCGGATTACGGGGCGAGGCCCAGAAGCTCGGCGATGCGCGGCGTCGCCTTGATGCCGGTGCCGGTGAGCACCACCACGGTGGTCTCATCGGGCCGGATCGCGCCGCGCGCGGTGAGATCGGTGAGCGCCGCCGCCGCCATGGCGCAGGTCGGCTCGACGTAGAGGCCCGACCGGGCGAGCTCCATCAGGGCCGCCTCGATGGCGTCCTCGGAGACCGCCACGGTACCGCCGCCGGAGCGGCGGAGCGCAGCCAGCACCTCCCGGCCGCGGACCGGCTGGGCGATCGAGGCGCCCTCGGCCAGCGTCGGGCGCGGGGTGACCGGCACGAAATCCGCGGCGCCGGCCTCGAAACCCGCGTGCAGGGGGGCGCAATGGGCCGGCTGGACCGCGTAGAGCCGCGGCAGGCGGGCGATCGCCCCCCGGCGCAGCAGCTCCGAGAAGCCGATATCGCAGCCGAGGATGTTGCTGCCGGCCCCGCACGGGATGATCACGGCGTCGGGCGCGGTGAAGCCCAGATCCTCCCACAGCTCGTAGGCCAGCGTCTTGGTGCCCTGGAGGAAATGGGCCTGCCAGTTGTGGCTGGCGTAGAAGATCGACTCCGCTTGGGCGACGGCCGCGTCGGCGGTGTCCTGACGGGTGCCGGGCACCAGCTCGACCTCGGCGCCGGCGGCCCGCATCTGGACGGTCTTGGCCGGCGAGGTCGAGGCCGGGACCAGGATCTTGGCCCGCATCCCGGCGGCCGCCGCGTAGGTCGCCACCGCGGCGCCGCCGTTCCCGGAGGAATCCTCCAGCACCGCGTCGATCCCCTGCTGGCGCAGGATCGACAGCATCACGGCGGCGCCCCGGTCCTTGAAGCTGCCGGAGGGCGCGAACCACTCGAGCTTGAAATGGGCGTGGCCGCCCCGCCAGGGCCGGCGCACCAGCGGGGTGCAGCCCTCGCCCAGCGTGACCGGGTCGGCCACCGCCACCGGCAGGGCGGCGGCGTAGCGCCAGAGGGAGCGCCGGCCCGTGTCGATCTCCGCCCGCCCGATTCCCGGCAGGTCGGTGATCATCAGCGGACCGCCCGTCTCGGAGCGCCAGCGCGGCGTCTCGATCGGGTAGGTCGCCCCGGTCGCGGGGTCGAGATAGGCGGGAGACGAGGGCATCGCGGCTCGGGTTTCGGGGTGGTTCGGAAAGAGAATACAAAATAATCTTCGACGGCGCGCCCCCTGTTCGAGGATGGGACGGCGCGCCGCGCTGCGCGTCAGGGCTCTGCCCTGACAACCTGCCGAAGGGCCTCGGGCCCTTCGGAGACCCGGGTCAGGCCGCGAGCGGCAGGATCGTCGGCTCCGGGGCGTGCTCGGCGGCGACCGCCCCGGCGACGAGCTCGGCGGTGGCGCCCGAGAGGGTCCATCCGAGATGGCCGTGCCCGGTGTTGTAGAAGATTCCGGGCAGTCGGCCGCGGCCGACCTTGGGCAGCATGGTCGGCAGCATCGGTCGCAGCCCGCTCCAGGCCACCACCCGGTCGGTGTCGACGCGCGGGAACTGCTCGCGGGTCCAGTCGACCAGCGGCTCGATCCGGTCGTGGCGGATGTCGCGGTTGAAGCCGTTGAACTCGGCGGTGCCGGCGACCCGCAGGCGCTCGTCGCCGAGGCGGCTGGTGACGATCTTGGCCGCCTCGTCGAGGATGCTCACCTCCGGGGCCGCCGCCTGCGCCTCCGGGGTCAGCAGGTTCACGGTGATCGAGTAGCCCTTCACCGGGTAGACGTTGACCCGGTCGCCCAGCATCGCCGCGAAGTGCCGGCTGGCGCAGCCCGCGCAGACCACCACCGCGTCGGCCCGCAGGACCCGCGCGTCGCCGGCCGGCCGGCCCGCTTCGCGCCAGCCGACGGCGTAGCCCCCCTCCCCGGGCGCGATCGTCTCGACGCTGGCGTCCTGGACGAAGCGGACGCCCATGCGCGCGCAGGCGGCCGCGAGGCCGCGGGTGAATTTGTGGATGTCGCCGGTGGCGTCCGAGGGCGTGAAGAAGCCGCCGTGGTAGCGCCCGGCCAACGTCGGCTCGATCGCCCGGATCTCCTCGGGGGTCACGGCGTAGCGCTCCAGGCCGCCCTCCCGCAGCAGGGCGTTGACGGCGGTCGCCTTCTCGAAGCTCGCCCGGTCCCGGTAGAAGTGCAGGATGCCGCGGGTCTTCAGGTCGAAGTCGATCCCCTCGGCCTCGGCCATGGCGAACAGGGCCTCCCGGGCCTTCAGCGCCAGCCGCACCGTCTCCACGGTGTTCTCCCGGTAATGGGCGATCTCGCGGACGAACTCGGCCATCCACGACAGCTTGTGCCAGGAGGGCTTGGGATTCATCAGCAGCGGCGCGTCCCGGCGCAGCATCCAGCGCAGGCCCTGCATCACCGTGGAGAGCTTGTTCCAGACCTCGGCGTTGCAGGCCGAGAGCTGGCCGCCATTGGCGAAGGAGGTCTCCATGGCGGCGTAGCGCTGCCGGTCGAGGACGGTGACGCGGTAGCCGCGTCGGCTAAGCGCGTAGGCAGTCGTCACGCCGGTGATGCCGGCGCCGATCACGGCGATGTGGGTCATGGTTCGGGACTCCGAGACGTCGGGACGCGGGAAGGCCGCCCTGTGCGGTCGGCCGGTTGCGCGCCCCATCTGTCCCGGTGCCTGAGAGCTTGATCCGACCCGCCCTGGCGAGGCGAGGCACGGACGTCCCCTTCGGCGGGTGCCCACGGTTTCAGCCCGCTGCACCACTCTCCAGATCGCCCTGACGACACGGTTCCGGTGCCTGAGAGTTTCCGGGGCGGTTGCTCCGTCGGCGCCGGGTCCCCTCTGCTGGGAAGATCCCGGTCTCTCCCGCATCGTCACGATGGGCTGTCCCTGGATACGCCGACCGGCCGCGGGGGAGAAGCCCGTCCGTCCCGCCGGCGGCCGATTCCGCCGACAGCCGGTGCGCGTTGTCACCGCCGGAGCGCTGCCGGAGCGCTGCCGGAGCGCTGCCGGAGCGCTGCCGGATCATCGCGGGGAGCGATCCCCGCCGCCGGCGGTTGACCCGGGGGTTTGACGGGGACTTCCGGGGGACGGCCGATGCTGACCAGGACCGCGATCTACGAGGGCACGGTGCGCGACGGGCGGGAGGAGGAGTTCTTCCGCCGGGTCCGGGACGAGCTGGAGCCGTTCTGGCGGCGGTTCCCGGGCGTCACCGCCGTGCGGGTCCAGCGCCTCGTCTCCAAGGACGACGACGCGCGGCCGATCGCCATGATCCTGGAGATGGACTTCCCCGACCAGGCGGCCCTGGACGCCTGCCTCGCCTCGTCGATCCGCCCGGAATCGCACGCCGCCACCGAGGCGGTGATGCAGATGTTCGACGGCCGATTCTACCATCTGGTCAGCGCCGGACGGACCTTGTCGCTGGTGGATTGAGATCAGGTCCCGGGACGCCGCTGACCGACCATATTCACCGCTGTATTTACCGTACATAAACCGAGACTGACAGATTCATATCTTCTAGAGACAAAACTATTCGCCTACACACCAGTCGAACCAACCCTCTTAAGGGTCTCGGTGCAGCTTGTGCCCGAGCGACACCCTTGGTTCAGGCGGACGGCGCGATGGCGAAGTGGATACCTGGCGCGGCCGTCTTCGGTCTCCTGTGCCTGATGATCATCCCGGCCCCCGGGATCTGGGGCGTCCTGATCGGGGCCGCCTGCGTGCTCGCCATCGTCGGCAGCCTGTGCATGCTCGTCCTCGATCGGGTGGCGAGCGCCATCCTCGTCTGGCGCCAGCGGGTGCGGGTGCGACGCCCGAGCCCGGGCCGGAGCCGCAGCCGGGTGGTCCATGCCGGCTCCAGGGTGACCCGGAAGGTCTGAGCCTCCGGCGGGGCGCCGGGGACTGGATTCCCCGCGGTATCGGTGCAAGGTCCCGGCGCCGCGATCACGGCGCCTGAGACCAAACCGGGACGGTCCGATGAAGCTCCTCTACTCCCCCGCCTCTCCCTACGCCCGCAAGGTGCTGGTCCTCGCCCACGAGACGGGACTGATCGACCGGATCGCCGTCACCGTCGCGGGGGCCTCGCCGACCGGCCCCTCCGCGGAGGTCGCCGCCCACAATCCGCTGGGCAAGATCCCCGCCCTGGTGCTGGAGGACGGCACAGCCCTCTACGACAGCCGGGTGATCTGCGAGTATCTCGACAACCTCTCCGCCGGCCCGCGCCTGTTCCCCGAGGGCGCCGCCCGCTGGGACGCGCTGACCCGGCAGGCGCTCGCCGACGGCCTGCTCGATGCGGCGCTGCTCACCCGCTACGAGCGGGTGCTGCGTCCCGAGCCCCACCGCTGGGACGCCTGGGAAGCCGGTCAGGTCGGCAAGATCCGCGCGGCGCTGGACCGGTTCGAGAGCCTGGTCGGCGGGATGCCGGCGCTGGATATCGGCACGGTCGCGCTGGGCTGCGCGCTCGGCTACCTGGACCTGCGCTTCCCCGATCTCGCGTGGCGGGAGGGCCGCCCGGCGGTCGCCGCCTGGTACGCGGAGTTCGAGCGCCGCCCGTCCATGGAAGCCACCGTGCCGAAGGGCTGAGGGGCTCTGAGGGGCTGAGGGCCCCGCCGCGCCAAGCCCCGCCGCGCCAAGCCCCGCAGACCGCGCCCCGCTACGGCCGGGCCCGGTCGGCGATCGCGTAGGGATGGGTCGATCCGAGCGGATCGGCGAGGAAGTCCTGGACCGTCCCGGCGCCGGTGCCGAAGGTGATGAGCAGGAAGCCGCCCGCCAGCGCGAAGTTCTTCAGGAAGTCCCAGAACAGCTCGCGGCCCCTGCCCCCGGCCCAGAAATCCCCCGGCACCCAGAACTGCTTCCACAGCAGCGCCGTCACCCCGCAATAGCCGGCGAGCACGAAGGCGGCGGCCCGGTCGGCGGTCCCGGTCAGGATGCACAGCGACATCCCGATCTCGACGCAGAGCCCGATCAGGATCAGCGCCGCCGCGGGCGCGGTGGCGTGCACGGCCTGCCGCGCCTGCCCGACCGCGCCCCTGAAGTTCAGGATCTTGTCGAGGGCGCTGAACGGCAGGAACAGCAGCACGAGGAGCAGGCGGACGCCGAACGCGATCGCGACGCTGAGGCTGGCCATGCTCTGAAGGGTCTCCCTCAACCCGGCCCGGTGCGGACCGCTGATCCAAGGCGGTGATCCAAGGCGCTGATCCAAGCCGCGAGCGGCGCGAAGGTTTCCTCCGCGACGGGCCGGTGCCGGCCGGGAGTGACTCTGCCGCCCGGCATGCCGCGCTTCTTCGAGCGAGGGTGGCATCGCGGCAACAATGATTCAAGCCGTTTCGCGAAAATAATGGAACACCGGAAATTTTCAGAATTTCGGATCGATTCTCGGCCGACCGATCGATCGCGATGTATACAGTAACTCGAAACTTTTTCGATCATTATTGAACTCTACCCGAACCGATCGTCCGAGACTTGACAGGCACGGTCCCGTCTCGGCTCCAGTTCTGCAAGTCTCTCTCGGTCGACGCGCGGTGATCACGCGTGACGGCGCGCAGATCGGGGGAACCGGACCGCAAACCGTATCCGCAGAACCGGCGAGCCTTGACCATGCGAATCGCGATCATCACGCCGTCGCGGCTCAAACCCTCGACCCTGGCCGGAGAGGCCGGCCCGTACTTCCTGGAGCACGCGATCGCGAGCGCCAACGCCCAGGAGCTCGACCGGCCGGCGACGATCCACTTCTTCGTCGGGACCGATCCCGGGACCGAGATCCCGGCACGGCTCGCCGCGCACCCGCAGGTCACCTTCGCGCGCGGCGCGCGCAAGGGCCAGATCCCCGCGCTGAACGCCGCCATCGCCGCCGTCGACGACAGCTGGGACCTCGTCGGCTTCCTCGAGGACGACGATCGCTGGCTGCCGCCCTATCTGGGCGTCGCCGTCCGCGCCCTGGACCGCTTCGATTTCGTCTCCTCGACGCAGCTCGAGACCGACGAGGCCGGCGAGGTGGTGCGGATCAACGACTTCGCGACGCCGTCGGGCTGGCTGATGCGGCGGGCCACTTTCGCGCAGGTCGGCGCGATCAGCCCGGCCGCGAAGTGGCACTACGACAACGAGTGGCTCGGCCGCCTCGCCGAGACCGGCCTGCGCCGCGCCCACCTCGTCGAGGCGACGGCGCCCGTCACGCTGCAGCACGCTTCCCTGGTCCGCCCGTGGCTCGCCAACGTCCTCCAGCTCGGCGGCCCCAACGTGCAGCTCGCGCGCCACGGCTTCGTCCTGCCGCTGGTGTGCCGCCTCGTGCATCCGGGCTCCGGAAGCTCGGATGTCGGCCAGGGCGGGACGTCGAGGGCCGAGAGCGAGGCCGAGTACCGGCGGCTGGTCGACCGCTTCGGCCGCATCCCCTGGTGAGATCGCCCTGGTGAGATCGCGCCGCGCGACGGACGCTCCGCGGACCGGCGGCGCGCCCGACCGGCGCGGTGGCCGGTTCAGCCCGGGAGCGCACCCTGGGACGCCGCCGCGGAGCCGGTCACGCAGGCGCCGATCAGCCGCCGCACGAAGCCCGCGCAGGCCTCGAGTTCGTCGCGGGTGACGTACTCGTCCGCCCGGTGGGCGCGCGCGATCGAGCCCGGCCCGATCACCACGGCCGGCACGCCGCCGAGCCGCTCGAACAGCCCGCCCTCCGTGCCGTACGAGACCTTGGCGTGGCCGTTGCGGCCCGCGAGGCGCTTGGCCAGGGTCACGATCGCCGCCTCCGGATCGGTGTCGAGGCCCGGATAATCGATCAGCGGCTCGACCGCGACGCCGCAGGCCGGATCGCCGGCCCGCATCAGCGGCGCCAGCGTCCCGGTGGCGTAGGCGATCGCGGACGCCGCCAGCGCGGCGGCATCGTCCGCGCCGATCGCCCGGTACTCGAACTCGACGCTGCAGCTGTCGGGCACGATGTTGAGCGCCGATCCGCCCCGGACCACGCTCGACAGGCCGGTGGTGTGGGGCACGTCGTAGAGCGCGTCGCGGGCGCCGTCCCGGGCGATGGCCTCCGCCGACAGGCGGACATGCTCGATGAAGCGGGCGGCGTACTCGACCGCGTTGACCCCCTGGGGCGCCAGGGCCGAGTGGCTGGCCTTGCCGCGGAAGGTGAGGCGGGCGGCCGATTTGCCCTTGTGGCCGACCACCACGTCCATTCCGGTCGGCTCGCCCACGAAGCAGCCGAGCGGCCGCGGCACGCGCTCGAGCATCCGGGCGATCAGCGGGCGCACGCCGAGGCACCCGATCTCCTCGTCGTACGAGATCGCGATGTGGATCGGGGTGGCGAGTTCCGCCGCGACCATCTCGGGCAGGAGCGCGAGGCAGACCGCGAGGAACCCCTTCATGTCGGAGGTGCCGCGCCCGTAGAGCCGCCCGCCCTCCTCCCGCAGGACGAACGGGTCCGACGACCAGGGCTGGCCGTCGGTCGGCACCACGTCGCTGTGGCCGGAGAGCACGTAGCCGGGGCGCGTCTCGAAAGGCCCGACGCTGACCAGCAGCGCCGCCTTCCGGCCCGTCGGATCCGGCACCCGCTCGACCGCGGCGCCGAGGTCGCGGCAATAGGCCTCCGCCCAGTCGATCAGAGGCAGGTTCGAGCGGGCGCTCACCGTGTCGAAGGCGACGAGCGCGGCGAGCAGCGCCGCCGGATCGGGCGTGCCGGGGCGCGGCGTGGCGGTCTGTGCGGACTCTGTCATGGATCCCATGTCGTGGGGAGGCCTTGGGGAGGTCTTGGCTGGGTCTTGGCCAGGTCTTGGCTGGGTCTTGGCTAGGTCTTGGCTAGGTCTTGGCTAGGTCTTGGCCGGGCCGCGGCCGGCACACCGCCCCTCCCGAATCGGTTTCGGAGGGGCGCGGCATCCGCCGGAGTTCTCGGCCTTCCGGGGATCCAGGGCAATGCCCGGCGCCCGGCGGCGCAGACCCGGAACCGGGACGACGTTCGGGCGTAGCCGCCGGGTAGGGCCCCTTCGGCCCGCTCGTCCCGGAGCCCCGACCATGCGTCCCGGTCCCGCCCCGATCCTCGCCGTCCTCCTGTCGACGCTCCTCTTGCCGACGCTCCTCCTGCCGACGGCCCTGCTGCTGGCCGCCCCGGCCGAGGCCCGCCGGCAGGCCGCGCGCCCCGCCGGGCGACCGCATCACCGCGCGGCCTCCGACATGGACCTGACCCTCGCCCGCATGGCGGCGCGCGACCGTCCGCTCTGGCGGGTCTGGCAGCGGCCCCGGCCCCTCGCCCGCACGGTCGCGCCGGCGACGCGCGAGCGGGTCGCGGCGCCGCCGCTCACGGGCTGGGGCTACGGCGGCACCGTCCCGGGTGCCACGCCCGGCTTCTGAACCGCCTCGACCCGGGCCCGGCCGCCTGCCATGGTGCGGGCGACCGCAGCGGCCCGAGACGGACACGATGGTGCTGGAGTTCCGCCTGGACGATCCGACCCCCGCGGATCCGCGCCGCCGCTGGGACATCCTCGCGCAGGAGGCGCGGGACGCCTGCTACGACAACACCCGCGCGGTGGCCGACAGCGCCGCCCAGGTGGCCGCCCGGGACGCGGCCTCGGCCGCCTATCGGGCGGCGCATCCGGCCGGCCTCGACGTGCCCTACGGCCCCGGCGCCCGCAACGCCCTCGACCTCTACCCGGCGCGGGACGCGGCGGCGCCCTGCCTGGTCTTCATCCACGGGGGCTACTGGCAGCGGGGCGCCCGGGAGCTGTTCGCCTGCTTCGCGGAGGGCCCGAACGCCGCCGGCTGGTCGGTGGCGATGGTCGGCTACACCCTGGCGCCGGAGGCGGGCCTTTCCCGGATCGTGGCGGAGATCGGCGCGGCCCTCGACTGGCTGGCCGCCCACGGGACCGCGCGCGGGATCCGCGGTCCCCTGATCCTGTCGGGCTGGTCGGCGGGCGGGCTGCTCACCGCGATGCAGCTCGGCCATCCGGCGGTGGCGGCGGGTCTGGCGATCTCCGGCGTCTACGACCTCGCGCCGATCCGCCAGACCTCCCTGGACGCCAAGCTGAGCCTCACCGACGGCGAGATCGAGACCCTGTCGCCCCTGCGGCTCCCGGTGATCGCGAAGCCGCTCTGCATCGCCTACGGCTCCCGCGAACTGCCGGCGCTGATCCACGACGCCCGCAACCTGCACGCCCTGCGGGCGGCGGCCCACGCCCCCGGCTCCCTTCTGCCGGTCCCCGGGGCCGAGCACTTCTCGGTGCTCGACGCCCTGCGCCGGCCGGGCGGGCTCCTGGTCCGGGCGGCCCACGCCCTTCTCGAGGACTGAGGCCCCGGCCGGCAGCCCGGACCGCACCCAGACGCCGGGGGACGACGGGGTGCAGATTTGCAACTCCCGATAGAAATTCTGCATCGCCGAGGCCCGTTTCCGCCTTGCTGAGGCCTGCCCCGCGTGCTGAGACGGGATCGCGGGCACGATCTCCCTCCACCGGGAGCCGGCCGATCCCAGGGAGATCGGATGCAAGCGGTCGCGCGATCGGAATCCCTTGCGGCGCCCTGCGCCGGCCCCGCGGACAGGACCGGCCGCCGCGGCGGATGGCGTGACCGGTGGCGCGCGCCGCGGCTGCGCGTCGTGCTGGCCCTGGGTTTCGGCACGCTCAGCTTCCTGACGACCCTGACGCTCGCCGCCCTGGTGAGCCGCGAGGCGACCCGACGGCTCGAGGCGGAGGTCGGCGGCCAGCTCGCCGAGATCGCCGGTCAGATGGCCCGGGGCCTCGATATCGGGATGTTCGAGCGCTGGCGCGACATCCAGATCGCCGCCGCCTCGGACAGTCTGCGCGATCCCGGGACCGGAACGGCCGCCAAGCGCGCCGTGATGGAGCGGCTCCAGGCGACCTACCCGGCCTACTCGATCATCGGGCTGATCGACGCCGACGGGCGCTTCTCCGTCACCAGCACCGGCGCCCTGGAGGGCGCCGACGTCTCCGGCCGCGACTATTTCCGCGGCGGCCGCGCGGGCCCCTACGTGGGCGACGTGCACCCGGCCAAGCTCCTCGAGGCGCTGATGCCCCCGGACGAGGCCGCCGCGCGCGCGGCGTCGCGCGAGCCCCTGCGGCTCCTCGACGTCGCGGCGCCGGTGCGGGCGCCGAACGGCCGCGTCCTCGGGGTGCTGGCCGCCCATCTCGACTGGACCTGGGCGCGCGACATGGCCCGCATCCTCGAGGCTGGCCTCCGGGGCCACCGCCAGGGCGCCGAGATCCTGATCCTGTCCCGCGACGGCACCGTGCTCCTCGGGCCGCCCGCCCTGCAGGGCGCCCCCCTGCCCCGCTCGGTCCTGGCGGGCGGCCGGCCCCTCGATCCGGAGGGCACGAGCCGGGTCGGCCCCTGGCCGGACGGCGCCGCGTATCTCAGCGCCCGCGCGTCCACGGCCGGCCACCGCGACTATCCGGGCCTCGGCTGGCAGGTGGTGGTGCGGCAGACGGCCGACCGGGCCCTCACCTCGGTGGCGGCCCTGCGCGGGGGCATCCTGGCGGCGGGCAGCGCGGTGGCCCTCGCGGCGGCGCTGCTCGCGTGGCTGCTCGCCGGCCTGATCGCCCGCCCCCTGCTGGATCTGGCGGCCGCCGCCGAGACCCTGGGCCGCGACCAGCCCCTGCCGACGCTGCCCCGCTCCCTCGTGCGCGAGGGCGCGACGATCGCCGACGCCCTCGCGGCGGCGGCGGACGAGCGGGCCCGGCGCGCCGAGACCCACCGGCTGCTGATCGACGAACTCAATCACCGGGTGAAGAATACCCTCGCCACCGTGCAGGCGATGGCGGCGCAGAGCCTGAAGAATCTGGGCGCCGGCGCGGCGGCCGGGCGCGACGCCTTCGAGGCGCGGCTCCTCGCCCTGTCGCGCGCCCACGACATCCTGACCCGCGAGAGCTGGGCGAGCGCGGATCTGCGCGGCATCGCCGCCCAGGCGGTGCGGCCCTTCCTGGGTCCGGACCCCGTGGGCGGCGATCCGTCGAACCGGGATTCCTCCGGTCGGGAGACTTCGGATCGTGACCCTGCGGAACGGGACGCTCCGGGTGCGAACACCCCGCGCATCACCCTGGACGGCCCCGACCTGCGGCTGCCGCCCGAGGGCGCCCTCGCGCTCACGATGATCCTGCACGAATTGTGCACCAACGCGGTCAAGCACGGCGCCCTGTCGGTTCCGGGCGGGCGGGCCGCGCTGGCTTGGACGGTGGAGGCGGGTCCCGACACCGAGACCCTGCGGCTGACCTGGCGCGAGTGCGGCGGCCCGCCGGTCGTCTCGCCGTCGCGGAAGGGGTTCGGCACCCGCCTGCTCGAGCGGGGCCTCGCCGGAGGCAGGACGGCCAGCCTCACCTACGAGGCCGGCGGCCTCGTCTACGTGGCGGCCAATCCCCTGCCCGCGGCGCGTCTCCACACCGGACGGGCCTGACCCCGCTCCGGCCCGGGCGACCGTCGTCCCGACCGCACCCGACCGCACCCGACAGCGCGCGCGTCCGCGGTGCGAGGGCGGCCGCGCGGCCCTGCGCGCCGCGGACCCGCGCCGTCGGCGCCAGATCTGTCCTTAATCCCGGCCCCTCTATCAAGATGGACAAAGACGTGCGCGGACGCACACGATAGTACTTACGCCACGGATTAAAGCTTTCGTCGATACAATGTGCCGATGCGCACACGCTATTCCGAAAATGTAGACTAGGGTCGACTTATCGGCAGGGATGCGGTGTCCCTCGCCACAAGTCGAACAGCGAGGAAACGCCATGATCCAGTCCCGCACCCAGTCCCGACATCTCCCGGTTCGCGGCCGCGCGGCCGGTCCCGCCTTCGGCCTCGCCCTCCTGGCCGGGATCCTCGGAGCGCCCCTGGCGGCGCAGGCGGGCGAAGGCGGCGGCGGGAGCCGGCAGGCCGCCGGCGGCGGCCACATGAGCTCCTACATCAACGACCCGCACCACGACCCGCGCTCGCTGCACTCGCAGCGCTCCGGGTCCGGGCAGCTCCTCGGGGCGCCGATGGTTCACGACAGGGCCGGGGCCACCGTGGCGCGCGGCCAGGTCGTCGACCCGCACTGGGCCTCCGGAACCGCGGAGCGCCGCCGGGTCCGTCGCTGAGACTTCGGAGGCCGGGCCTCCGACGCGACACCCGACACGTCACCCGACACCGAGACCCGCCGCCCGGCCCCTCCGGCCGGGCGGAGCCGACCGAACACCGCTGCGCGCTCCGGCGCATCGCCCTTCCCCGTTCTCGCCTTCCGGTTCTCCCGGCCTCAGGGACCCTTCATGAACAACCTCATCCAGGGCATCGCCAGCTTCCAGGGCAGCGTCTTCCCCGGCCAGCGGCAGATGTACCAGCAGCTGGTGCGCGACGGTCAGCACCCGAGCGCGCTGATCATCGCCTGCGCGGATTCCAGGGTCTCGCCCGAGCACATCACCCAGGCGGGGCCCGGAGACCTGTTCGTCTGCCGCAACGCCGGCAACATCGTGCCCCCGGCCTCCGACGTGGTCGGCGGCGTCTCCTCGGCGATCGAGTACGCCGTGGTGGCCCTCGGCGTGCGCGACATCGTGGTCTGCGGCCACTCGGATTGCGGCGCCATGAAGGGGCTGATGAACCGGGACCTGCTCAAGCGGATGCCCAGCGTCGCGGCCTGGCTGCGCCACGCCGAGGCCGCCGAGCGGATCGTCTGCGAGGCCTATCCCGAGGGGATGGACGCCCAGGCCCGCCACCACGCCCTGGCCCTGGAGAACGTGGTGGTCCAGCTCGCCAACCTGCGCACCCATCCGAGCGTCGCCGCCGCCCTGGCCAAGGGCTCCCTGCGGCTGCACGGCTGGTTCTTCGAGATCGAGACCGGTGCCCTCCTGGCCTACGACGGCGCGAGCGGACAATTCCGGCCGATCGCCGGGGCCGACATGCCCGTGGCGCAGGATTCCTCCGCCAGCAGCCGCCTGCAGGCGGCCTGACCATGCGCGCCCCCGGCCGCCTGACCACGAGCCTGCAGAGCGCCCTCGCCCCGGACGGCGCCGTCCGGGCGAGCCTCGCCCGGGACCTGCCCGCCTCCGTGGTGGTCTTCCTGGTGGCGCTGCCCCTGTGCATGGGCATCGCCATCGCGTCCGGCGTGCCGCCGGAGCGCGGCCTCATCACCGGCATCGTCGGCGGCATCGTGGTCGGCCTCCTCGCCGGCTCGCCGCTCCAGGTCAGCGGGCCCGCCGCCGGGCTCGCCGTGATTGTCTACGGGTTCGTGCAGGCGCACGGTCTCGACGCCCTGGGTCCCGTCCTGGTGGTGGCGGGCCTCGTCCAGCTCGTCGCCGGCGCCCTGCGGGTCGGCGGCTGGTTCCGGGCGATCTCGCCGGCCGTGGTGCACGGCATGCTGGCCGGCATCGGGATCCTGATCGTGCTGGCCCAGATCCACGTCCTGACCGACGCCCTCCCCCGGGCGAGCGGCCTCGACAACCTCGTGGCGATCCCGGCCGCGTTCTTCAACTTCGTCAGCGGCACGGGCGACCGCACCGGGGCCGTGATCGTCGGCGGGATCACCATCGCGGCGATGATCGCCTGGGAGCGGCTGCGCCCGGCGCGGCTCCGGCTCCTGCCCGGGGCGCTCGTCGGCGTGCTGGCGGGCAGCCTCGTGGCGGGATTCGGGGATCTCGCCGTCAAGCGCGTGGCGGTGCCGGAGGCCCTGTTCTCCGGCCTCGCCCTGCCGGCGGCCGAATCCTGGGCGCGCCTCGCCGAGGCCGAGATCCTGATCATGGCCCTGGTCATCGCGGTGATCGCCAGCGCCGAGAGCCTGCTCTCGGCGGCCGCCGTCGACCGGATGCACGACGGTCCCCGCACCCAGTTCAACCGGGAACTCGGCGCGCAGGGCATCGGCAACCTGATCTGCGGGCTCGTCGGCGCGCTGCCGATGACCGGGGTGATCGTGCGCTCCTCGGCCAACGTGCAGGCGGGCGCCGTGAGCCGCGCCGCCACGGTGATGCACGGGACCTGGATCCTGGCGTTCCTGCTCGCGCTGCCCTGGCTGCTGGCCCTGGTGCCGACCGCGAGCCTCGCCGGCATCCTGGTGGTCACCGGCTGGCGGCTGGCGAGCCCGGCCCACGCCCTGCACCTGCAGGCCCGCTACGGCTGGCTGACCGCGGCGATCTGGCTCGCCACGATGGCCACCGTGGTGGCGGTGGACCTGCTCACCGGGGTGCTCACCGGCCTCGCCCTGAGCCTGATCCAGGCCCTGCCGAGCCTGCGCAAGGGACGGCTCCGGATCGAGCACGCGGCGGCCCCCGAAGTGCCCGGCGTGCCGGAGCTGCGCCTGTCGGGGGCGGCGACCTTCCTGCAGCTGCCGAGCCTCACGGCGGCCCTGGAGCGGACCCCCGCGGGCGGCGAGGTCCGCCTCGCCACCGACAACCTCGCGGCCATCGACCACACCTGCCTGGAGATGATCGGCGACTGGGCGAGCCGGCGCAGCGCCGGCGGCAGCCGGATCGCCGTGGTGGGCGGGTCGGGTGTCCCGCACGACCGGCTCGCCGCCGCGGTGGCGGCCCCGGCGCACTGAGGGCCCTGGCGCACTGAGGGCCCTGGCGCCCTCCGCCGGCGGCGAGACCCGTCGGGCGGAGGGCGCGCCGCCCACCCGGGGCGGTTCGCGGCGACACGGCCCGAACCGACGGCCCGAAACGACGGCGCGGAGCCGTTCCCGGCGCGATCGGGAGCGGCTCCGCGCCGCGTCCGCACCCGGTCGCCGGGCCTCCATTCCCGGACGACGGCGGCCCGCCGCGCGGGCCGTCAAGGCTGTCCGCCTCCGGGGAGACGGCGATCTTCAAAACCGGTTAATCCTGAATCTTCGCGCCCCTTTAACGAGCGGGAGGCCAGACTCAGCCTCACGGCAGGTCCGGCCCGCGGGACCGGCCGGCGGAATGGTTCTCGTCAGGAGCTTCGTCGATGATCAGGTTCCTCGCGGCCTCGGCCGCCTGCCTGGTCCTGTGCGGCGCCGCGGCGGCGCAGGACATGCCCGGCCTCGCGACCCTGAGCCCGCCCGACCCGGTGCAACCGGTGGCGGCGAGCCCCGCGCTCCCGGCACCGGACGGCGCGGTCGCGCCGGGATCGCGAGCGGAGGCCGGCTCCGATCCGGTCGCGCTCCGGCCCGCGCCCGGCCGGGTGCCCGTCGGCAGCCTCACCCTCCGCGGCACCGCCGCCGACCCCGCGCAGACGACCGCCAGCCTGAAGGTTCCGGCGACCGGCCCCGGCGCGTCCAAGCCCTGGTGCGCGCAGGAGCGCCGGATCGGCACCGGTCAGGGCTTCTGCCTGGTCAACTGAGCGGCCCCTGATGGGCCAAGCGGCCGGATCGGGCGGCCCGGATCAGGAGGCCGCGTAGACGGTGACCTCGTCGAAGGTTCCGCCTTCCGGCGCGTAGTCGAGGGACGCGACGAGAAGCACCAGCACGGCCGCGCCGACCGCCGTGACGGCGAGGAGCCGCGTGATCAGATCGGCGTGGCCGCGGGCGACGTGGACCAGCGCGCAGCCGAGCATGAAGGCGCAGACCTGCGTGGCCGGCGCGGCGAGCGCCGCGGTCATCGCGCCCGCCCGATCATCCGATCACGGCCGATCCTGTTCATGCACGTCCTCCCCGGCCGGGACGCCGTCTGCCGGCGCGCAGCCAAGCAGATCGCCCGTCGCGGCGCCCCCCCAATAGGGGGGAGCCGGCGGGGTCCGGCCTCACGTCTTCGTGACCGGCGCCCCTCAGGCGGGCTCCGGTCCCGGCCATGCCGGGGCGGATCCCGGGATGGATGCCAGGGCGTAGGTGGCCTCGGCGACCCGGTTCAGGGGGCCGCCCGGCCCGGACCGCTTCCACAGGCGCGTGTTCAGGGCCGCCACCGGATCCCGGCCGGGAAGGGTGAAGCCCTGCCCGGCGAGCACCTCCAAAATCTCGGCCGCGTGCAGCGGCCGGCCCGCCCGCGCGATCGCCGCGCAGGCCGCCTGCACCACGGCCCGGCCGTAGCGGCGGGCGCCGGCTGCGTCCTCCGTGAAGGCGATCGCCGGCGGGATCGGTCCGGCGGCGCCGACGGGACCGGGCGCCCCCGCGGACCGCGCCGCCGGACCGGCCCGCGCGCCCCAGTGCCCGGGGGCCGCGCCCGCCGCGTCGGCAAGCGATCCGGACCGGGCCTCTAGGACGTCCCGTACGTCCCGCCCCCGCGGCGGCTCGTCGGCCGGGTCTCGGCGTGGCCCTGCCGGCGGATCGGGCTTCGGGGCCGGGTCCGGCCGCGCGTCCGCTCCGCCGGCCGCGAGCCGGCGGCCGAGTTCCTGGTAGAGGACGAGATCGGCGATCTCCCGATCGAGCGCCTCGCGCTGGCGTCGCAGCGCGGCGAGCCGCGCCGCGATCTCGGAATCCGACAGGGCCACGTGATGTTCCTTCCAGGCGGACGGAACACATATCTCATTCCGCGCCATTCAGGGAATAGCCGCCGTCACATATTCCGTCAGGCAGCCATTCCCTGAGGGAATGAGAGGCAGCGATCCCTGTTCTATTCCTTGAGGCGTTTCCGTATTCCCTTAGCCGCAGGGCGAGGCGGCACGAGCAGCGTGCTGGGATCGGCCGGGTGCAGGGTCAGCCCGCCGTCGTCGAGCACCAGCGGCAGCCGCGGAAACACCTCGCGCAGATGCGCGAGATCGGCCTTGAACGCCTGGCGGAAGCTGCGGATCGAGGCGTTCTCGGCCCCGAACTGCGCGTGGAGGTTGGCCCAGGTCAGGCGGAGCGGCCGCTGCAGGGACCGCAGGCGGTAGCCGGTCCAGAACAGCAGGTCGAGCTTGCGCGCCGAGCCCGAGAAGGCCCGGGCCGCCCGCAGGTCCACCGGCAGGGCGTGCCGGATCAGGGTCTCGTAGAATTCGGGATCGAAGCGCACCGTGCGGCCGGCCTCGTCGTCCCCCTCCCCGGCGCGGGGGCGCCACAGTTCCAGGCTGCGGAACGGCGGGACGTTGAGGGTGGTCGCGCTGTCGCGCCCGTCCCAGAGGCCGATCTGCATGGAGCAGGCGGCCAGCCGGTTCAGCTGCTCCTTGAACTGGCGGATGGTGCCCCGCTCGCCCCCCGTGACCGCGAAGCCCATCTCCCGCATGAAGCCCGACAGGGTCTCGGCCACCTTCACGGTGGGGCTGCGCTGGCGCACGGCCTCGGTGCAGAGGTGCAGCAGCACCAGCCGGGCCTTCGGGCCGTAGGGCAGCCCCTGGGGCTCGAAGGCGCCGGTCTCCGGGTCCTTGATCCGGCCGGCGATCAGGTTGAGCGAGTTGCGGCCGTAGCTGCGGGAGAATTCCCGCACCGGCCCGGGGTCCCGGTAGGGCAGGCCGCACAGCGCCAGGACCGAGTGGATGTGCTGGAGGCTCGACGGGACGGCCGGCTCGTTCTCGATCACGAGGCGCACCGCGTCGCGGCGGCGCTGGTCGCGGGACAGCCCGGCCCGGCGGCTCTCCTCCTCCCCCAGGAGGGCGGCCTGGGCATCGCGCTCGCGCTGACGGTGCAGGACGTGCTCGACGATCTGCGCGAACAGGAAGCCGCCGCGCGCCGCCTCGATCTCGGCCCGCAGGTCCGGGTCGTGGATCCCGGCGATCTTCTCCTCGATGCTCATCGCCCCTCGGCCCGCGGTACACGGGCCGTCGATCCGCCAGGCGGACGGACGGCCCGATCCTGCCATGCCACGATTCGCCCGCCGCGGCCCCCGTCCGATCGGCCTTGTCCCGGCAATCCACGCTTCCCCGGTCGCGGGGACGCGCCGGAAAGCGGGCCGACACTGCTCCCTTCACGGCCGGCTCCCGGGCCGGCACGCGCAGAGTTCGATACGGGCCCCGCTCCCCCGGCGATCCCACGCAGAGTCCGATACGCGGGACCGCTCGGTGTCCGTCCCCGTTATTCACCGCTCCGGGCCCGGATTCGCGCCGAATCGGATACGCCGCCGCGCAGATTCCGATACGCCGACCGGCCGTCCGGGCGCAGAATCGGATACGCCGCGACGCAGAGTCCGATGCGGGCCGGCGCAGAGTCGAATGCGCGAATGCAGGCCAAGGCCCTGGCACAGATGCGGAATTCGCCACCCCATATAACTTGCTGAACTGACTCTCTGAGAGATTCTCCCAGATAATCTTCCTACTGCGGACCAGCCCGTTCGTTCTGACGAACGACCGTGTCGCGCCCGCACATGCACAGGTCACAAAGGGAATATGAGTTCGTTTTCCACATTCCTACGCGGGAGGACCGTCCCGACTTGACGGGTCGGCGACGGAATCCGGTGCCGTGCCGGCGCGCTCCGTCAATCGTCCTGGCCCTGGATCCCCGAGGGCTGCCGGCAGTTCCCGGTGTGATGCCGGCTTGACGCGCGCGATGCCGCCCGGTTTCTCGGCTCCTTCCGACAGGGCCCTCAGAGAAGAGCGCGCCGATGCCCCCCTTGCCCGAATTCGTCTGGCCCAGCCTCGCCCGACCCAGCCTCGCCCGACCCAGGGCCCCTTTGCCGATCGCGGCCCGATGACGGATCGCCGCGACGACGCCCGGCCGCCCGGCGGACGCCCCGCCCGGCCCCGCCCGCACGGGCCCCGGCGCCCCGCCCCCCGGTCCGGAGGTCGCCCGGGCGGGGCGTCCCGCCCGTGGGAGGAGGGCGGCGACGGGCCGACCGTGCTCTACGGGTGGCATCCCGTGGTGCAGGCCCTGGGCAACGCCCAGCGCGGCCTGCACCGGCTGCTCGCCACCGAGAACGCGGCCGCGCGGCTGGAGGCCGAGTTCGGCGGCGCCGTGCGGATCACCCCGGAGCTGGTGCGGCCGAGCGACATCGGCCGCCTGCTCGGGCCGGACGCCGTCCACCAGGGCCTGTACCTGGAGGCCGAGCCCCTGCCCGCGCCCGGCCTCGACGACCTGCCCGCCGACGCGCTGCTGCTGGCGCTCGACCAGATCACGGACCCGCACAATGTCGGGGCGATCGTGCGCACCGCCGCGGCCTTCGGGGTCGCCGGGATCGTCACCACGGCGCGCCACGCGCCGGGCGCCACCGGAGTCCTGGCGAAATCCGCCTCCGGCGGCCTGGAGCACGTGCCCTTCGTGACCGTCCGGAACCTCGCCGAGGCCCTGATCGCCCTGGGCGAGCGCGGCTTCACCCGGGTCGGCCTCGATTCGGACGCGCCCGAGAGCCTCGACGCGCTGACGATCGCGCGGCCGCTGGTGATCGTGCTGGGTGCCGAGGGCAAGGGCCTGCGCGAGCGGACCCGGGGCTGCTGCGACGTCCTGGCCCGGATCCCTTTCTCGGGCGCGATCCGCAGCCTCAACGTCTCGAACGCCGCCGCCATCACCCTCTACGCCCTCGGCCGCGAGAGAGACTGACAAGAGACTGACAGGGGAGCGACAGGAACCCGCCGGGGCCGTGACGGACGCGCGACGGGGACGCGGCCGGACCGGCACCCGATCGGTCCCGGCGAGACACGTTCGGAAACACGGAACCGCCACCGGAAGCCCTTCTTCCGCCTAGGCAATCTTCGCAACTTCCCGTAGAATAAGTCGCGAGGGGGGCGTCGTCTCGAGGGCTGCGCCGGATGTTGGACGATGCGTTTACCTACGGCGGTTGGGTCCTCGGCCTGATCGCCGTCGGCGTGTGGATCTGGCTCGCGCGGCGCGCCTTCCCGAGTTTCGAATCCTTCGTGACGGGCTTCGACGACGAGCTCCAGCTCGGCGCCAGCCCGGAGGAGCGCGCGCGCAGCGCGCGCTGGCGTCAGGTCCGTCAGGCCGCCATGGCCCTGACGGCCGTCGCGGCCCTGTGTCTGTCGATCGGTTTCGCGATTCCCGACTGATTCCCGACGGGGCCGGAAACCCGGAGGCGATCCGGCCCGGATCCCGCGCTGAAGCCCCGGGGTTCCGGGCGTGCACCGTCCCCGTGCCCTCTCGCGGCCGGCGCGGAGCCTTCGTGGCGGTGGGCTCGTTCGGCCTCGAAGCCCTGGATCGCCGTGCCGCCCAGGGAGCGCGGCGTGTCGTGGCGGCCGCAAGCCCGTCATCGGTTCCCCGGGCCGCCTCGCGCCGAGACGGTTCCCGACGCCGCCAGGGGGCTCGACCCGCCGGAAGCCTCTCTTCAGGCCGCGCGGACCCGGGCCAGGAAGCCTTCGACGGCGCCGCGCAGGTCGCCCGCCTGCCGGGACAGGTCGGCCGCCGCCCGCAGCACCTGGGCGGAGCCCTGGCTCGCCGTGCCGGCCGCCGCGCCGACACCGGCCATGTGGCCCGAGACGCCGCGTGTGTCCTGCGAGGTCTGCGCGGTGGTCCGGGCGATCTCCGCGGTGGCCGCCCCCTGCTGCTCGACCATGGCGGCGATCTCGGCGCCGATCCGCGCGAGGTCGCGGATCACCGCCGTGATGCCGCCGATCGACCGGACCGAGGCCTCGGTCGATCCGGTGATCTCCGCGACCTTGCCGGCGATCTCCTCGGTGGCCCTGGCGGTCTGCTCCGCGAGCGTCTTGACCTCGGCGGCCACCACCGCGAAGCCGCGGCCGGCCTCCCCGGCGCGGGCCGCCTCGATGGTGGCGTTGAGCGCCAGCAGGTTGGTCTGGCCGGCGATCTGCGAGATGATCGCGACGATCTCCCCGATGCTGCCGGCCGCCTGGGCGAGGCGGTGGACTTCCCCGGCCATGCCGTCGGCGCTCCGCGTGGCGTTCGCCGCGAGGTCCGCCGAGGACCCGACCTGCACGCCGATCTCCCGGACCGAGGCGGTGAGCTCCTCGGTGGCCGCCGCCACCGTGTCGGCCGAGCGGGCGGCCGAATCGGCCGACACCGCCACCGCCCGACTCAGATCGGTCGTGTCCTGGGCGGCCCGCGCCATCCCGTGCGCGGAGGCCTCCAGCTGGGCCGCCGCCGCCGAGACGGCCTCGACGATCCCGCCGACCTGGCGCTCGAAGCTGTCGGCGAGGCCGAGGGCGGCCGCGCGCTGGGCCGCCGCGGTCTCGGCGGCGAGCCGCTCCTGCGCGGCCCGGGCCGCCCGGCGCTCGGCGACGCTGTCGCGGAACGCCAGGGCGGCCGCGGCGATCGCCCGGACCTCGCGCGGCCCGCCGGTCGGGATGGTCAGGTCGGCCGTGCCCGCGTCCCGGCCGATCGCGGTCAGCACCCCGGCCATCCGGGAGAGCGGCCGGGCGATGGCCGTGCCGAGCCAGACCGCGAGGCCGGCCGAGAGGGCGAACAGGGCGAGCCCGCCGGCGGCCCAGAGGGCCAGCATCCGCTCGGCGCGGGCGTGCGCCGCCCCCGCGGCCGCCACCAGGTCGGCGGTGAGCCGATCCTCCACGCCCTTGAGGGCGTCGATCCGCTGCGTGGCGAGGCGGAACCACCCCGGCGCGTCGCGGAAGGCCGGGGGTGTCCCCGGCATCGTCTCCTGCACGCCCGCGCGCAGGCGGGCGACCGCGCGGGACGGCTCGGTCGCCTCCGCGGCGTCGAGCAGGTTCGCCTGCCCCGCTTCGGCGCCGGCCCGGAACAGGCCGGCATAGGTCGCCTGGTCGGCCGCGAGGGTCGCGAGGCGGCGGGCGGCCGCGAGGTCGAGGGTGCCGGAGGCGAAGACCGCCGAGGCGGCGGCCCGCTCCTGGCCGGCGGCCTCCTTCAGCGCCAGGAAGGCCGCGTAGGCGTTCGCCCGGGCGGCGAGGCCGGCCTCGTCGATCGCGCCGCCCATGGCCCGCACCAGGCCGAGCCCCTCCCCGATCAGGCCCGTGTAGTAGGCCACGGCCTGCGGCGGGGCCGCCGTCAGGGCGTCGACCGCCCGGCGCTGCGCGGCCAGCCCGGTGAGCGCCCGCGCGAAGCCCTCACCGCGCGCCTGGAAGACCGGCCCGAAGCCCGTCGCGGCCTTCATGGCCTCGGGAAGCCCGGCGAGGGCCGCGTCGGTGCGCACGCGCTGGGCCGCCAGTTCCGGGCCGAACTGCGCGCCCTTCGCGCCCAGGAACAGGCTCGAGGCGCCGCGCTCCCGCTGGGCCTCGTGCACGAAGGCGCTGATCCGGGAGGCGAGGCCGACCAGGCCCTCCACCCGGCCCATCTCGGCGCGGCGCGCCCACTGGTCCGACACGGCGAGGCCCGCCGCCCCCGCGAAGGCGAGGCACGGGGCGAGCGCCACCGCCAGGATGCGGGCGCGGAGCGAGGCGAGGATCGGCATCGGAAGTTCTGGAACCGTCCGGCAGGAGATGCGCCACCTTCCGGCCAAGTCATAAAGATCCGGTTATGTGGTCGCGCCCATATTCGGCACCGGTTTGCCCAATCAGGCGGCGTTTTGAGTCGTATCTGCCAATTCCGCGTGCAGATCACCCCAGGTCTTCAGCGCGCGGATGACCGGATCGAGGGACCGCCCCCGCTCGGTCAGGCTGTATTCCACCTTCGGAGGAACCTCGGCGTAGACCGTCCGGGTGATCAGGCCGTCGGCTTCCATTTCGCGCAGCTGGTTGGTGAGCATGCGCTGGGTCACGCTGGCGAGGCGCCGCCGGATCTCGTTGAAGCGCAGGGTCCCCTCCAGCAGGTGGTAGAGGATCACGCCCTTCCACTTGCCGTCGATGAGCCGGAGCGTCGCCTCGACGGCGCAGCCGGGGCTGCAGGCGCCCGTGTGGCGGCGGGTGCGGGGCATGGGCTGTCTCCGACGGTATCATTTCCGGCACTAGTGGCGTTTTATGTGCGTACTTGCGGCCCGTGAAGGCGGGCGGCATCTCCTGCGGCGACACTCCGAGGAGATCACCATGCGCGCCGTCGGCTACCGCAAGTCCCTGCCGATCACCGATCCCGAGGCCCTGGTCGACTTCGACCTGCCCCAGCCCGAGCCCGGCCCGCGCGACCTGCTGGTGAAGGTCGAGGCGGTCTCGGTGAACCCGGTCGACACCAAGGTCCGGCGGCGGGCCGAGCCGGAGGAAGGCGGCACCAAGGTGCTCGGCTGGGACGCGGCCGGCACCGTCGTCGCCGCCGGCGCGGAGGTCCAGGGTTTCGCCGCGGGCGACGCGGTGTTCTACGCGGGCGACCTCACCCGGCCGGGGACGAACGCCGAATACCATTGCGTCGATGCCCGCATCGTCGGGCACAAGCCGAAGAGCCTCGACTGGGCGCAGGCCGCCGCCCTGCCGCTCACCGCGATCACCGCCTGGGAGACCCTGTTCGACCGGCTCGACGGGGACAAGCCGGTGCCGGGCGCGGCCCCGGCGATCCTGATCGTCGGCGGCGCGGGGGGCGTCGGCTCGGTGGCGATCCAGCTCGCCCGGGAACTCACCGACCTCACCGTGATCGCCACCGCGTCGCGGCCTGAGACGGCGGCCTGGTGCCGGGACCTCGGCGCCCACCACGTGGTCGACCATTCCAGATCCCTGGCGGCGGAGGTGGCGGCCCTGGGGATCGGCGCGCCGGGCCTCGTCTTCTCCACGACCAGCACCGACGCCCACCTCGCCGCGATCGTGGAGCTGATCGCCCCGCAGGGCCGCCTCGCCCTGATCGACGATCCGGAGCGCCTCGACGTCGGGCTCCTCAAGCGCAAGAGCCTGTCGCTGCACTGGGAGTTCATGTTCACCCGCTCGATGTTCGCCACCGCCGACATCGCCGCCCAGGGGGCGCTCCTCGACGAGATATCCCGCCTCGTTGATTCCGGGCGCCTGCGCACCACCCTGGGGGAGCATTACGGGCGGATCGACGCCGCGAACCTGCGGCGCGCCCACGCGCTGGTCGAGAGCGGGCGCGCCAGGGGGAAGATCGTGCTCGAAGGGTTTTCCGATTGAGGAGGACGTGATGGCGGACGCGGCGGGGACCGGCCTCTTCGACGTGACGGCGCTGGCGGCGGGTCTGCCCGACAGCGCCGAGACCCTCCTGGTCGACACCTACCTGACCGACCGGGAGGCGGCGAGCGCCCGGGTGTTCCGAGTCTACCGGCCGACCCCGCCGCACTATCACGCCACCTGCGACGAGTACCTCTACTGCCTCTCGGGCCGGGGCCGGGTCTGGCTGGGCGATCCGGCCGCCGAGACGGCGTTCGGCCCGGGCCAACTCCTGTTCTTCGAGAAGGGCACGGTCCACGCGATGCCGGCGCTCGAGCCCGGGGACCCGGTGGTGTTCCTGTCGATCGACACGCCCCGGCGGGCGCCGACCGACATCGTCTTCGTGAACCCGGAGGACGGGACGCCCGCCACCTTCATGGCGCGCAACGCCGAGGCGTGAGGGGTCACACCCGCAGGGACCGGCCGGCCGCCGCCACGCCGAGGAGCAGCGCCGCCACGATCAGCAGGGAGGCGGGCAGGCCGAGCGCCTGCGCGGCGAAGCCGATCAGCGCGGGCCCCGCCAGCACCCCGGCATAGCCCAGCGTCGTCACCGCCGGCACCGCCACGCGCGCGGGCATCGCGGTCTGGCGCCCCGCCGCCGTGAACAGGACCGGGACGATGTTGGCGCAGCCCGCCCCGACCAGGGCGTAGCCGGCGAGCGCCGCCTCCCAGGCCGGGATGACGACCGAGAGCGCGAGGCCGGCCGCCGCCAGCAGGCCGCCGAGGATCACCACGGGCCGCCGGCCGAGGCGGGCCACGATCGCATCCCCGCCGAGCCGGCCGGCCGTCATGGTGACCGAGAAGGAAGCGTAGCCGAGCGCCGCCCAGGCCGGATCGAGCCCGCGCTGCTGGATCAGGAACACCGCGCTCCAGTCGAGGGCCGAGCCCTCGGTCAGGAACACCACGAAGCAGAGCAGGCCCAGCACCAGCACCGGGCCGCGGGGCAGCGCGAAGGCCGGCCCGCCGCTTCCCCCTGTCCCGCCGGCCGGAAGGATGCCCGGCCAGGCGGCCGCGAACAGGGCCACGATGCCGGCGACCAGGATCAGCACGCTCCAGCCGGCGCCCAGGCCGGTGCCCATCAGGACGCTGGCCAGCAGCGCCCCCAGGATGCAGCCGAGGCTGTAGAGACCGTGGAAGCCCGACATCATCGGGCGCCCGGCGGCGCGCTCCACCGCGACGGCCTGCAGGTTCATGACGCAGTCCACCGCCCCCATCCCGGCCCCGAACAGCAGCAGCGCCCCGGTGAGCGGCACGAGCCCGGAGCCCACGGCCAGCACCGGCAGGGCGAGGCCGATCGCGAGCGTGCCGGCGAGCAGGACCGGCCGGAAGCCGAGCCGCGCGGCCGCGGCCCCGGCGCTCGGCATCGCCAGGATCGAGCCGACGCCGAAGGTGAGGAGCAGCAGGCCGAGCCCCGCCGCGTCGAGGCCGGCGCGGTCCTTCACCAGCGGCACCAGGGGCGCCCAGGTGGCGTTGGCGAGGCCGACGATCAGGAACAGCAGCCGGGTGGACAGCCTCTGCCGGGCCGCGGTCCGGTCGTCGGCCCCGGGGATGGCGACCGGAGCGGTCAGGTCGAGCGCTGGCATCGATACGGGTCGGGATGTGGATCTGAGGGCGGGATTCGGCGACGTGGATCTCAGCCCCCGCGGTGCAACACCGAAGGTGGGCCAAGGTTTGGCGAAACCCGAGGTTTGGCGGATCCCGAGGTTTGGCGAATCAAGGTACGGCGAACCTGGGGCCGCCGGACTCTGATCGCGGCCGTTGGCTGCACCGCGTCGTCCCGCGCAGCGGAGGGAGCCCGGCGCGCGCCTCGTCCGTGTGGCGCCATCGGGGCCGCCGCGCTGCGCCCGCGGAGACGGCGGCGCGTTCACCGAGCGGTTGCCGACGTACGCGTTTCGTTCTAGCAAGGGCGGCGCATGACGGGCCTGCGTCCCGCCGGCCGCATCTTGCCGTGAGCCCCCTCGGGCTCGACATGAGGCCGGTGCGGCGGCTGGCCCGCGCGCGAAATCCGACTCTGACCGCGTCGACGCCTCGAAAGACCGCCGCCCTCATGGCCAAAGCCCAAGCTGGAAGTCGTGTCGCAAGCCGCGCCGGCGCCGCCAAAGCCGCTCCCAAGACGCCCCTCAAGGCAGCCTCGACGAAGGCAGGCTCAACGAAGGCAGCCCTGCCCAAACCGGCCCGCGCGAAGGGCGAAGCGCCCGCGGCCCGGACCGAAGCCGCCCTCGACGCCAAGCTGGAGGCCCTGTTCGACGCCGCGCCGGCCCCCGTCGAGGACCGGCGGGTCATCGCGATCCGCGGTGCCCGGGAGCACAATCTCAAGAACGTCGACCTGACCATCCCGCGGGACAAGCTCGTCGTGTTCACCGGGCTCTCGGGCTCGGGCAAGTCGTCGCTCGCCTTCGACACGATCTACGCCGAGGGGCAGCGCCGCTACGTCGAGTCGCTCTCGGCCTATGCCCGCCAGTTCCTGGAGATGATGTCCAAGCCCGACGTCGACCAGATCGACGGGCTGTCGCCGGCGATCTCGATCGAGCAGAAGACCACCTCGAAGAACCCCCGCTCGACCGTGGGGACGGTGACCGAGATCTACGACTACATGCGCCTGCTCTGGGCGCGGGTCGGCATCCCCTACTCGCCGGCCACCGGCCTGCCGATCGAGAGCCAGACCGTCCAGCAGATGGTCGACCGGGTGCTGGAACTGCCGGAGAAGACCCGGCTCTACCTGCTCGCGCCCGTGGTCCGCGGGCGGAAAGGCGAGTACCGCAAGGAAATCGCCGAATACCAGAAAAAAGGCTTCCAGCGGCTGCGCGTGAACGGCGAATACTACGCCATCGACGATGTGCCCAAGCTCGACAAGAAGTTCAAGCACGACATCGACGTGGTGGTGGACCGGATCGTGGTCCGGGCCGATATCGGCTCGCGGCTGGCCGATTCCTTCGAGACCGCGCTGGAACTCGCCGACGGCGTCGCCGAGATCGTGTTCGCCGACGCCCCCGAGGGCGAGGCGCCGCGGACCGTCACCTTCTCGTCGCGCTTCGCCTGCCCGGTCTCGGGCTTCACCATCGCGGAGATCGAGCCGCGGCTGTTCTCGTTCAACAACCCGTTCGGCGCCTGCCCGACCTGCAGCGGCATCGGCCACGAGATGCGGATCGATCCCGAGCTGGTGATCTCCGACCCTGGCTTAAGCCTGAAGCGCGGCGCGGTCGGCCCCTGGGCGAAGTCGACCTCGCCCTATTACGGTCAGACGCTCGAGGCGCTCGCCGAGCATTTCGGCTTCAAGACGGGCGTCCCCTGGCAGAGCCTGTCGGAGACGGCCCGCGCCATCGTGCTCTACGGCTCGGGCAAGCAGGCGGTGCGCTTCGCCTACGACGACGGCTTGCGCAAGTACACGGTCAACAAGCCGTTCGAGGGCGTCATCCCGAACCTGGAGCGCCGCTACAAGGAGAGCGACTCGGACGCCGTGCGCGAGGAGATCGGGCGCTTCATGAGCGAGACGCCCTGCGCCGCCTGCGGCGGCAAGCGGCTGAAGCCCGAGGCTCTGGCCGTGAAGGTCGCCATGGCAGACATCGCCGACGTGACCGCCCTCTCGGTCTCCGAGGCGCACCGGTGGTTCTCGGACCTGCCCGGGAAGCTGACCGCGAAGCAGAACGAGATCGCGGTCCGGATCCTGAAAGAGATCCGCGACCGGCTGAGCTTCCTGGTGGATGTCGGCCTGGAATACCTGACGCTCGCCCGCGGCTCCGGCTCGCTCTCGGGCGGCGAGAGCCAGCGCATCCGCCTCGCCTCGCAGATCGGCTCCGGCCTGACCGGCGTGCTCTACGTGCTGGACGAGCCCTCGATCGGCCTGCACCAGCGCGACAACGAGCGGCTGCTCGGCACGCTCAAGCGCCTGCGCGACCTCGGCAACTCGGTGATCGTGGTCGAGCACGACGAGGACGCGATCCTGCAGGCCGATTACGTGGTCGATGTCGGCCCGGGCGCTGGCATCCACGGCGGCGAGATCATCGCGCAGGGCACCCCCGCGGAGGTGCTGGCGAACCCCGCCTCGCTCACCGCCAAGTATCTCACGGGCGCGATGGCGGTGCGCACCCCGACCGCCCGCCGCAAGGGCCGGAAGGGCAAGCTCGGCCTGTTCGGCGCGCGGGGCAACAATCTCAAGGACGTGGACGTCGAGATCCCGCTCGGCACCTTCACGTGCATCACCGGCGTCTCGGGGGGCGGCAAGTCCACCCTGGTGATCGACACCCTCTACAAGGCCGTCGCCAAGAAGTTGAACGGTGCCCTGGAGCACCCGGCCCCCTACGGGCGGCTGGAGGGGCTGGAGCACCTCGACAAGGTCATCGACATCGACCAGTCGCCGATCGGCCGCACGCCGCGCTCGAACCCCGCCACCTATATCGGCGCCTTCACGCCGATCCGCGACTGGTTCGCGGGCCTCCCCGAGGCCAAGGCGCGGGGCTACCAGCCCGGGCGCTTCTCGTTCAACGTCAAGGGCGGGCGCTGCGAGGCCTGCTCGGGCGACGGCGTCATCAAGATCGAGATGCACTTCCTGCCGGACGTCTACGTCACCTGCGACGTCTGCAAGGGCAAGCGCTACGACCGCGAGACTCTGGAGGTGAAGTACCGGGGCAAGTCCATCGCCGACGTGCTCGACTCCACCGTCGAGGAGGCGGCCGAGCTGTTCAAGGCGGTGCCGGCGATCCGCGACAAGCTCGAGACCCTGAAGCGGGTCGGCCTGCACTACGTCCATGTCGGCCAGCAGGCCACCACCCTGTCGGGGGGCGAGGCGCAGCGCGTGAAGCTCTCCAAGGAGCTGTCGAAGCGCGCCACCGGCCGCACCCTCTACATCCTCGACGAGCCGACCACCGGCCTGCACTTCCACGACGTCGCCAAGCTCATGGAGGTGCTCCACGAGCTGGTCGACCAGGGCAACACCGTGGTGGTGATCGAGCACAACCTCGAAGTGATCAAGACCGCCGACTGGGTGATCGACATGGGTCCCGAGGGCGGCGACGGCGGCGGCCGGGTGGTGGCGCAGGGCACGCCGGAAGAGATCGCCCGCGCCAAGGCCAGCCATACCGGCCGGTTCCTGCGCGAGGTGCTGGAGCGGCGGCCAGCCTCACCCGCGAGCCGCGGTCGCGCCGCGGAGTAGCGCGGCGGCGGAGGGGGCGGGCATCGCACGCACCGGCGACCGTGCCGGACGCGCCACCGCCCCCGCCCCCGCCCCCGCCCGTGCAGTGCGGGCGCGGGTCCGACGCGACGGATCACCCGCTCCCGGGCCGGCGCGGCAGTTTCTGCCGGGTCTCGGCCGGACCCCGCGCCCGCGGACGGTGATTCGAGCGGCCGGATCCGGCTCCGGACCCGCCGCCGACCGGCTCGGAGCCGGATCCCGGCCCGCGCGTCCGGACCGGCGGCCTGCCCGATCACCCTCCCTCCTTTGCCGGATTCTCCCGCGGCCCGGGCCGGCAACAGCTTGACCGTTCAACGATATTTTGCCGAAACCGCGATCCGAGCAGGGTCTGTGGACAGTGTTGCATCGCCGCAAAAATGCGGCTTTTGCGCAACGGTTCGGCCGGTTGTGGCGTTTCGGCGAGCATTCCACTGTCTTTCCGCAGGTCTCTGTAGAATAGTCGCAGACGTTGAGACGGGCAGGCTCCGTGGGGGCGCTCGGCAGGTCCGAAGCCGGCAGCCGCGATAGGCGAGCAGACCGGCAGGGAAGTGCCGAATGCGGGACGGACGCCGTATGACCTTGGGAAGGAATGAGAAAATGATGAAGAACTGGCTCGCGGCCGGCACGGTCGCGCTCACGGTCGGCATGACCTCGACGATCGCGCAGGCGCAGACCACGACGGTTCCGGGCGAGCAGGTCGGCCTCGCCGTCGGCGCGCCGCTGCCGGAGGGTCTCTACGCGATCAACACGTTCACCTATCGCCGCACCGATGGCCGGAACGATCCCGACACGGCCGTCAACATCCCGGTCCTGGTCTGGTCGACCCCGTTCGTGCCGTTCGGCGGCCGCGTCGAGCTGCTCGTGGCGCCCCCGACCGTGTTCGCCTTCACCCGCAACCCGGCGGGCGTGCGCAACAAGGACATCTCGATCAACGTCGGCACCTTCGTCGGCGGCATCTGGGCCTTCGACCTCGGCAACAACTTCGGCGTCAGCTTGCTCGGCGGCGCCTACCTGAACGACCTGAACGGCGACCGCGGCTCGATCATCACCGCGAACGGCACGACGGCCACCCCGGTCCTGCCGCAGCTCTCCTCCAACACCTACCGCTTCGGCATCGCCGGCAGCTACACGGGTGACGGCTGGAACATCACCGCCAACCTGACCGCCAACATCTACGACTCGCCCGGCCGCTTCCCCGGCCAGGTCGGCGCCGCCATCGGCCCGATCCGCCTGTCGGACGCCCTTAACTTCGACCTCACGGCGACCAAGAAGTTCGGCAACTTCGAGATCGGCCCGATCGCCTACGGCACCTACAACTTCGACATCAGCCAGGCCAGCGCCGCGGCCGGGAACCGTGGCCGGTTCGCCCTCGGCGGTCTCATCGGCTACGACTTCAAGATCTTCACCGTCCAGGCCTACGTTGCCCGCGACGTCGTGACCGGCGCGCAGTACACCAACGCGTTCGGCCGCACCCGCGACAACTACTCCACCGACGGCTGGATCCGGTTCATCGTGCCGCTCTACTCGCCGACCCCGGCCGCCGCGCCGGTCCCGGCGCCGCTGGTCCGTAAGTACTGAGATCCTTCCGAGACACCGGGCTCCCCGCCGCCGCGCGGCGGGGGCTCCCGGATCTCCGACAGGCCGTCCTCCGGGACGGCGCGCCGCCCGGCTCCGCCGGGCGGTTTTTCTTTGAGCCGGTGCCGCCGCGGGCCGCACCCGGCCGCTCCGGGCGGGCCCGTGCCACGGGTCGCAGCCGGCCGCGGGTGACGCGGGCGGCGCGGACATCCTATGGTGTGCCGATGGCGCGGCTCCGGGGCCGACCGGAGCGCAGGCGGACGAGCCGAAGGATTGTCATGGCGACGCAGGGCGAGTGGAAGATCCCCGCGCAGGCCCAGCCCAGGCCCGCGGATTACGGCTACGACCTCGACCGGGCGCTCTCCGCGGTCCTGGCCCTGTCGGCGCGGATCCCGGACAGCGCGTTCACGGCCGAGACGCTCGGCACCGAGCGCGCCGGCAACGGCGTGGTGATCCGCGAGGACGGCCTGGTGCTCACCATCGGCTACCTCGTCACCGAGGCCGAGAGCGTCTGGCTCACCACCCGGGACGGCCGCTCGGTGCCCGGCCACGTCCTCGGCTTCGACGCCGCCACGGGCTTCGGCCTGGTCCAGGCGCTCGGCGATCTCGGCGTGCCGGCCCTCCCGCTCGGCCACTCGGCCGGGCTGAAGACCGGCGACCGGGCCGTGCTGGCCGGGGCGGGCGGGCGCCAGCGCTGCGTCGCCGTCGAGGTCGTGGCCCGGCAGGAATTCGCCGGCTACTGGGAGTACGTCCTCGACGAGGCCCTGTTCACCGCCCCCGCGCACCCGCACTGGGGCGGGACCGCGCTGATCGGCCCCCAGGGCGACCTGCTGGGCATCGGCTCGCTGCAGCTGCAGCAGGGCGGCGGCGGCGCGGCGCGGCCGATCAACATGGTCGTGCCCATCGATCTGCTGACGCCGATCCTCGAGGACCTCGCCACGCGCGGGCGGGCCGACCGGCCGCCCCGCCCCTGGCTCGGCCTCTACGCCACCGAGAGCGAGGAGGGCATCGTCGTGATGGGCCTCGCCGATAACGGCCCGGCCGAGACCGGCGGCCTCCAGGCCGGCGACGTGATCGAGGCGGTGGCCGGCGAGCCGGTGGCCGACCTCGCCGCCCTGTTCCGGAGCGTCTGGGCCCTGGGCGAGGCCGGGGTGCGGGTCCCCCTCACGATCCGCCGGGAGGGGCGCGGCGTGAAGCTCGCCCTCGTCTCCGGGGATCGGGAGCGGTTCCTGCGCACGCCCTCGCTGCACTGAAGTCGCGACCCGGAGCGTGCAACCTTCGCGCTCCGAGCGGCGTTGCCGCGGCGCCGTCGCGGGCCTGTACCGGACACAACCTACGGCTCAGCGACGGTTCAGGTGGCGGGACCGAATCTCGAACGACCGGCTCCCGATCCGCCGGAAACGTTGAGGAGATCCAGTCATGACGATTCTGAGCGCACCGCGCGCGAAGGCACTCGTGATGGCCGCCGCGATCGCCGGCGGCCTCGGGCTCGCGGGGTCTGCCGAGGCGGCCGGGGGCTGCGGCCCCGGCTTCCATCCCAATCCGTGGGGCATCTGCCGGCCGAACTGGGGCCCCCGGCCCTACGGATACTGGCGGCGCCCGGTCTATTACGGTGGGTACGGCGGTTACTACCGGCCGCGGCCCTTCTACCGGCCCTACGGCTTCTACGGGCCGCGCCCGTTCTACTGAGCCCCCGTCCGAGCCCGTCAGACGGCATGCAGGGCGTCCCGCCGACCGGCGGGGCGCCCTTCGCGCGTGCGGGAGGCCCCTCGGCGCCCTGCATGCGCACAAAGAATGACCATCCGGAAACCTTGCCGGTTTCTTAAGCCGGTTATGCGATTTTCGCAGGTCTGGTGCTTGACCTTACGACTCCTGCTGCGCTGCGGCGCGATTATATGTGCGTTGCACCAACAAGAGGCAGCGATGCGCAATGGGGCGCCATCGTCTGCCCGAGCAGAGGTCACAGCACACCATGTCCGCCGCCCGTAGCGTCCTGAGCCGCGTCCGCGCCTATCTCCGGTACCGCGACACCGTCACCCAGCTGTCCCGCCTGTCGGACCGCGATCTTGCCGATCTCGGCATCAACCGCAGCGAGATCCGCGGCGTCGCCCGCGTCTGATCCCCGCGTCCGCGCCACAGCGCCCGAGACGAATGCCTCGAAGGACCGCCGCCCGTTGATCCGGACGGCGGTCCTTCGCTATTCTCGGACATGACACAGACCATCCACATCGTCGGCGGCGGCCTCGCCGGATCCGAGGCCGCCTGGCAGGTGGCCGAAGCCGGGCACCGCGCCGTGATCCACGAGATGCGCCCGGTGCGCGGCACCGAGGCGCACCGCACCGACGGGCTGGCCGAGCTCGTCTGCTCCAACTCGTTCCGGTCGGACGACCCGGAGGGCAACGCCGTCGGGCTGCTGCACCAGGAGATGCGCTCCTTGAGCTCGCTGATCATGCGGGCGGCCGACGCCAACCAGGTGCCGGCGGGCGGGGCGCTGGCGGTCGACCGCGAGGGCTTCTCCGCCGCGGTGACCCGGGCCCTGGAGCAGCACCCCAACGTCACCCTCGTCCGCGGGGAGGTCGAGGGCCTGCCGCCGGAGGAATGGGGCCCCTGCATCGTCGCCACCGGCCCGCTCACCGCGCCGGCGCTGGCCGAGGGCATCCGCGGGCTCACCGGCGCCGAGTCGCTGGCCTTCTTCGACGCGATCGCGCCGATCGTCCACCGCGACTCGATCGACATGGACGTGGCGTGGTTCCAGTCCCGCTACGACAAGCCGGGACCCGGCGGCACGGGCGCGGACTACCTCAACTGCCCGATGACCCGGGAGCAGTACGACGCCTTCGTGGCCGCCCTCGTGGCGGGCGAGAAGATCGGGTTCAAGCAGTGGGAGGGCACGCCCTATTTCGACGGCTGCCTGCCCGTCGAGGTCATGGCCGAGCGCGGCCCCGAGACGCTGCGCCACGGGCCGATGAAGCCCGTGGGGCTCACCAATCCCCGCGACCCGCTGGTCAAGCCCTGCGCGATCGTGCAGCTGCGCCAGGACAACGCGCTGGGCACCCTGTACAACATGGTCGGCTTCCAGACGAAGCTGACCTACGCCGAGCAGGTGCGGGTCTTCCGCATGATCCCCGGCCTGGAGCGGGCCGAGTTCGCCCGCCTCGGCGGCCTGCACCGCAACACCTACCTCGACAGCCCGCGCCTCCTCGACGCCACCCTCCGGCTGCGGGCCCGTCCGACCTTGCGCTTCGCCGGGCAGATCACCGGCTGCGAGGGCTACGTCGAGAGCGCCGCGGTCGGGCTGATGGCCGGCCGCTTCGCCGTCGCGGAGGCGGCCGGCGCCCCCCTCGCCCCCCTGCCCCAGAGCACGGCCCTCGGCGCGCTTATCGCCCACATCACCGGCGGCCACCTGATGGCGGACGGGGAGGCCAACGCCCCGCGCTCGTTCCAGCCGATGAACGTGAATTTCGGCCTGTTCCCGCCGCTCGAGCGGGCCCCCCGCAACGAGACCGGCCGGCGCCTGCGCGGGCCCGAGAAGGCGGCGCTGAAGAAGCGCGCGCTCACCGACCGGGCCCGGGCCGATCTCGCCGCTTGGCTGGAGGGCGCGGGGGGCGGTGCGCGGGGCGCGGCCTCGAGACCTGCGGCGGCGGAATAGCGGGCCGCACGGGGCTTGCACCGCCGGAGGCCTCCTCACTTGGCCTCCTCACTTGGCCTCATCGCCTGGGCTCACCATGACCGCGATCGACACCCGGGCCTTCCTGGCCGACCTGTACGAACTGCGCGAGATCGGCCGGTTCCGCACCGGCGTCCACCGGCCGACCTTCTCGGCCGACGACATGGAATCCCGGCGCTGGCTGATGGCCCGGCTCGAGGCCTGCGGCCTGGAGGCCTCCATCGACGGGATCGGCAACGTGCTCGGGCGCCACCGCGGGCCGGGCCCGCACCTGCTGGTCGGCAGCCACATCGAGACGCAGAACGAGGCCGGCTGGCTCGACGGGGCGCTGGGCGTCGTGGCCGGGGTCGCGCTGGCCCGCGCCGGGCTGCCCGTCGACGTCGTCGCCTTCGCGGACGAGGAGGGGCACTTCTCGGGGGGCTTCCTGGGCAGCCGCTCGGCGATCGGCGACCTGACCGAGGCCGAGATCGACGAGGCCCGCAACCGCACCGACGGCACGCCGCTCCGCGCGGCGCTCGCGAGCGCCGGCCTCGCCGGCCTGCCCCGGACGCGGCTCGACCCGGACCGCTACCGCGGCTTCCTCGAGATGCACATCGAGCAGGGCACGCAGCTCGAATCCGCCGGCCTGCATCTCGGCGTGGTGAGCGGCATCGTGGCGATCTGGCAGTTCCGGATCGACTTCGCCGGCAACCAGGACCACGCGGGCGGCACCACCATGGCGGAGCGCCGGGACGCGGGTCTCTCGGCGGTGCGGCTGCTCGCGGCGATCGACCGGGAATTCCCGAAGGTCTGCGGGCCGCGCAGCACCTGGACCACGGGACGGATCACCCTGGATCCCGGCGGCTTCAGCATCATCCCGGGGCGGGCCGAGGTGTATTTCCAGTTCCGCGACGTGGCGATGCCCGTGCTGGAGCGGATGGAGGCCTGCCTGGAGGCGCTGGTGCGGGACTCGAACCGGCGCGAGCGCTGCCCGGCCACGCTGACGGCCCTGGCCAAGGCGATCCCCGCCCCCTGCGACCCGGCCCTGATGCGCGCCCTCTCGGAGGCGGCCGAGAGCGTCTGCCCCGGCGGGTGGCAGGTGATGCCGTCGGGGGCCGGGCACGACGCCCAGAACGTCGCCCGGATCCTGCCGGCCGCGATGCTGTTCGTGCCCTCGATCGGCGGCATCAGCCACCACTGGGCGGAGGATACCAGCGACGCCGACCTCGCCCTCGGCGTGCGGGCCCTCGGCGACGCGGCGGCGCGGGTGCTGGCGGGCTGAGCGTGCCGCCCCGGACGCCCCGGCGCGGGGCGCGTCCCGGCGGGCGCCCGGCCTCAGGTGCCTGGGCTCAGGCGCCCGGCACCAGCGACCGGATCGGGATCAGCTCCGGCCGGTATTCCTGCATGCCCCCGGCGATCCGCTCCTCGACGGCGTCGATGAACGTCTCCGGGTCGGTGATCGAGCACTGGCGCAGGTCCCAGAAGGCGTAGCGCCACCATTGCACCTTCAGGTAGCGCTCGATCAGCGCGTCCGGGAAGCGCATCTTCACGATCCGGGCGGGGCTGCCGGCCACGATCGCGTAGGGCGGCACGTCCTTGGTCACCACCGCCATGGCGCCGATCACCGCCCCGTCGCCGATCGTGATGTCGGGCATCAGGAAGGCGCCGTGGCCGATATAGACGTCGTTGCCGATACGCACGCGCTTGGGCCAGAGATACGGGCCGGAGATCTCGTAATCCTCCGCCCGCGGGTCGATGCGGTCGAACACGGCCGAGTGGTGCGTGTAGAACAGCGGCGAGGTCGAGCCGCACTGGACCGGGTGGCTGCCGCGCCCGACCTGGACGCTCTCGCCGATCGAGCAGTAGCGGGCGATGTCGGCCCCGAAATAGTAGCCGCTGACCGCGTACGAGAACGCCCCCATGGTGAGGCAGTAATCGACGCCCATCCACTTGATGCTGCACGGCGGCTCGAAGACGCAATCCTCCGGCAGGCCGAACGGGGCCGGGTGCAGCACCGAGATGCCGCGGCGCAGCATCTCCTGCTTCATGTCCTCGTTGACGGAGATCATGCGGCGTCCTCGTCGCTGGGGTGCCCGGTCCCGGCCGGCGCCGGGTCCAGGCCGTAATAGTCGCCCATCAGGTCGCCGTAGGTGGCGGCCCGGATCGGCACGGTGAGCCGGCCCGCGGCCGAGACGTCGATGGCGAGCAGGCGGTCGTTGAAGGCGGCCGGATCGGTGGCCAGCGCGCCGGGGAGCAGGTGCCCGTTCGGGTAGGCGCGCAGCCGCTCGGCCGGCGCGCCGAGGTCGAAGGCCGCCACCGGCAGGCCGGTGCGCAGCGCCAGGGTCAGCGCGTACGAGTAGGTCTCGGGCCAGATCGCCGGCAGCAGCACGAGGTCGGCCGAGAGCCGCCAGACCAGGTCCAGGGCCTCGTGGTCCCCGGAATAGCGCCCGGTCTGGGCGACCCCGACGCGCTCCAGGCCGATCGCCAGGGCCGGGTCCGAGTAGCCCACGATCGCGAAGTGCAGCGGCAGGTCCCGGTCCTGCGCGTCGGTGGCGAGCGCCTGCAGGAACAGGCCGCCCTTCGTGGCGCTGATCGCGCCGAGCACGGCGACGCGGCGGATTCGGCCGGGCCGCTGGAGGGCGGTCGAGCGCACCGACCGCTCCGGCTCGACATGCGGCCGCACCGTGACCGCGAGGTCCGGGTACACCGTCCGGATCCGGCCCGCCGTGTCGGAGGACGGCGCGAACACCCGCGCGGCGCCCGCCAGGAACGCCCCGAACGCGGCCCGCCGCTCGCCCGGATCCGGCTCCTCGAACCCGTCCGCGTCCACCGCCAGGCACGACCGGCACTCGGTGACCGGCGCCAGGCCGCAGTAGCGCCCGTCCGGCTGCACCAAGTGGTTGCGGTGGCACACCGGCGAGTAGTCGTGCAGCGTCCACGCGTAGGGCCGCCCCGCGCCCGCCACCACCGCCATCAGCGCCCGCGCCGCGCCCCAGCGCAAGCCCGCCAGCGAGTGCACGTGGATCAGGACCGGCGCTAGCTGCCCGACGAACTCCGCGAGCTCGGCCGCGTCGCGCGGCAGGTACAGGCTGTCGAGGTTGGGCAGGTACAGGAACTCGGGGCCGCGATACGAGACGTGGACCTCCAGGTTGCGGGTCCGGTCGATCTGCAGCAGCACCACGCTCAGGCCCTCGGCCCGGGCCTGCGCGACCATGTCGTCGATGTGCCGCTGGATGCCCCCGCCCCAGCTGTGCGTCACGTACAGCAGCGCCCGGCCGGCGAAGTGCCGGGCGAGCCGCGCCCGGTCGAGCCGCGCCCGCCCGCGCCGGCCGGGATCGGCCTGGACGAACTG
>NZ_FOCS01000076.1:0-1220 GCF_900110155.1 Methylobacterium sp. UNC300MFChir4.1 | reverse complement strand
GGGTCGGGCACGAAGCGCTCGGCGGTCAGGCCGGGGCGTCCGAGATAGCCGCGGGCGAGGCCGGTGCCGCCGATGTAGAGCTCGCCCACCACCCCAACCGGAACCGGGTGCAGCGCGTCGTCGAGGACGTGGAGCTGCGTGTTGGCGATCGGGTGCCCGATCGGCACCCGCGGGGCGTCCGGCTCGGGCCCGCAGGTCCAGGCGCTGACGTCGATGGCCGCCTCCGTCGGCCCGTAGAGATTGGCCAGGTCGGCCCGGCTCTGGGCGCGGACGGCGGCCGCGAGGTCGGGGGCGAGCGCCTCGCCGCTGCACACGATGCGGGACAGGCTCGGGCAGGCGGCGAGCCGGCCGGACGCCAGGAACGCCTCCAGCAGGGCGGGCACGAAGTGCACGATCGTCACGGCGTCCCGCCGGATCAGGGCGGCCAGCGCGTCCGGGTCGCGGTGGGCCTGCGGCGGCGCCATGACGAGGCGTGCGCCGCTGACGAGGGGCAGGAGGATCTCCCAGACGGCGACGTCGAAGGAGACCGGGGTCTTGTGCAGGATCACGTCGGCGGGGCCGACCGCGAAATGGGCCCGCATCCAGGCGAGGCGGTTGGCGATGGCGGCGCGGGTGTTGGCGCAGCCCTTGGGCGTGCCGGTCGAGCCGGACGTGTAGATGAGGTAGGCCAGGGCGTCCGGGTGCGGCGCCGCGGCCGGCAGGGCGGGATCGTCCGCCGCCTCTGCCAGATCCGGGGTGAGGATCTGCAGGTCCGGAAGCTCCGCCGGCCCGGGCATCCGCGCGGCTAGGCCGGACTCGGTGACGAGGAGGTGCAGGGCCGCCTCGCGGGCGGTCGCGACGAGGCGCGGGCGCGGCAGCTCGGGGTTGAGGGGGAGGATGGCGGCGCCGGTCCTGAGGACGGCGAGCCAGGCGACGAGCAGCGCGCAGGACCGCTCCAGCCCGACGCCGACCAGAGTGTCGGGACCGGCCCCGGCGCGGGCGAGGCGGCGGGCCAGCGCGGAGGCCGCGCTGTCGAGGGCGCGGCGGGTGAGCGCGCCCTGCCCGTCGGTCACCGCGACCGCGTCCGGGTCTTGCGCGAGATGGTCTGCGAAAGCGGCGAGGACGTCGCCGGCGCCGTCTGGGTAGGCCCGCGCGGTCGCGTTCGCCGACCCGATCATCGCTCGGTCGCTGTCGGGCAGCGGCGGCGGCAGCGCCCCGAGCGGGGTTGCCGGGTCGGCCTC
>NZ_FOCS01000023.1:0-93378 GCF_900110155.1 Methylobacterium sp. UNC300MFChir4.1 | reverse complement strand
AGCCCGGTGGGCGACCGGACGGCCTGGATCCTCGACGACGCGCTGCACCCGGTGCCGGTGGGGGTGGTGGGCGAGCTCTACATCGGCGGCACCGGCCTCGCCCGCGGCTATCTCGGACGCCCCGGCCTGACCGCCGAGCGCTTCGTGCCCGACCCGTTCGGAAGGCCCGGCGCGCGCCTCTACCGCACCGGAGACCGCGCCGCCCGCCGCCCCGACGGCGCCCTCGACTACGGCGGACGCGCCGACGAGCAGGTCAAGATCCGCGGCCAGCGCGTCGAGCCCGGCGAGGTCGCCGCCGCCCTGCGCGCGCAACCCGGCATCGCCCAGGCCGCCGTCCTCGCCCGCCGCAGACCCGACGGCCCCGCGCGGCTCGTGGCCTACGCGGTGCCGGTGCTGGGCGCGCACCCCGACCCGCAGGAGCTGCGCCGCGCCCTGGCCCGCGACCTGCCCGAGGCCCTGGTGCCGGCCGCGATCGTCCTGCTCGACGCCCTGCCGCTCTCGGCGAGCGGCAAGCTCGACGCCCGCGCCCTGCCCGAGCCCGACGCGGACGTGTCCGCCCGGGACGCCGACCCGCCGCGCACGGCGACCGAGCGGCGCCTCGCCGATCTCTGGGCCGCGGTGCTCGGCCTGCCCGGCCCCGACGCCGTCGCCCGCTCCGACACCTTCTTCGAGCGCGGCGGCGATTCCATCCTCGTCATGAAGCTCGTCGCCGCCGTCCAGGAGAGCCTGGGACCGCGCCTGCCGCTGCGCGCGGTCTTCGATCACCCGACGCTGGCGGATCTGGCCGCCCGGATCGACGCGGACGGCAGCACCGGCAGCACCGGCGGGGCCGGGGCGGCCGACCTCACCGACATGGAGAGCTGGCTCGACGCGATCGAGACGGCGGCAGGAGCGACGCGGACATGACCCTTCAGGCCACGCAGATCGCGCGACGCTTCGCCCGGCTCGCGCCGGAGCAGCGCCGGGCCTTCCTCGCCAAGCTCGCCGATAACGGGATCGACTTCGCCACCCTGCCGATCGTCCCGGCGGACGGCGACAGGACGGCGCTGCCGCTCTCGGCGGCGCAGCGCGGCCTGTGGCTGACCTGGCAACGCGAGCCCCTGAGCCCGGCCTACAACCTGACCGGCATCGTCGAGATCGCCGGGACCCTCGATCCGGCGCGGCTCCAGGCCGCCGTCGACGACCTCGTGCGGCGCCACGAGCCGCTGCGCACCACCTTCGGGCTGGATCCGCAGGGCGAGCCGTGCCAGCGCGTCCACCCGGCCGCCCCGGTCCCGATCCGGGCCCGCGAGGGGCTCGACGCCGCCGGCAGCGACGCCCTCGCGGAGGCCCTGGCCCGCACGCCGTTCGATCTGGAGGCCGGCCCCCTGCTCCGCGTCGAGCTGCACCGCCTCGGGGACGGCACCGACCGGATCCTGCTCGGCCTGCACCACATCGCCGCCGACGGGCAGTCGATCCCCCTGCTGCTGCGCGACCTCGACGCCCTGTACGCGGCCCAGTCGCGGGAGGCGGGGGCCGACGGCCTGCCACCGCTGCCCGTGCAGTACGCGGATTACGCCCTCTGGCAGCACGGCCGGCTCGAGGCCGGGGAGGCCGAGCGCCAGGCCGCGTACTGGCGCTCGGAACTGGGCGCGTCCCCGGCCGAGACGCCGCTGCCCCTCGACCGGCCCCGCAACGCGGAGCGCGCCGCTTCGGGCGGGATCCACGCGTTCCGGATCCCGCCCGAAGTGAGCGAGGCCCTGCGGAGCCTCGCCCGCCGCGAGGGCGCGACGCCGTTCATGGCCGCCCTCGCGGGGTTCGCCCTGACGCTGGCGCGCTACGGCGACGGCGCGGACGTGCGCGTCGGCCTGCCGCTCGCCGACCGCGGGCGGCCCGAGACGCGCGGCATGGTCGGCCACCTGACGGGCATCGGGGTCCTGCGGGCGCGGGTCGACCCGCGCGACGGGTTCCGCGCCCATCTCCGGCAGGTGCGCGATCGGCTGCTGGCCGCCCAGGCGCACGCCGACCTGCCGTTCGACCGGATCGTCGCGGCGTCGGCGACGGAGCGCCGGCCCGGGCTCCACCCGCTGTTCCAGGTCAAGGTCACCGAGCAGGCGGCGCCCCCGCCCGACCCCCGGTTCGCCGGCCGGCCGATGCGGCTGCGTGGGCTCGACGGGGGCGACGTCCACTTCGACCTCAGCCTCGATCTCGTCGATTCCGCCGAGGGCCTGTGCGGCCGCTTGGCGTTCGCCCGCGACCTGTTCGACCCCGAGACCGTCGCGGGCCTGGCCGAGGCCTTCGCGACGCTGCTCGCCGCGGCCGTCGCCGAACCCGACCGCCCGCTCTACGCGCTGGCGAGCCCCGCCCCGGCCGCGGCGACGGACCCGGCCGCGCTCGACGGGGTCGCGCCCGACGTGGTCGCGGCCTGGCGCGCCCGTGCGGCCGAGGCACCGGAGGCGCCCGCCCTGCGGCAGGGCCGGCGCTCCCACAGCCGGGCCGAGCTGGATGCCGCCTCGGACCGCCTCGCCGCGCGGCTGGCCGCGGACGGGGCGGGGCCGGAGACGCGGGTCGCCCTCCATCTCGGCCGCGGCCCCGAATGGGTGCTCGGCCTCCTGGCGATCCTCAAGACCGGCGCCGCCTACGTGCCGATCGATCCCGGTCTCCCGGCCGCCCGCCGGGCCGACCTCGTGGCCGAGTGCGGGGCCTGCCTCGTCCTGGGCGAGCCGGTTCCGGGCGACCGGCCCGACCGGCCGGTGATCGCGGCGCGCTTCGACCCGGCCGCGGACGCGGCGGCCCCGACCTTCGCGGCCGCGCCGCCGCATCCCGACGCGGCGGCCTACATCCTCTACACCTCGGGTTCCACGGGCCGGCCCAAGGGGGTCGTCGTGACCCGCGGCGGCCTCGCGCAGTACGTGGCCGGAATGCTCGCGCGCGTCGGCCTGCCCGCCGGCGGCCGCGTCGCGATGGCCTCGACCGTGGCGGCCGACCTGGGCAACACCGTGCTGTTCGGCGCGCTGGCCGGCGGCTCGGAACTCGACCTCCTCGACCACGAGACCGCCCTCGACCCCGACCGCTTCGCCGCGGCGGTCGGGGGGGACGCGGCCGGGGGCCGGAGGGTCGACGCCCTGAAGATCGCGCCGAGCCACCTCGGCGCCCTGCTCCAGGCGGCCGACCCCGCCGCCGCGCTGCCCGAACGGCTCCTCATCCTCGGCGGCGAGGCGCTGCGCTGGCCCCTCGTCGACCGGATCGCCGCGCTGAAGCCCGGCTGCCGGGTGGTTAACCATTACGGGCCGACCGAGGCGACGGTCGGCGCGCTGTGCCAGGAGGTCCGCGCGGGGGCGGAGCACCGTGACGGTGCGCTCGGCCCGGAGGACGGGGCCGGACGCTGGGCCGGCGGCGCGGCTATCGGGACGCCGCTCCCGGGCGTCCGCGCGCGCGTGCTCGACGGATTCCTCGCACCGGTGCCGCCGGGCGCGACGGGGGAGCTCTACCTCGGCGGGCCGCAGGTCGCGCGGGGCTATCTCGACCGGCCGGGCCTCACCGCCGAGCGGTTCGTTCCGGACCCGCACGCCGGCCCCGGGGCGCGCCTCTATCGGACCGGCGACCGCGTCCGGCTTCTCCGCGACGGCAGCCTCGCCTTCGTGGGCCGGGCCGACGACCAGGTGAAGATCCGGGGCCACCGGGTCGAGCCCGGCGAGGCGGCCGCGGCCCTGCGCGACCTTCCGGGAATCCGCGACGCCGCCGTCATCGCGCTCGCCGAACCGGAGGCCGACGGGGCGGAGGGCCCGCGCCTCGCCGGCTACGTCGTGGCCGACCCGGACCTCGACCTCGCCGCGGTCGGCGCCCGACTCGCGGAGCGCCTGCCGCCGGCCCTCGTGCCGACGAGCCTGACCCGGCTCGACGCGCTGCCCCTGACCCCCAACGGCAAGCTCGACCGGCGCGCCCTGGCGTCGCTGGAGGTGGCGCGCGGGACGGACGGGAAGGATCCGCCCCGGGACGGGACGGAGCGGGCGCTCGCTGCCCTCTGGGCCGACCTCCTCGGCCTGGATCCGTCCGCGATCGGCCGCCACGACGCCTTCGCCGACCTCGGCGGCGACTCGATCCTGAGCCTGAAGATGCTCGCGCGCATCCGCCGGCAGGGCGTCGCGGGGGGCAAGACCCTCACCCTCGCCCAGATCCTCGGCGCGAAGAGCCTCGCCGACCTCGCCGAACGCGTCGCGCCGGCGGCTCCGCGCGGGCCGGAGATCGTCTATCTCCGCCGCGAGGGCGGACGGATTCCGCTTTTCTGCGTCCCCGGCCTGATCGCCAACGCGACCGAGTTCGCCGCGCTGGCCGCGCGGCTCGGCCCGGAGCGGCCGGTCCACGGCTTCGTCAGCCACGTCTACACGGAGGCGCGCTGGCAGGGGTACGACGTGCCCGCGCTGAGCGGCGCCTACGCGGAGTGCGTCGCCGCGCACGCGCCGGGCGGCCGGTGCGCGCTGGTCGGTTGGTCGTCCGGCGGCGACCTCGCCTATGAGACCGCGCGCCGTCTCGACGGGCGCGTGCGCGTCCACTTCCTGGGCCTCGTGGACGTGTTCGAGTCGGTGCCCTTCGCGGCGCCGCGGGCTCTGGACGCGGAGGCGCGGGCGCTGGCCGCGCGGCGGCGCGCGGACTGGCTGGACGGCTCGCGGATGGCCGAGCAGTGGCGCGGGCTGATCGCCCGCATGGACGCGGACGAGCGGGAGGCGCTCGACGCCTACCTCATCGACAACCCGGAGCTGCCCGCGGACGGGCCCGACCTGACGGCGCGCGAGTTCGAGCTGTGGGCTCTCCTGGACAAGCGCGTGCGGGCCAAGCGCCACGCCTTCGCGCCGCTGGCGCGGCCCGTGCACGTCTTCCAGGCCGCGGATTCGCTGACGCGACCGGAGCGCCTGCGCGACTGGAGCGCGCTGGCGCCGGTCGCGGACCTGAGGATCATTCCCGGCGCGCGGCACCTGGACATCCTCCGGAGCACCGCGTTCCAGGACGCGTTCGCCGAGGCCCTCGACGCGGCCGAAGCCTGATCCGGGCGCGGGCCCTTCCGCGAGGGCCCGCGTCGATCCCGACAGGACGGCGCCGATCTCTGCTCCCGCGCGCGGGACGAGGGGCCGCAGCGGCGGCGGGGACCCGGAGCGCGCGGTGCGTCCGGTCCGCGGCGGGCGCAGGGATGCGTCGGATCAGGGACCGCGCGCCGATCCGGCCGGGGCCGACGCTGGCGGGTCACGGCGGCCGTCCGACGCGGATGCCCGGGCGCGGTCCCGCCGCGTCCGGACCCGCCGCCCCGCGTGGGGGCGACCGCCGGCGAGAGGCTCACCACCGGTATGTGAGGGTCCCGAACACGTTGCGCGGCTCGCTGTACCGGCAGCCATTCACCGTGACGCAGGTGACGTAGGAATGGTCGAGGACGTTGCGGGCGTTGATCTGGGCGCGCCATCCCTTGAGGCTCGGGTCGGCGACGCCGAAATCGTAGAGCGCCACGAGGTCGAACAGAGTCGCCGCGCGCGAGTCGAAGGTCGCGCCCGAGATGTTCGAGCTGCCGACGTAGCGCACGCCGCCGCCGAGCCGCAGGCCCGGGATCCCGAATAGGCCCATGTCGTAGGTGCCGAACACGCCGGCTTGGTTGTAAGGCACGAGGTCGAGGCGCTGGTTGAAGTTCGCCGCGACCGTGGTCCGCGTCTGCCGGGCATCGGTGTACGAGTAGGAGGCGACCGCCTCCAGCGGGCCGAAATTCGTCCGCGCCTCGGCCTCGAAGCCCTGCGAGCGGACCTGCCCGGCCTGCGTGCTGAAGACCGGGTTGACCGGGTCCGCCACCAGCGCGTTCGTCTGGTTGATCCGGTAGAACGCGGCGCTGAGCAGGGTGTCGGCGCCCGGGACCTCCCAGCGCAGGCCGCCCTCGTACTGCTCGCCGAGCGACGGCTGGAAGGGATTGCCGTTCCGGTCGGTGACCGCGAAGGTCTGGAAGGACTGGCTGTAGGAGACGTAGGGCGCCAGCCCGTAATCGCCGAGATAGAGCAGGCCGAGCCGCCCGCTGAAGGCGCTGTCGTTCTGATCGAGCTGCGCGCCGGTGCGGTAGGTGAGGACCTGCGTGCGCGCGAAGTCCTGGCGGCCGCCGGCCAGGAAGACGAAGCGGTCGAACCTGACCTGATCCTGGACGTAGATACCGACTTGGTCGAGCAGGCTCTTCGAGCCGGTGTTGATCGCGTAATTGATCCGCGGGTAGGTCAGGCCGTAGACCGGGGCGTAGACGCTCAGATTGCCGACGGTGCCGTTGGTGTAGCGCTCCGAGTTCAGGAAGCTGCGGTAGTAGTCGATGCCGGTCAGCAGCGTGTGCGCGGTCGGGCCGATGACGAACTTCGTCTCGAGCGAGGTGTCCGACGCCACGCCCGTCGCGTTCTCATTGCGCATGCTGACGCCGCGCGTCGCGACCTGCCGGTTCGCCAGCAGGGATGTCGGGGTCAGGTAGTCCCAGTCGACCCCCGATTGGTAGTAGCGCAGGGCGTGGCGCAGCCGGACCGAGTCCGAGAAGGCGTGGTCGATCTGGTAGCCGATCGCGCCCGACCGGGAATCGTACCGGTCGAAGGCGGGCTCGCCGTAGAACCGGTCGATGGCGAAGCGGGGGAACCGGCCGTTGGGCAGCAGCGTGCCGACCGCCGAGAGCGGCGGCTGGAAGCGCGTGTGGATCTCCTGATAGTAGCCGAGCAGCGTGACGGAGGTCGCCGTCGACGGCCGCCACGTGATCGCGGGCGCGATGTAGCGCTTGTCGTCGGGCGTGTACGCGAGATAGCTGTCGCTGTTCCGGATCAGCCCGGTCAGCCGGTAGGACCACGCGCCGTCGTCGGTGAGCGGTCCGGTGAAATCGCCCGACACTTCCTTGCGATTGTACTGGCCGAAGCTGACATTCATCTCGTTGAACGGCGTCTGGAGCGGATGCTTGCTGACGGCGTTGACGATGCCGCCGGGCGAGAGCTGGCCGTACAGGATCGACGCCGCGCCCTTGAGGACCTCCAGACGCTCCAGCCCGTACGGCTCCTGCGTCCCGTCATAGACGCCCGATTGCAGCTTCAGACCGTCGCGCAGCAGCCCCGAATTGCCCGCCTCGACGGTGAAGCCGCGGATCGTGAAACCGTCCGAGACCTTGGCGAAGCCGCCCACGGCCTGGCTGCTCAGGCCGGGCGTGTAGGCCAGGGCCTCGGCCAGCGTCGAGGCCCCCTCGTCGCGAATCTGGCGGGCGCCCACGACGTTGATCGTCTGCGGCGTCTCGATGATCGGCGTGTCCGTCTTCGTGCCGGACGCGCTCGCCTTGGCGACGTAACCGTTGACCGGCCCGGTCGCCGTGTTGGGCGACAATCCTCCCTGTCCGACAACCTGGATCTCGTCGAGGGTGACAGCAGTCTGCCCGCCGCTCACCGGCTGCGCGGCCAATTCGTCGGCGGGCAGCGAGATACCGACGGCCGCCGACAGCAGGAGCGGCCCCCAATACGGGAGGCGCTTCTGTGGTCGATCGGACGGAGCGGGAGCGAAATCGACGCACATGCAGGCAACTCTTGGGCGCTGCAGCCGCCGCGGTCGGATTCGGCTGCGAGACCTCCATCTGCGCGGCCGCCGCACAGGAACGCAATAGGTCAAGCTCGCCTGTGAGCCTATAACGGCAGTTCAGTTGCAGATCAGAGACAAAATCAACATGTAATAATTCTAATTTGCGAGATTTCCCCGGGCCGCTCCGTCGGGACGAGTCGCGTGAGATCGGCGGAAAAGAGTTGCACGCAACCGCTCTACTGCGATGTGCTAGTCCTCGTAGGACAACCCGGCAGGGATGGCGGGATCGACGTGATCCGTGACGCGGGCGCGGGGGCCCGCCGAACGTCGCCCGGCTCGGGGCCCGGCTGGGCGCCCGCTCTCAGACGGCCCAGTCCGCCGCCAGTGCGGCGGCCGCGTACCGGGCGCGCGCCGCGGCGTCGCGCGGGAGCCCGGCGCGCTCGCACCACTCCGCGAAGATCTCCGGCTCGACCGGCACGCGCACGACCTCGACGCCGCTGCGCTGCACCTCCCGTTCCATCTGCTCCGTGGCGACGCGCCAGGTCTCGTAGTCGGGGGGCAGCTTGGCGCCGTCCGCGAGGCTGTTGCGCAGGGCTGGGTACTGCTCCGGGGTGTACCAGGGCAGTCCGACGCGGCGGGGGCGGTCCATCTGGGCTCTTCGAACGGTCACGCTGAACGACCGTCAACGGTCATGGGCGGCCTCTGGTTCGAACCCGCATCGCGATCAGGCCGCGGCGGCCTCGCCCCTCACCGTCTCGGGCTTCCGCGTGCGGCTCGGCCGGCGCCGAGGTCCGGGATGTCCAGATCGAGGAGCGCGGCGCCGAGGCTCTTGCCGTGCGCGTCGAGGGCCAGGGAGCGGGTGACGCCGCCGCCGAGCGCGCCCGTGAGCACGAAGTTCAGCGCCCCGAGCTTCGGCAACGCGTAGCGGGTCACGTCGCCGGTCACGATCCCGCGGAAATGCGCCCGCACCCGCTCGGCCGTGACGTGCGCCGCGAGGTGCTCGTAATCGGCCGCGTCGTAGGCGATCAGCGCGATGTTCGAGGTGTTGCCCTTGTCGCCCGTGCGGGCATGGGCGAGCGCGCGCAGCTTCATCCTCGGGTCTCCCGGCTCTCAGGCTTCGACGACGTGCACGCGCGGCCGGGCGAGGGCGGCCGGGACGAGGACCGACTGCACCGCCACCACCTCGCGGGCCGATTTCCAGGCGCCGCCGCCGCCGGCCGGGCCGTTGGTGTAGAGCGTCTCGACCTCGTTGCCGATCCGCACGGCCTCGGCGTGGGTCTCGGTCCGCCCGGCGACCCGCAGGCGGACCTCGTAGGGCTCCCGCCCGCCCGACAGCGCCGCGCCGTGGAGCGCGTCGACGCCGATCAGGTCGCAGCGCAGCTCGGTCGTCGCCACGCCGGTGAGGGCGAGGCGCTCGCGCACCACCGACAGGGCGAGCCGGCCGCGGGCCAGGGCGCCGGGCCCGGCGTAGGAGATCTGCCCCTCGCCGATATAGGAATCCACGTACCCGACCGAGACCTTCAAGAGGCCCGTCGCCGGCGCGCCCGTCGCGCCGCGCACCCGGACGCGGTCGGGGCCGACCTGCTCCATCTCGACCTCGGAGAAGTCGCCGACCACGTCCGGCTGGATGTAGCGCGCCGGGTCGTGCACCTCGTAGAGCAGCTGCTCCTTGCAGGTGGCGAGGCTGATCCGGCCGCCCGAGCCCGCGACCTTCGTGATCTCGACCGTGCCGTCCTCGGCCACGATCCCGATGGGGAAGCCGAGGCGCGCGAGGTCCGGTACGTCCTTGCAGCCCGGATCGGCGAAGTAGCCGCCGGTGATCTGGCCGGCGCATTCGAGGAGGTGGCCCGCGAGGGTGCCGCGGCCCAGGCGCTCCCAGTCGTCCATCGCCCAGCCGAAGGCGTGCACCAGGGGGGCCAGGAACAGGGCCGGGTCGCCGACGCGGCCGGTGATGACCACGTCGGCGCCGTCCGCGAGGGCGGCCACGATCGGCGCCGCGCCGAGATAGGCGTTCGCCGAGACGACGCGGTTGCCGAGGCCGGCGACCGGCTCGCCGCTCTCCTCCAGGACGAAGGCGCCCGCCCGCACCGCGTCGAGCAGGTCGTCGCCGGTCACCGCGGCGATCCGCAGGCCGGCGAGGCCCAGCTCCCGCGCGAGCGCCCCGGCCTTCCGGGCGGCGGCGACCGGGTTGGCCGCGCCCATGTTGGTGACGATGCGGATGCCGCGGGCCCGGCACGGCCCGAGCACGGCCCGCAGGCGCGCCTCCAGCAGCGGATCGTAGCCGCCCTCGGGGTCGCGCAGCTTCGCCTGCTGCGCCAGCGCGATGGTGCGCTCGGCGAGGCACTCGAACACGAGGTAGTCGAGGTCGCCGCGCTCGGCGAGTTCGACGGCGGGCTCGATGCGGTCCCCGGCATAGCCGGCGCCGGCGCCGAGGCGGACGGTTCTCATGGCGCGCTCTCCGCTGTCTGAGGGAGTCAAAGGGGGATCAGATGGGGAAGACGCCGAGGACGACGCAGGCGAGGGTCATCACCACCGAGGCCGCCAGCAGGAACGGGAAGGTGAATCTCTGGTGGTCGGCGAGGTCGATCCCGGTCAGGCCGCAGACCAGGAAGGTCGCGGGCGTCAGCGGGCTGACGGGGAAGCCCGTCGTCATCTGGCCGAGCAGCGCCCCCTGGGCGACCTGGACCGGCGGGACGCCGAGCTGGTGGGCCACCTCCGCCACCACCGGCAGGACGCCGAAGTAGAACGAGTCCGGGTCGAACAGCATCGACAGGGGCATCGACACGAGGCCGAGCCCGAACGGGATGTGGCGCCCCATCTCGGGAGGCACGAAGGTGACGGCCGTCTGGGCCATGGCCCTGAGCATGCCGGTGCCCTGCATGATCCCGGTGAACACGCCGGCGGCGAGGAGGATCGAGGCCATCAGGATCGCGGCCCTGGCGTGTGCGTCGACGCGCTGCCGCTGGGCGTCGACCTGCGGGTAGTTGATGACCAGCGCGAGCGCCGTGCCGAGCATGAACATCAGCGCCGGCGGCACCTTCTCGGCCAGGAACACCATCGTCCCGAGGACCGCGGCCGTGAGGACGATGTTGATCCAGAAGCGGTCGGGCCGGCGCAGGGCCCGCTCCGCGTCGCTGAGGGTCCGGGCGGTCGTGGCCGGGCCGGGCGCGGACCCCGCGGACCCCGTCGTCCCGGGGACGAGGGCCAGACGGCGCTCCTCCCGCAGGCCGAGCCAGTACGAGGCGGCGAAGATGAAGACGAGCCCGACCGCCTGTACCGGCACGAGGGGCGAGAAGATCTCGGGGATCGGCAGCTTGAGGGCCGCGGAGGCGCGGATCATCGGCCCGGTCCAGGGCAGGAAATTCACCCCCGCCGCCATCGAGGCGGCGCAGGCCAGGACGCGCCGGTCGATGCCGACGCGGTCGTAGAGCGGCAGCATCGCCGGGATGGTGATCAGGAACGTCACCGCGCCCGACCCGTCGAGGTGGATCAGCAGCGCCAGCAGGGTGGTGCCGGGCACGATCCGGGTGGGGCGGGTGCCGACCCGGGCGAGGATCCGGTCGATGATCGGGTCGAGCATCCCGGCATCGCTGACGATGCCGAAGAACAGGATCGCGAACACGAACATGCCGACGACGCCCGCGAGGCTCCGCAGGCCGGCGAGGACGAACTTGCCGGTGTCGAATCCGAACCCGCCGATCAGGGCGGCCGCGACCGGGATGACGATCAGCGCCACGAGGGGCGACATCCGCTTGGTCAGGATGGCGGCGAGCAGCAGCGCGATCGTGCACAGGCCGAGCAGGGCCAGCATCCGTTCCTCCCGTTGGCGCCGGCGTGGTTCGGACCCGCGCCTGTATCGGGTCAGGAAACGGCGGACGGCTTCATGACACAATTGAAAAGATCGGATTGCAGCGATAGCCTGAGATTATGGATCTCAACCTGCGGCAGGTGCGGGCCTTCGTGTCCGTCGTCCAGGTCGGCAGCTTCACCCGCGCGGCCGCCCTGCTGAACCTGTCGCAGCCCGCCCTGACGGTTCAGATCCAGCGCCTGGAGGAGATGCTCGACGCGCGGCTCCTCGACCGGACCAGCCGCACCGTCGCGCCGACGCGGCTCGGCCGCGAGCTGCTGCCCGTGTTCGAGCGGGTGCTGCGCGACCTCGACGCCGTGGTGGTCGACACCCGCGACCTCGCGGCACGGCGCCACGGGGTCGTGCGCGTCGCGACGCTACCGTCCTTCGCGGCGAGCGTGCTGTCCGACGCGATCGTCCGCTTCCGCGCCGAGCACCCCGCCGTGACGTTTCGGATCAAGGACGTCATCGCGCAGCGGGTGCTCGACCTCGTGCGCGAGGAGGAGGCGGATCTCGGCATCGTCGGCGGCGACGTCCGCGATCCGGAGATCGGCGTCCTGCACCGGACGCGCGACGCCCTGCACGTGATCTATCCCGCCGATCATCCGATCGGCGCGCTGCCCCGGGTCACGATCGCGGCGCTCGCCGAGCACCCCCTGATCCTGATGGACCCGGCCACGAGCGTGCGGGCGGTGGTCGACCGCGCCTTCGTCGGCTCGGGCCGCCTGCCCCGCGTGGCCTGCGAGGCCACCTACATGATGACCGCTGTCAGCATGGTCCGGGCCGGCCTCGGCCTGACGATCCTCCCGGGCGCGGCGCGGGAGATCCGGGCCGAGCCCCTGCTCCGTTCGCGGCCGATCGACGACCCGCTGTTCGAGCGTCCGGTCTGCCTGATCAAGAAGGCCGGGCGGACGATGCCGCCTGCGGCCGAGGCGTTCTGCCGGTTGGTGGCGGACCGGCTCGCGGATCCGGGCGGGACGGCCGCCGGCGCCGCGCCGGGCCCCTGACCGGTCGGCCTGATCGTCCGGCCGGATCCTCAGGCCCGGTGCCGCACGACGCCGTCCATCATGGTCAGGGCGACCTTGGTCCGGTGGATCTCGTGCGGATCGATCGTCAGGATGTTGCGGTCGAGGACGATCAGATCGGCGCGCTTGCCCACCTCCACCGACCCGATCCTGTCGTCCATGCGGAGCTGGTAGGCGGCGCCCATCGTGTTGGCGTGGATCGCCTCCGCGACGGTCAAGCGTTCGTCGGCGGGGCTCAGCACGGGCGCGTCCGGCCGGCCGACCAGCTGCCGCGTCACGCCGACCTGGATCGACGTGAGGGGCTCGTAGGTCGAGACGTAGCCGGCCGCCGGCCAGTCCGTGCCGAAGGAGACCCGCCCGCCCTGCTTCAGGATCGTCCTGGTCCGGTACATCCGGCTGGCGCGGTGCGCGCCGTAGCGCGCCATCATGTTCTGCAGCGTGTCGGGATCGGCCGACGACCAGTTGGCCGAGAACTGCGCGGTCACGCCGAGCCGGGCGAAGCGGGGCGCGTCGCTGTCCTCGACATAGACCAAGTGGGCGATGGCGTGCCGCCGGTCGCGGGCCGGGTTGTTCGCCACGGCCTTCTCGATCGCGTCGAGGGCGACGCGGGCGGTCCGCTCGCCGCAGGCGTGGACGTGGACGTCGAAGCCCGCCGCGTCGACCGCGCCGACGAGGTCGTGCCACTGCGCCTCGGTGAAGGGCGACCCTCCGGTCGAGTCGGGCAGATCGGCGTAGGGCTCGATCAGCCACGCCGTGTAGCCGCCCTGCGAGCCGTCGCCGACGATCTTCACGATGTCGACGTGCACGAGCTCGCCGGAGACCTGCCGACGCACGGCGTTGAACTGCTCGACCGTGTCGTCGATCGGCAGCGACTTCACCGAGTAGGAGGCGGAGACGCGGAACGGCAGCGTGCCGCGCTTCTCGGCCTCCACGTAGAGCGCGATGATGGCGGCCTGATCGCTGCCGACGGGCGGGACGCCCGCGTCGAAGACCGTGGTGATGCCGGCGGCCGCGGCCTTGGGCAGCCAGCCCTCCAGCAGGCTGCCCATGGCGGCGACGCTGATGGGTTCCACGGCGTTGACCAGCCCGAGGACCGCGTTGACCTCGAGCACGTAGCCCGTGGGGTCGCCCTTCTGGTCGCGCGCGTAGTAGCTGAAGCGCGGGATCGGGTCGGGCGTGTCCCGGTCGACGCCGGCCATCGCCAGCGCCTTGGAATTGGCCCACAGGCTGTGCCCGTCGATGGCGAAGAAGAAGGCCGGCCGGTCCGGCAGGATGGCGTCGAGTTCGGCCCGGTTGGGGCCCTCCGGGGGAAACATGTCGACGCGCCACCCGAAGCCGCGGATCGGCCCGGTCGGATGCGCCTTCGCGTAGGACTCGATGGCCGCGAGGACCTGGGCGAGGTTCTCGCGCTGCAGGTCGACCCCGGACGTCAGGAACGCGCCGAGGAAGGGGTGGGTGTGGCCCTCGACGAAGCCGGGCATCAGCAGCCGGCCCTGGAGATCCACCATCTGCGTGGCCGGGCCGGCCAGCGCCAGCGCGCCGGCCGCGTCACCGACATGGACGATGGTGTTGCCGCGCACCGCGACCGCCTCGGCCCAGGGGGCCGGCCCCGCCACCGTGTAGACGGGGCCGTTGTGGAACACGACGTCGGCGGGCCCCGCGGCGGCCGCGCGACCGCTCCCCGGTTCGGCGCGGGCGCCCGTCGGGACGAGGTCCAGCGCGAGCGCCGTCGCGGTGATGGCCGCGCCCGACCGCAGCACCGCGCGCCGATTGACGGCGCGCCCGCCCCCGAAGGCCTGGAAATGGGGCGCCCAGTCACACGCGACGCACATGCGAGGCTCCCTGTTCCCGGATCCGATCCCGACGGGACCCGATCCCGCTCTTGTAAATACTTAGCTAATATTTATTAGCGATCGACTAAGATCTGACCGGATAGATTTTGCCCGATGATCGTGCGATCGGATCGGACCGACCGGGCCGGCAGCCGAACCGGTCCGCCAAGCGATCGCTCCGAGCGCAGTCGGGACTCTATCGGCCAGTCGGATTACGGTGGATAGTGGAGCCATCCGGCTCACAACTGGACGAAGGCGGTTTCGGGAGGCGACGGATACTGCCAAGCTGTTTCACGCGCGCTCGACGACGGGAGGTACGATGACCCGAACCCTCTTCCGCTCCGCGGGCCTGGCCCTGCTGAGCCTGGCCGTCCCGGCCACCCTCGCGGCCCAGGGCCTGGCGCCCGACCAGACCGGCACGGGTGGCGGCCCGGCCACGACGATCACGGCGCCGAACACCAACAGCCTCGGCGTGACCAAACCCCCCGGCACGTCCCTCGGCCCGGGCGAGGTGCCGCCGCGCGCCGTGCAGGAGCACGAGCGCGCCCGGCTCAACAAGATCGAGCGCAGCATCTGCGACGGCTGCAACTGAGCGCGGGCGGGGCGGCCCGATCCCCGGGCCGACCGGCGCGCCGAGGCCCCACGCGGGCGGCGGTCCCGGTCGTTGTGCACCGTTCCGGAATATAGATCCGGGAGACAGACGCTCCGGCGGGGCAGCCGCGCCATGCCCCCTCTGCCGTGCGGGAGAGGGGCCCGCACCGCGGACGGCACGGGCTCGGCGATCCCCCCGTCGCGCCTCGATCGGGCGCAGCTCTAGGCGGCCCGGACCTCGTCCAGGAAGCTGCGGACGGCCCGGCTGAGCCCGTCGGACCGGACCGCGAGGGTGCGCGCGGCGTCGAGAACCTGCGTCGCGGCCGATCCGGTCTCGCCGGCCCCCTCGCGCACCGATCCGATATGGCCCGTGACCTGCCGGGTCCCGTGCGCGGCCGCCTGGACGTTCCGCGCGATCTCGCGCGTGGCCGCGCCCTGCTCCTCGATCGCCGAGGCGATGTGGGTGGCGATGCCCGACATGTCGTCGATCGTGCGGCTCACGCCCTGGACCGCCTCCACCGCGCCCCGCGTGGCGGACTGGATCGCGCCGATCCGGGCGGAGATCTCCTGGGTCGCCCGGGCCGTCTGCTCGGCCAGCGTCTTGACCTCGGCGGCCACCACCGCGAAGCCGCGGCCGGCCTCGCCGGCGCGCGCCGCCTCGATGGTGGCGTTGAGGGCGAGCAGGTTGGTCTGGCTCGCCACGCCCGAGATCAGGCCGGCCGCCGCGCCGATCCGGTCGGCGCTGTCGGACAGCTCCCGGATGATGGTGCCGGTCTCCTGCGCGCGCGCGATGGCCGAGGCGGCGATCTCGACCGAATGGGTCACCTGCCCGCTGATCTCCTGCACGGAGGCCGCCATCTCCTCGGTCGCGCTCGCGACCTGCTGGACGTTACCGGAGGTCTGCTCGGCGGCGACCGAGACGCTCGCCGCGAGGGTGTTGGTCTGCGCGGCGATCTCGGTCATCGAGGCGGCGGTCGCCTCCATCTCGGTGGCGGCGGCGGTCAGCTCGTCCGTGAGCGCCCCGGCCTCCCGCTCGAAACCGCGGGTGATGCGGTCGAGCAGCTCGGCGCGGCGCATCTTGGCGGCGTCGGCCTCGGCCTGGAGGGCGGCCAGCCGCCGCGCCTCGATCCCCGAATCCTTGAAGACCTGCACGGCGTCGGCGATCTGGCCGATCTCGTTCCGCTCGCCCTGGTGCGGGATCGCGACCGCGAGGTCCCCGGCCGCCAGCCGCCGCATCGGTTCCAGCACGGCGCGGACACTGGCGGCGATGCTCCGCACGATCAGCGCGCCGAGCGCGGTCGCGAGCACGAGGGCGATGGCGCCGATCGCCAGCATGAGCCGCTTCGCGCCGGAGGCGGCGGCCGCTCCCTGGGCGATCGCCGTCTCGCCGCTGGCGTTGTTGAGCGCCACGATCTCCTCGAGCGCCTGGGAGGCCGCCTTGATGTGGGGGCGGACGCCGACCAAGCTCTCGCGCAGCGCCAGATCCTTGCGGCCCGTCCGCGAGTATTCCAGCACGGCGGGGATCGCCGCGAGGTAGCTCTTCCATTCCCGGTCGAACACGTCGAAGAGCGCGCGCTCCTTCGGACCGTCGATCAGCGGCGCGTAGTTGCGCATCGCGGCGGCCACCGCCTCCGTCTTCTTCGCCAGGGCCGCCTCCTCGGCCCGCATGTGGGCGGCCTCGGGATAGAGGATGTGGTTCACGACGCTGACGCGCACGTCGATCACGTTGCCGCGCAGCTCGCCGGCGTAGCGCACGCTGGGCAGGGTGCCGTTGCCGAGGCGGACCTGGTCCTCGGCGAGATCGCCGACGGCGTGCAGGCCCACGCCGCCGACGAGGAGCAGACAGACGATGAGCAGCCCGAGTGCTCCGACCAGCCGGTACTGGATCGAGAGTTTCGCGAACCAAGCTTTCATTGTCCGAGCGCAGCTCCAGAGCGAGACCGCCAAGATGGAAGCGCGACGATAAGATTCCGTTACGGGATCTGTTGCTGATGCTCTCACAAACAGATCGCCCAAATCAATTTTCAGTTGAACTTTTCGCGCCCATCATTTTGTCTGTCCGCGCATCGTCACTGCTGAACGAGATCTGACGCAGAGTGCGCGGCTGTCCTCCGCGGATGGGAGCGGCTCGCTGCGGCGCCGCGCGGGCCCGCGCACGGCCGGGAACGGGTCGCCCTCGGCGCGTCGGGCGCGGCGTCACAGGGGATAGCGCATGGCCACGTTGCAGCGGGCATAGCGCCGGCCGAACCGGTCCATGATCTCCGGGTCGTGCCGGAACCCGACCTTCTCGTACAGGTGCACGGCGGCCGCGCACTTGGTGTTGGTCAGCAGGTAGAGCGTCTCGATCTCCATGGCCGCGGCGCGGGCCAGCACCGCCCGCAGCAGGTGCTCGCCGGCCTTGCGGCCCCGGGCCCGCGCGGACACGGCCATCTTGGTCAGCTCGTAGCAGCCCGCCTCCGTCCGCATCAGCGCGCAGGTGCCGACGATCCCGAGATCCGCCGACTCAACGAACAGGATGAGCCCGCCGCGGTCCAGGATCTCGCCGCGGGGATCGGACAGGATCCGGCGGTCGTTCTCCTCCAGCGCGAACATCGCCTCGATCCACTCGGCGTTGATGTCGCGGAAGCGGTCCGCCAGCGCGTCCGTGTAGTCCCGGATCGTCAGGCCCGTCGCGGCGTCGCCGGCCGCGCCGTCCTGGCGGATGCGGGCCGCGAACGGGACGGCGTCGAGCCTGCGCTCCAGGGCGGCGACCTGGTCCAGCAGGGGGCCCGACAGGCCGGCACACAGGCTCGCGACGGCCCTGTCGACGCGCGGCCAGAGCGCGTCCTTGGCGCGCGCCATCAGGGCCTTGCCCGCACCGCTGAGCGACAGCGCCTTCTGGCGAAGGTCCGCGTCCGACCGCGCCTCTTCGAGCAAGCCGAGCGCGACGAGGCTCGCCGCCGTGCGCGTGGCCGCCGGCTGGCTGACGCCGAGGGCGGCGGCGGCGTCGCCGATGGTCAGCGGCCCGTAGCGGTCGATGGCGGCGAGGAGCGGGAACTGGGCCGGCTGGATGCCGAGCCCCTCGTCCCGCAGGATCCGGGCGGCGTCGGCCTGGAAGCGGTCGGCGAGGCGCTTGAGGCGGCTGCCCAGGAACAGCGGCCCGAGTTCGTCGAGGATGTCTGCCGGCATGTCGGTCCTCCCGACACGATTTATATAATGCGTTATGTTTCTCGCAAGCCCCGATGGCCCGAAGGTTGGCGCGTCGCGGCACTGCCGCGATGGAACGATGGCCTCGGGGTACAGACCGTCGCCCCGCGGGAGCGGGTCGCGTCAGATCGTAGATTGTGTCCCGTGCGCACTGGTCGATCGCGCAACGTAAGGTAAAATCACTCAACCCTCGCTCATCGGTCCCGCCGTGAACGTCGTACCCCGTTCCCTCTTCACGACGGATGCCCTGCCGGAGCGCGACCGCTTCGCCGCGTGGCGCGCGCTGTTCGCAGCCCACGACCTCGATGCCGATCCGCACGGCTTCTCGGGCCGGATCGAGACGACGCTGATCGGCCCGATGGCCCTGCGCGTCATGAGCGCCGCACCGCAGGGGCCGGCCCGGTCCCGCTCCCGGATCCGGCGCGACGGTCAGGACGGGTTCGTCCTGCACCTCAGCCGGCACGCCTACAGCGTCGAGACCGAACGGGGCGTGGCGGAGGTTCCGGCGGGCGCGGTCAGCCTCAACGACCTGTCGCAGCCGTACCGCCGCAGCCGGGTGCCGGAGACGGACTCGCTGATCCTGGCCGTCCCGCGCGCCTCCATCGCCACCGTGCTGCCGGACGAGGACGCGATGCACGGGCTGATCCTGACCGGCGGCGCGGGCCGCCTGCTCGCCGACCATATCCGGAGCCTGGCCGCGCATAGCGGCGCGATCACCGCGACCGACGCCGCCCCGATCGCGCAGGCCACGCTCCACATGGTCGCGGCCTGCGCGCGCCCGAGCCTGGAGGGAGCGGCCCGCGCGGCCGCGCCGCTCGAGGCCGCCCGGCTCAGGGCCGCGAAGCGGTTCATCCGCGGCCAGCTCGACACGCCGCCCCGGATCGACGCGATCGCGCGGGCGCTCGGCATATCGCGCTCCCAGCTCTACCGCCTGTTCGAGCCGGAAGGCGGGGTGGCGCGTTACCGCGCGCGGCAGCGCCTCGCGGCCGTGCGGGCCGCCCTCGACAATCCGCTGGAGCCGCGGTCGATCGGCGCGATCGGGGAGGCCTACGGCTTCGGGAGCGGCGCCCAGCTCAGTCGCGCGTTCCGGGAGACCTACGGCCTGACCCCGCGCGACTACCGGGTCTCGCGCAGCGGCGGCTGACGCGACCGGGACGCCGGGACGAAGTCCGTCGCGGCGTGGGTCTGCCGCGAGGGGGTCGGGACCCGCGTGTCGTCGTGGCGCTGGCGGTCAGAACCGCCCGGCGATCGTCAGGCGCACGGCCGTGGGCTCCACCGGGTGGAAGACGCGGTCGATCAGCCCCTCGGCGGGCTCGCCCGGAAGGCGCGAGACGTAGGCGTAGGTGATCTGGTCGGCCTTGCTGTTCGTCAGATTGAGCACGTCCAGCGAGACGCTCACCCCGGTGTCGAACAGGTAGCCGATGCGGCCGTTGAGCAGGGCGGTCGCCCGGGAGCGGATCGCGTTGTCCTCGATGAGCGGGCGCGGCCCGAAATAGCGGACCCGCAGGCTCCCGAACCAGCCGAGGGGCTCGCCGAAGGTCACGCCCGCCGACGCGATGGTCGTGGGGGCCTCCGGCACCCGGTTGCCCGCCGGGTCGTAGCTGGAGAACCGGGCGTTGGTGATCGTCAGATCCCCGTCCAGGGACAGCCACGGCGTCACCGCGTAGCGGTTCGTCCACTCGACGCCGAACCGGCGGGTCGGGCGGCTCGGCTCCGTGGTGCCGGTGTCGCCCTGGAAGATGTTCTCCGAGGCGAAGTCGAGCCGGAACAGGGCGAGGCTCGTCTCCAGCCCGGCGATCGAGCGGTTGCGCAGGCCCAGCTCGTAGCCCGTTGAGGGCACCAAGAAGGGCGACCGGGTGATGTTGAACAGGGGGCTCGCGGGATCGACCGTGGCGGTGACGCCGCGCGCGTCGTTCGAGTGGAAGCCGCCGCCGTAATTCACGTAGATCTCGGTGTCGGACCACGGTCCGAGCACGAGGCCGAGCTTCGGGTTGACGATGCCGTCGGTGGCCCGTCCCGAGTTCGCCGGCGTGTCCGAGCGGACGTCGGCATAGTAGCCGTCCGCCCGCACGCCGACGCTCGTGCGCAGCCACTCGGTCCAGCGCACCCGCGTGTCGAGGTAGAGGGCGCCGCTCGATTCCAGCACGCGGTCGTCGAGCACGGTCGAGCGGTACTGGCGGAAGGTGGTGTTGAACAGGCCGACGCGGATCGAGTCCGTCCGCGTCTGGGCGCCGACCTCGACCTCCAGCGGCCGGCCGAACAGGTCGCCCTGGAAGATGTGCAGCACCTCGCCGCCGCCGAGGACGCGCTGGTCGAGCTGGTGGAACTGGTCGCCGCCGACGGGATCGTTGAGGAAGTAGGTGAAGTCGTTGAACAGGTTCATCTGGTAGCGGATCACGTAGGCCGAGGCCCGGGTGATGCCGGTGTCGTCCGTCGCGCTGAACCGCCCCGACAGGGAGAAGCGGGCGGTGTCGCCGCCATCCGTGGGGTTGAGGGTGCCGTAGCGGCCGATCAGCCCCGCGCCGACGGCCCGCTCCGGGATCTGGTTGGTGGCCGTCCAGCGGGACGCGTAGGCCATGCCGGTGACCGCGAACCCGTCCAGCGCCGTGCCCTGGCTGTAGCGGGCGACGCCGTTGAGCTTGCGCAGCGCGTCCGGGACGGTCCACGGCCCGTCGTAGACCTGCGCCTCGCCGGCCACCAGCAGGGTGCCCTCGCCCAGCGGGGCCGAGGCGATCGACAGGGCCCGCTTGTAGCCGAAGCTGCCGATCGAGGTCAGCGCGAGATTCTCCCGCACGGTGTCGAGATAGTCGATGCGCACCGAGCCCGCGGAGGCGAAGTCGCCGTCGCGCACGAAGTACGGCCCCTTGTGGTACTCCACCGCGCCGACGAGTTCGGGGATGAGGAAGTTGAGGTCGGCGTAGCCCTGGCCGTGGGCGTGGGTGCGCATGTTGACCGGCATGCCGTCGACGCTGATGGCGATGTCGGTCCCGTGGTCGAGGTTGAAGCCGCGCAGGAAGTACTGGTTGGCCTTCCCCTCCCCGCTGTGCTGGGTGACGATCAGGCCCGGCACTGCCTCCAGCACCTCGCCGGGCCGCGTGACCGGGCGGGCGTTGAGGACCGCCCCGCCGATGAGGCCGGCGCTGGCCGCGTCGACGCTCAGCAGGGCGCCGCCGATCCCGGTGACGCCGCCGACATAGCCCGCGCTGGCGCCGGGCCCGTCCGTCGCGGGGATGACTGGAGGCGCCGCGGGGACCACCGAGATCTCGGACAGGGTGACGGCCGACGGTGTCGGGGCGCCCTCAGGCGCCGCCCAGCCGCGCCCGGCGGTCGCGACGACGAGGCCGCCCGCGGCGAGCAGCCGGGTCACGGCGCGGAGGCCGGGGGCGGCAGGCCGGTGGCGGCAGACAGGACGGGAAGTCGGGCGGGAAGTCGGGCGTGACACCGGCAGACCGGGCGAGGCGTGGCGATCCCCGGACTCTCGCACGCCGCCCGTATGATAAATATACGAAAAAGTCATACGGGCGGATTAGGCCGGCCGTGTTGCGCGTGGGGCGCAGCCGACGGGGCGCAGCCGACGGGGCGCTGGATCGCGGGCGGGGGGGCCTCACGCCGGGCCGTCGTCGCCGTGGCCCGGATGGGTGCGGGCGTCGTCACCCTCCGGGATGAGGTGCAGGTGACCGTAGCGGACGCCGCGCTGCGTGACGACGGCGTCGGCGTAGCTCTGCATCCGGGCCACCGGCCCGCGCAGGACCGCCACCTCGAGGCACGCGTCGTGGGTCAGGTGCACGTGCAGGCTGGCGATCGAGACGCCGTGCTCATGCCCCTCGCCGGTCAGCCGGCGGGCCAGGTCGCGGGTGCCGTGGCTGTAGACGTAGCTCAGGGCCCCGTAGCAGGCCGCCGATCCCCCGGTCTCCGCGGCGCGGACCGGCGCCAGGGCGTCGCGGACGATGTCGCGCACCGCCTCCGAGCGGCTGCCGTAGCCGCGCCGCGCGCAGAGGTCGTCGACCGCCGTCAGCAGGGCGTCGTCGATGGTGATGGTGATGCGCTGCATGCCCGTCCTGCCGCTCCCGGGGCCTTCTGGTACGGGGACGCGGGGCCCGTGAACAGCCGCCGGGCTCGCATCGCCCGGCGCGGCAGAAAAAGAGCCCCGAGGGCCGCGCCTCGAGGCTCAAGTTCTGGGTCTCGGGGACATGTCCAGCGTGCGCTTGGGATGGACCGCGCTGGAACGCCTGGGCCGAAGGATCAAGGGCGTGAAAATCGACGACACAGGCGCGACCGGCTGGCATGCCGGCCGAACCATTCTGCACAGATACAGTCGACGCGCATCCGATATATGTCAGGCCTCGGGAATTATTTTGAATTAATTCGCCGCACTGGGTTCAATATACCAGTTCAATTTTATCATATCGGCTCCCGATCTCCCGGTACCGGCATGCCGGGCCGGGCCTGATCCCGCCGCGCGTGCCCCGCGATCGAGAGCCCGGCGGCTTTCGCGGGGCCGCGGGACGCTCCGCCGCGCCGCGCGATCGTGCGGACCGCGAGCAGGATGAGGGCGGCGAGGGCCAGCATCGCGCCGTCGAAGGCGAGGAAGACCGGCTCGACCGGCGCGTCGCCGCCGAGCCGGAGCGCGACGAGGCGCCCGACATCCGCGGCCGCGACGGCACCGTACAACGCGGCCGCCGCCGTCAGCGTCTCCGGCCAGACCCGCCCGGCCGGGCGCAGGAGCGCCGCCACGGCGACGAGCAGCCAGACGGCGAAGAAGGCCCCGACCTCCCACTCCGCCCGCGCGGGCAGCGCGGCGGGGAGCAGCCGGTTGGCCAGGAAATAGGCGGCGACGGCCGCGGGCAGGCCGGCGATCGTCGCGACGTTCAGGCCCTGGACGAGGCGCAGGCCGAAGCCCCGGGGCGCGTCCCCCTTGGGCAGGCGCGCCACCGCCCAGAGCAGCAGCCCGGTCGCCACCATGGCGCTGCCGGCGAGGCCGCACAGGAAGAACAGCACCCGCAGGGCCGGGCCGGCGAAGTGCGCCTCGTGCAGGCCGACCATCGCGGTGAACGTCTTGGTCGCCGGCCGCAGACCGCCCGCGCGCACCTCCAGGACCGCGCCCGTCACGCCGTCGAAGGCGATCTGCGGGTGCTCGTGGGAGAGGCCGTGCGGCTCCTCGAACACCGCCACCACGGTGGCGCGCGCGTCCGCCGGGTTGACCACCGTGATCCGCTCCAGGGGTTCCGGCCGCATCGCCAGGGCGCGGACCACCAGCGGCCCGACCGGCACGAGCGTGCTGGGCTGGCCGGCGGGCGAGCGCGGCGCGGTGATCTGGCCGGACTCGGCGAAGTAGCGCTGGCTGTCGCCGCGATAGGCCGTGTTCAGGCCCCAGGGCACGTACATCACCATGAGGGTGACGAGCCCGGTATAGGTGATCATCAGGTGGAACGGCAGGGCGAGCACGCCCGTGACGTTGTGCGCGTCGAGCCAGCCCCGCTGGGCAGACTTGTCCCGCCGGAAGGTGAAGAAGTCGGCGAAGATGCGCCGGTGGGTGACGATCCCCGAGATCAGCGCCACCAGCATGATCATCGCGCAGGCGCCGACGATCCAGCGGCCCCAGAGCGGCGGCAGGTTCAGCTCGAAGTGGAAGCGGTAGAGGAAGTCGCCGCCGCGCGTCGCCCGCACCGCCGCCGGCGCGCCGCTGTCGGGATCCAGGAGGACGTGGCCGGGCGGCCGGCCCGGGCCGGTCCGCCAGAACAGCTCCAGCACCGGCCGGTCCGGCCGCGGCAGCGCGAGGAACCACGTCCGCGCGCCGCCCGCATGGGCCTGTAGGTGGGCGACGCCGCGCTCGGCCGCCGCCGCGAGCTCCGCCGGCCCGAAGGTCCGGTCGGTGCGGAGCTCGGGCCGCATCCACTGCGAGATCTCGGGCCGGTAGTAGCTCGCCGTGCCCGTCACGAAGACGGCGAACAGCACCCAGCCGACGACGAGGCCCGACCAGGCGTGGAGCCACGCCATCGACTGCCGGAAGGTCTTGCCCACGGCGACCGCCTCACCAGCGGTAGCGCAGGGTCGCGTAGACCGTGCGCGGCAGGCCGTAATAGCAGCCCGAGTAGGTGAAGCAGCCGGTCACGTAGCGCTCGTCGAGCAGGTTCTGCACGTTGATCTGCGCGCTGAGGCCGGCGAGCCGCGGGTCGAGGTGCTTCATGTCGTAGGAGGCGACGGCGTCGACCAGCACGCTCTCGGGCACCTGGAACGTGTTGGCGGGATCGCCCCAGGACGGGCCGAGGTAGCGCACGCCGCCGCCGAGGCCGAGGCCGATGAGCGGGCCGTCGGTGAAGCGGTAATCGACGAACAGCGAGGCCGTCGTGTCCGGCACCTGCACCGGCCGCAGGCCCTGGAGCGGCACCTGCCGGCGGGTCAGGTCGTTCGTGGTGAAGCCGGTGTCGCGGACGTTGCGGATGTCGAGGAGCGAGAAGCCGCCGATCAGGCTGAGGCCCTCGGCGAGGGTGGCCCGCGCCTCGAACTCGACACCCTGCACGCCGACCTCGCCGGTCTGCACGACGAAGCCGGGATTGACCGGGTCGGTGGTGGTGGCGTTCGAGCGGCGGATGTCGAAGAACGCGGTGGTCAGCAGGATGTCGGTGCCGGGCGGCTGGTACTTGATGCCGGCCTCGTACTGGTTGCTGGCGATCGGGACGGGGATGCGCCCGGCCGAGCCGAAGGCCGCGTCGAAGATCCGCCCGTTGACGATCGGCTCGAACGCCTCGCTGTAGGAGACGTACGGGGCGACGCCGCTGTCGAACAGGTAGAGCAGGCTGGCGCGGCCGGTGAAGGCCTCGGCCGGGACGTCCTGGATGGTCAGCCCGTTCGGCGCGAAGGTGCGGGTCGGGCCGGTCTGCCGGGCGGTGTCGTAGCGGCCGCCGAGCGTCAGGATGAAGCGGTCGAACTTCGCCTGATCCTGGAAGTACACGCCGGTCTGCTGCGCGTCGATCCGCGAGGTCGACGTGAAGGCGGGGAACCGGATCGGCAGGTCGTGGTCGGGGGCGAGGGCGTTCAGGCTCGTCGTCGCCGGGAACGGGCCGGTGACGGACCGCGTGCTGAAGGTCCGGTGGTCGACGCCGAGCAGCGCCGTGTGGGCGATCGGGCCGGTGTCGAAATCGGCGATGAAGTTGTTGTCCATCGTGTAGGCTTCGATGTCGACCTGGGTGCCGCCGACCGACCGGCCGATGATCGGGCCGCTCGTGTACGGGCCGTTGACGTCGCCGAAGGTCGTGAACACGCTGCGGTAGTCGCCGTTCGAGCGCAGGTAGCGGCCGGCCGAGTGGAAGCGCAGGTTCTCGGTGATCCGGTGGTCGAACAGGTACTCGACGGAGGCCTGCGTGCGGTCGGAGCGCTCGATGGTGCGGTCGCCGTCGTAGAAGTTTACCGGCAGCCGGCCGAAGACGCCGCTGCCGAAATTGCGCGGGAACACCGTACCGACGGCCGGGAAGCCGCCGTAGAAGCCCGAGAACGGGTCGCGCTGGTAGTTGGCGATGATCGTGAGCGACGTGTCGGTAGAGGGCCGCCACGTGAGGCTCGGGTTGATGAAGGCGCGCTCGACCTTCGTGGTCGCGGCCGGCCCGTCGCCGTTCCAGCCGAGGCCGATGACCCGGTAGGCGAACTGGTCGGCGAGACCCGGGATGTCGGACGCGATCGGGCCGCCGACGTCGAAGCCGCCGCGGACCTCGCTGAAGCCGCCGCCCTGGACGAAGATCTCGCCGTGGCGGACGAATTGCGGGACCTTCGAGACGAGGTTGACGAGGCCGCCCGGACCGGACTGCCCGTAGAGGACCGAGGCCGGCCCCTTGATGATGTCGACCCGCTCCAGGCGGTAGGGATCGACACTGGGGAAAGCGTCGCGGTTACCGGGCAGCGCCATGTTGTCGAGGAAGATCGGCGCGGTGAAGCCGCGGATGTAGAACTGCTCCAGGCGCGTCGAGCCGGCGCCGCCCCGCTGCTCGGTGGTGACACTCGGGGTGAAGCGCAGCGCCTGATTGATGGTCAGGGCGTTCTGGTCCTCGATCTGCTGGCGCCCGATGACCGACACCGACTGCGCGGTCTCCAGGATCGGCGTGTCGGTCTTCGTGCCGACCGTGCTGCGGCTGGCGACGTAGCCGGGCACCGGCCCGGTGGCCCCGCCGCGCCCGTACAGGTCGCTGTTCAGGCTGCGCCCGCGCGCCTCGCCCGTCACGCTGAGTTCGGACAGCTCGATGTCCGTGGCGGGCGCGGGCTGGGCGAGCGCGGCCGCCCCGAGCGTGAGTATAGATGTCGACGATACAAACCCGATCCGGAGCAGCCTCTCCGCATGATCGAACGCGCGCGACGCGGCCCGGTCACTGACATATCTCGACATTGTACCGACTCTAAACAGGAATTACTGGGCGAAGATACGCGCCGATGCCCAGCTATCACGGATCCGTGAGCAGTATGTGCCTCCGATGACACATCTTTAAGAAACGTATTTTGGTATTCCTCTAATGAAAATATGCTGCGGGCGGCCGGGCCGGGAGCGAACGCCCCGGGAGCGCGCTCCGCGCGGGGGACGGGCCGGCGAGCGTCGGCGGCGCAGCGACAGAGCGCGCGTTCCCGGCGACGGTCACCTCGGGTAAGATCAGTCGGCCGCGATCGAGGCGGCCCGGCGCGGGTGCCGCCCCGTCGGCCCTCACGCCGTGCGCCGATGACCGAGCCGATCTCCGCCGCGGCCCATGCCCGCACGATCCTCTCCGCGCACGAGCATCGCCGCCCGATCGCGCCGCTGACCGACTGGGATCCGGCCCTCGACCTGCCGGCGGCCTACCGGGTGGCCGAGGCGGTCCGGGTCCTACGCGGGGAGCGCGGCGAGCGGCCGGTCGGCTACAAGATCGGCTTCACCAACACGACCCTGTGGGAGCGCTACGGCGTCCGCGCGCCGATCTGGGGGCACGTCTACGACACGACCCTGCGCGACCGGGCCGCCCTGTCGGGGCCGGTGCCGCTCGCCGCCTTCGTCGAGCCGCGGATCGAGCCGGAGATCGTGTTCGGGCTGGCGCGCGCGCCCGAGCCCGGCATGGATGCCGCGGCGCTGATCGCCTGCCTCGACTGGGCGGCGAGCGGCTTCGAGATCGTGCAGTCGCTCTATCCGGGCTGGCGCTTCGCGGCGCCCGACACCGTCGCGGCCTTCGGCCTGCACGGGCTGCTGGTGGTGGGCGAGCGGGTGCGGATCGCCCCGGACGCGCGATCGGCCTGGATCGGCGAGCTCGCCGGCTTCACCGTCGAGCTGCTGCGGGACGGGGCCGTCGCGGACCGGGGCGGCGGCGGCTGCGTGCTCGGGACGGGGCCGCTCGCAGCCCTGGCCCACCTCGTCGATGCGCTGGCTAACGATCCGGTGGCCCCACCGCTCGCGGCCGGGACTGTCGTCACGACGGGCACGCTGACGGACGCGCTTCCCGTCGCCTCCGGTCAGCGGTGGCGCACGCGCCTCGACGGGCTGCGGCTTCCCGGCATCGACCTTGCCCTGATCTGAGAGACCCGGCACGGGTTATCGGGCCGGGTGCGTGCAGTTTCCCGGCCGGCTCCGGGTCTCAGGCATTGGTGATGGTTAGCCGACATGCCAAATGCTGGACCATGCCTGGACGCCCGCGGCGACGCCACACGACCTTCCTCGTCTCCGTCACCGCGGAGGGCGCCGGCGCGGCGCCCGGCGCCACGGTTTACGCAGTGATGAAGCCCAGCGCCGAGGAGGCGCTGGAGGCCGTCCGCGCCCTCGCCGGCCCCTCGGCCAGCCTCGCGATCGTGGGGAGCCTGTCCACCCGGATCGCCAAGGCCCTCAAGCTGAAGCCCGACACGCCGCGGGTGGTCTGAGCCGCCCGGCGGCGGCCCGCGGGCGGCTCAATCCACCGCGAGCCGGTAGCCGACGCCCCGCACGGTCTGCAGGAAGACCGGGTTGGCGGGATCGACCTCGGTCTTGCGACGCAGGCGGTTGATCTGCACGTCGACGGTGCGCTCCGCCGCCGCGCCGCCCGGACCGGCGAGCTGCTCGCGCTCGACATTGGCGCCGCCCGCCGTCGCCAGGATCGTCAGAATCTCGCGCTCGCGCTCGGTGATGCGGATCAGCTCGTCGTCCCGGCGCAGCTCGCCCCGGTCGATCCGGAACGCGAAGGGCCCGAAGGTCACGGCCTCGGCGGAGGCCGCGCGGGGCCGCACGCTGCGCTTGATGATGTTGTTGAGCCGCAGCGTCAGCTCCCGCGGCTCGAACGGCTTCGGCAGGTAATCGTCCGCGCCGATCTCCAGCCCCATCACCCGGTCGTTCGGGTTGGAGCGGGCCGTGAGCATCAGGATCGGCACGCGCGAGGTCTCGCGGACGCTGCGCGCGTAGTCGAAGCCGTTCTCGCCGGGCATCATCACGTCGAGCACCATGGCGTCGAACACGACGCTCTGGGCCCGGGCGCGCGCCTCCGCGGCGCTCGCCGCCGCGGTGACCCGGAAGCCCTGGTCGGTGAGGTAGCGGGCGAGCAGCTCGCGCAGGCGGCGGTCGTCGTCGACCACGAGGACGTGGGGCGCCTCGTCGGGCAGGTCGGACCGGGCGGCGTGGCTCACGCGGGCTCCTCCGCGTCGAGGCGCCCCTCAGCCCCGCCCCCGCGCCGCGCCATCAGGCGCTGGACCGCCGGCCGGTCCTCCGGCTCGATCATCGCCATCAGGAAGTCCTCCGGGGAGCCCCGGGCATCCGGCGCCGCGAGCGCCCGGGCGAGGCGGCGGGCTTGGACCCGCGTCAGGTCGGCCGCGAGCCCGGCGCCGGCCTCGGTGCAGTACAGGAGGCGCTGGCGCCGGTCGCTGGAACCGGGCTTCTGCGCGACGTAGCCCTGCCCGATCAGGTCCTTGAGCACCCGGTTCAGGCTCTGCTTGGTGATGCGCAGGATGTCGAGGAGCTCGGCGATCGTCAGGCCCGGGTACCGGTCGACGAAGTGCAGCACCCGGTGATGGGCGCGGCCGAACCCGTAATCGGCCAGGATCCTGTCCGGATCGCCGACGAAATCCCGGTAGGCGAAGAACAGGAGCTCGATCAGGTCGTCGCTGCCGAGGGCGGCCGGCGCGGCGCCCGGGACGGGTTTCGGCGCGAACATCTCCTCGCGCGGGGCTGTCCGTGTCACGGCGCGGCCGCTCCCAACGGGTGATAGGTCAGTCCCCATGACGTTTCTCAAGGCGGCCGGGGCCCGTCAACCCTGGCCGGGGCGGCCGGGGCGCCGACCGCTCTGGATCCTCAAGCGTGTACCCGCGGGATTGCCCCCGGTCCGACGCCTCCGCTACGCAGGCCCTCGGGCGACGGGAGCGGACGCGCATGGCCGAGGCAGGGGAACCGGGACCGGGGCGCCTCTGGATCCGCGACCCGCGCGCCGTCCTGGCCGAGGGCGCCGGCGGCGGGATCGTGGTGGCGGGCACCCGGATCGTCGAGTGCGTGCCGGCGGGCGCGCGGCCCGCCGCGCCCGTGGACGCGACCTTCGACGCGTCGCGCCACGTGGTCATCCCGGGGCTGATCAACACCCACCACCACGCCTTCCAGACGCTGACCCGCGCCCATCCGCTGGCGCTCAACAAGCCGCTCTTCCCCTGGCTGGAGGCGCTCTACACGGTCTGGGGGCGGATCACCCCGGAGGCGTTCCGGCTCGCCACGCGGGTCGCCTTCACCGAGCTGCTGCTCTCGGGCTGCACCACGGCGGGCGACCACCACTACTTGTTCCCGAAGGGCCTCGAGGCGTCGATGGACATCCAGGTCGCGGAGGCCCGCGACCTCGGGATCCGGGCCGCGCTCACCCGCGGCTCCCTGAGCCTGTCGGATCGGGCGGGCGGCCTGTCGCCCGCGGCCCTGACCCAGGACGACGACGCGATCCTCTCGGACTGCGAGCGGGTGCTGCACCTGTTCCACGATCCCGCCCCCGGGGCGATGGTGCAGATCGCCCTCGCCCCCTGCTCGCCCTTCTCGGTGACCGAGCGCCTGATGCGCGCGAGCGCGGAGCTCGCCGCCCGCAGCGGGTGCCGGCTGCACACCCATCTCGGCGAGACGCGCGACGAGGAGGCCTATTGCCAGCAGATGTTTGGCTGCCGCCCGGTGGAGTACCTCGAAGAGGTCGGCTGGCTGAGCGACCGGGTCTGGCTCGCGCACGGCATCCACTTCACCGATGCCGAGGTCGCGCGGCTCGGCGCGGCCGGCGTCGGTGTCTGTCACTGCCCGACCTCGAACATGACCCTGGCCTCGGGCCGCTGCCGCACCTGCGAGCTGGAGGCGGCGGGCGCGCCCGTCGGCCTCGGCGTCGACGGCTCGGCCTCGAACGACAGCTCGAACCTGATGGAGGGGGTGCGCCACGCCCTCATGATCAACCGGCTCACCTACGGGGCGGAGGCCGTGACGCATCTCGACGCCCTGCGCTGGGCGACCGAGGGCTCGGCCGCCTGCCTCGGCCGCTCCGATATCGGCCGGATCGCGCCGGGCCGCGAGGCGGACCTCGCCCTGTTCACCCTGGACGAGCTGCGCTTCTCCGGCGCCCACGACCCGCTGGCGGCGCTCGTCCTGTGCGGCGCCACCCGGGCCGACCGGGTGATGGTCGCGGGGCGCTGGCGGGTGATCGACGGGCAGCCGCTCGGGGTCGATACCGGGATGCTGCGCGAGGCGCATTCCCGGCTGGCGGTGGACTTGTTCGGGGACGTGTAGAGGCGGCCCTGATCCGACCCGCTCCGTCATCGCGAGCGCAGCGACCCAGGGCAGCGCGCGATCTCCGGATGCGGTGTGTCCCTGGATTGCTTCGCTCCGCTCGCAACGACGAACAGCGGGGCCCGCCCGTGGGCGAGCCCCGCGCGACGTTTCTCAGAACAGCCCGTCGATCTGCCCGTTGGCGTCGAGCCGGATCGTATCGGCGGCCGGCACCCGGGGCAGGCCCGGCATGGTCATGATCTCCCCGCAGATCGCCACCACGAAGCCCGCGCCGGCCGAGAGCCGGACGTCGCGCACGCCGACGATGTGGCCCTCGGGGGCGCCCATCAGGGTCGGGTCGGTGGAGAAGGAGTACTGGGTCTTGGCCATGCAGATCGGCAGGTGGCCGTAGCCGTCCTTCTCGAAGGTGGCGAGCTTGCCGGCGGCCTTGGTCTCGATCTGGATGTCGGCGGCGCCGTACAGCTTGGTGGCGATCGCCCGGATCTTGTCGGTGAGCCGGCTCTCGGTCTCGTAGGCGTGGCGGATCGGCGCCGGCTCGGCCTGGCTGAGCTTGACCACCGCGCGGGCGAGTTCCTCGGCCCCGGCACCGCCTTCGGCCCAGTGGCGGCAGGTGATCGCATCCACGTCGAGCCGCTCGCGGCACAGGTCCTTGAGCTTGGCGTGCTCGGCGTCGGTGTCGGCGTGGAAGTGGTTGACGCCGACCACCACCGGCAGGCCGAAGCCGCGCAGGTTGGTGACGTGACGGGCGAGATTGGCGAAACCCTTCTCCAGGGCATCGATGTTCTCGGACCCGAGGTTCTTCTTGTCGACGCCGCCGTGCATCTTGAGGGCGCGGACCGTCGCCACCACCACCACGGCCGAGGGGGTCAGGCCCGCCTGCCGGCACTTGATGTCCAGGAACTTCTCGGCGCCGAGATCGGCGCCGAAGCCGGCCTCCGTCACCGTGTAGTCGGCGAGCCGCAGGCCGGCCCGCGTGGCGATCACCGAGTTGCAGCCGTGGGCGATGTTGGCGAAGGGGCCGCCGTGGATCAGCGCCGGGTTGCCCTCGAGGGTCTGCACGAGGTTCGGCTGCAGGGCGTCCTTGAGCAGCACCGTCATGGCGCCGGTGGCCTTCACGTCCTTGAGGGTGACGAGCTTGCGGTCGCGGGTCTCGGCGATGACGATCCGGCCGAGGCGCTCCTCCAGGTCGGCGAGGTCACGCGCGAGGCAGAACACCGCCATCACCTCGGAGGCCACCGTGATGTCGAACCCGTCCTCGCGGGGGAAGCCGTTGGCGACGCCGCCGAGCGACTGGTTGATCGCGCGCAGGGCCCGGTCGTTCATGTCGACGACCCGGCGCCAGTGGATGCGGCGCACGTCGATGTTGAGCTCGTTCGCCCAGTAGACGTGGTTGTCGATCAGCGCGGCCGCGAGGCTGTGGGCCGACGTGATGGCGTGGAAGTCGCCGGTGAAGTGCAGGTTGATCTGCTCCATCGGCACGACCTGCGCCTTGCCGCCGCCGGCCGCGCCGCCCTTCATGCCGAAGCACGGCCCGAGCGAGGGCTCGCGCAGGCAGATCATGGTCTTCTCGCCGATGCGGTTCAGGGCGTCGCCCAGGCCCACCGTGGTGGTGGTCTTGCCCTCGCCCGCGGGCGTCGGGGAGATCGCGGTGACCAGCACGAGCTTGCCGGGCTTCCGGCTCTCCAGCCCGGCGATGTAGCCGTGGTCGATCTTGGCGATGTGCTTGCCGTAATTGTGGAGCGCGTCATCCGGGATGCCGAGCTTCTCGGCGACCTGCGCGATCGGCTTCAGGGTCGCGGCGCGGGCGATCTCGATGTCTGACGGCATGGGCCTTCCTCCCTGGGTCGCGGGCACGTGCCCGCCCGCCGGCTCTTGCCGTGCGAATCTCCTGCCGGGCGGGACGCGGCGTGGCCGCCCGCGAACGGCCACGCACTGTGCGTCAAAGCTCGCGAAAATGCGCGTCGATTTTTATGAGCTGGCGGACAAAATACTCTTGTCGATCGCGCTGTCCCCTGCTCCGACGCCGGCACGCTCCCGGATGGTCCGTCCGAGGCCGGCCGCCGGGGGTCTTCGCGTGCCCGCGCCGCTCAGAACTTGACCAGCTCGACGCGCCGGTTCTGCGCCCGCCCCGCCTCGCTGTCGTCGGCGGCGACCGGGCTGGCGGCGCCGAAGCCCTTGGCCCTCAACCGGTCCTTCGCGATGCCGGCGCCGACGAGCCTCGCCATGACCGCTCTGGCACGGCCGTCGGACAGGGCCTGGTTATGCGAAGCGGCCCCGGTCCCGTCCGTGTAGCCGTTGATCGCGAGCCGCAGGCCGGAATCCGTCCGCAGCAGGGCCGCCACCGCGTCGATCTGCGGGGCGGAGGCCGGCAGGATCTCGGTCCTGTCGGTGGCGAAGTTGACCTGGATCACCGCCTTCCCGGTCTTGTCGAGATCCTGCTTCAGCCGCTCGGCGGGCAGGAGGGCGGCGGTCTGCACAAACGGCTTCGTCTCGAGGATCGTCCAGGCCGCGGTGAAGCTGTCGGGCACGAAATGCACCCAGATCTGCCGGTCCGGCCGGCGGATCACCCAGGTCTGGGCGGGCACGTTGTAGACGTCGCCCAGGCCCTCATACATCCCGATCCGGATCTCCTCCGGCAGCGTCTCCGTCACGGAGTTGGGGATCCGGCCGTCGGCGATCTTCCGGCCGCCGGCCTGCGTCAGCACGGCCTCGATGTTCTTCTTCAGCTCGTAGGCGGAGTAGGTCTTGCCGTCCTTGGGACCGATCAGGGACTGGAAGACCTTGCCTTCGACCTCGTGGAGCGCTGCGCCGGTCCAGAACAGGAAATGCCCGAATTCCCGCGTCTCGGGCGGGTTCACCGGCTGGTAGCCGTCGGGCAGCGCGAAGTAGGGAAAGCGACCGAGCGGCGCGTCCGAGACGGGAACGGAATCGAGCGCGAAGGACTTCGGCGCCGCCGCCGCGTCCTGCGCCCGCGCGGGATAGGCCCAGATCCCGGACGCCGCGCAGGCGAGGGCCAGCAGGACACAGACAGGCTTCAGCGCTCTCACGTCGCACTCCGGAACGTTGCGGAGGCGCGACGATAGCGGGCGCGGATCGGTGGGCAATTAGGTCGCTCGACCTACGGCCTCCGGGCCGCAGCGCGGGCGCCCGAAGCCGCGACAGGGCGGCGGGCGCGGGCCGGATCTCGCGGCCTCGCGTCCCGAAATGGCCCGCGGATCGTCGGGACGGCGCGGCAGCCGCACCGCCCCGAGGCGGGACTTGGCGGGAGGCCTAGCCCCCCGACTTCTTGGCCTTGTCGGCGGAGCCCGGCGCCTCGTGCGGCTGGGGGGCGCCCTTCGGGAGTTCCGGGTTGTCGGGATTGTGCGGGGCGGCGACCGGGGCCGGCACCGTCTCGGCGGTGGCGGTGGGCTTCTCGATGTCGGGCAGCCCGTCCTTCAACTTCGCGTTGATCTGGGTGAGGTCGTCCGGCTCGGGGTTCAGGTCCTTGGCGTGCTGCCACTGGAACTTGCCCTCGAGGCGCCGGCCCGAGCGCCAGTAGGCGTCGCCGAGGTGGTCGTTGATGGTCGGATCGCCGGGCTTCAGCTCGACCGCCTTCTCCAGCTCGCGCACCGCGTCGTCCCAGCGGCCGAGGCGGTAATAGGCCCAGCCGAGGCTGTCGACGATCATGCCGTCCCGCGGGCTCGCGTCGGCGGCCTGCTGCAGCAGCTTGAACGCCTCGTCGATGTTGATGTTCTGGTCGACCCAGGAATAGCCGAGGTAGTTCATCACCTGGGCCTTGGCGGCCGGCTGGTTGGCCGGCACCAGGGACAGGGCCTTCTTCAGGTCGGCCTCGGCCTTCGGCCACTGCTTGGCGCGCTCGTAGGCGGTGCCGCGGAAATAGTAGGTCGTCCAGTAGTTGGATTGCGGCCGGTTCCCGATCAGGTCGATGGCGCGGGTGTAGGTGGCCGCCGCCTCCTCGTACTTCTTGCGGGCGCGCTGCACGTTGCCCAGCGCGGTGATAACGTCGATGTCGTCCGGGTGGGCCTTCATCGCCGCGTCGAGATGGGCCAGCGCCTCGTCGCCCTTGCCCATCTGCTCCAGGTTCAGGCCGATCTGGATGTCGGCGTTGAGCTTGAGCGGGGAATTGGCCGGGATCTGCGCGTAGGCCTCGTTGGCGCGCTCGGGCTGCTTCATCCGGTCGAGCGTGTCGGCGAGCGTCAGCCGGGCCAGCGCGTGGTCGGGGGCGAGGTAGAGGGCGAGCCGCAGGTAGATCACCGCGGGCAGCTCGTCGCCCTGGGTCGAGCCGGCGGAGCCCAGCCCGTACAGCACCTCGGCGGCGCCCTCCTGGGCGGTGCCGATCAGCCGCGTGAGCGGCTTGCCGTCCTTCAGCTTCTCGAGGGCGTCGCGCACCAGCGGGTGGCGCGGCGAGAGCTGGTCGAAGTCGGAATAGGCCTGGATCGCCAGGTCGGTGCGGCCGAGGCTGGCCTCCATGCGGGCGTAGGCGTCGACGATGCGCAGGGTGTTGTGGTCGGCGTCGTAGGCGGCCTTGAGGCGGCGCTCGGCCTCGGCGTTGTCGCCGGTCACCGAGGCGATCAGGCCGGCATGGTAGTCCCGGAAGGTGTTGTAGTAGCGCTCGCCCCGGAGCTTGTTGACCGTCTCCAGCGCCTTCTTGCTGTCGCCGGCGCCCGCGTAGGACCAGGCGGTGAGCAGCGTCGCGGTCAGGTCCGTGGCGGCGCCCCGGCCGCTCCGGGAAAAGTTCTGGCGGGCGGCGGCCCACTGGCCGGCCTTGATCTGGCGCACCCCGAGGGAGAGGTTGGCGAGGCCGTTGGTCGGATCGCGGGCGATCAGCTTCTCGGCGGTGCGGAACGCGTCCGGCAGGGCGCCATCGGCCAGCAGCGAGATGAAGGCGCGCTCGACGAGTTCCGCGTTGCGCGGGTCGGCCTTCACCGCCTCGCGGTAGAAGGTCGCCGCCGCCGCTGTGTCCCGCGACGCGCCCGCGATGTAGGCGGAGAGGAAGTTGCCCTCGAGCGAGTCCGCGGGCTCGTAGTCGAGCACAGGGGTCGATTCCTTCGGCTGCGCGGCGAGCACGGTCTGCGGGAGCCCGGCGGCGAGCAGCAGGGCAAGCGCCGAAACGCTCCGGCGGGCGCGTGTCATCATCATGAACCGATCGCGGCTCCTGGGCGCCGGCCCGTCGGGGGCCGGGCGCGAGAATGGCGGGGCATCCCCGAAAAAACGTTGGGGACACTGAACCCATCCCGCCAGCCCCGCAAGGCGAAAGGATGGCGCGGGGGTTGAGGCCGGGTTGGTCGGCCGTCCCGTCATCGCGAGCGCAGCGACCCAGGGCGGCGGGACGTCTGCCCACGGAGCGGTTCACTGGATTGCTTCGCTGCGCTCGCAAAGACGTGAGCCTCGGCCCCTCGGCCGAGGGCTGACCTCACATGTTCGGGTAGTTCGGCCCGCCCGGACCCTCCGGCGTCACCCAGTCGATGTTCTGGTTCGGATCCTTGATGTCGCAGGTCTTGCAGTGGACGCAGTTCTGCGCGTTGATCTGGTAGCGCACGCCGTCGCTGGCTGAAGAATCCTCCACCCACTCGTAGACGCCAGCCGGGCAGTAGCGGCCGGACGGGCCGCCGTAGACGTCGTGCTCGGAGCGCTTCTGCAGCTCCATATCGCGGACCTTCAGGTGGGGCGGCTGGTCCTCCTCGTGGTTGGTGTTCGACAGGTAGACCGAGGAGAGCCGGTCGAAGGTCAGCTTGCCGTCCGGCTTCGGATAGACGATCGGCGTCACCTCCGAGAGCGGCTTGAGGCAGGCGTGATCCGGCTTGCTGTGGGACAGCGTGCCGAACGGCGAGGCGCCGAGGATGCTGGTCGCCCACATGTCGATCCCGCCGAGCCCGACGCCGACCAGCGTGCCATACTTGGACCAGAGCGGCTTGACGTTGCGCACCGCCTTCAGGTCCTGCCCGATCGGGCTGTTGCGCCATCCGGCCTCGTAGGCGGTGAGCTCATCGCCGGCGCGGCCCGCCTTCAGGGCGTCCGCGATGGCGTCGGCCGCCTGCATGCCGGACAGCACCGCGTTGTGCGAGCCCTTGATCCGCGGCACGTTCACGAAGCCGGCCGAGCAGCCGACGAGGCACCCGCCGGGGAAGACCAGCTTGGGCACCGATTGCCAGCCGCCCTCCATGATGGCGCGCGCGCCGTAGCCGATGCGCTTGGCGCCCTCGAACGTCTCGGCGATCATCGGGTGGGTCTTGAAGCGCTGGAACTCCTCGAACGGCGACAGGGTCGGGTTCTCGTAGTTCAGGTGCGTGACGAAGCCGACCGAGAGCAGGTGGTCATCGAAGTGGTAGAGCCAGGAGCCGCCGCCGGCCTTGTTGGGCAGCGGCCAGCCCATCGTGTGCTGCACCAGCCCGGGCTCGAACTTGCCGGGCGCGAGCTGCCAGAGCTCCTTCACGCCGAGCCCGTACTTGAAGTGGTCGCTGTGCCGGTTGAGTTCGAACCGCTGGATCAGACCCTTGGTCAGGTTGCCGCGGGCGCCCTCGCCGAACACCGTGTACTTGGCGCGCAGCTCCATGCCGCGGGTGTAGTCCTCGCGCGGCTCGCCGGACCGGCCGATGCCGAGATCGCCCGTGGCGACGCCCGCCACGGCGCCGTTGCCGTCGAACAGCACCTCGGAGGCGGGGAAACCCGGGTAGATTTCGACGCCGAGCGCCTCGGCCTGGGCGCCGAGGTACTTGCAGACGTTCGAGAGCGAGCCGACGAAGTTGCCGTGGTTCGACATGAGCTTGGGGAAGAACACGTTCGGCAGGGTGATGCCGCTGTTCTTGGTGAGCATCATGAACTCGTCGCGCTGCACCTCCGTCTTGAGCGGCCGCTCCGGGTCCTGGCGCCACTCCGGCAGGAGCCGGTCGAGGCCGATCGGGTCGATCACCGCCCCCGACAGGATGTGGGCGCCGACCTCCGAGCCCTTCTCGACGACGACGACCGAGATCTCCTCGCCGATTTCGGCGGCGCGCTGCTTCAGGCGGATCGCGGTGGCGAGGCCGGCCGGGCCGGCGCCCACCACGACCACGTCGAAATCCATGCTCTCGCGTTCGGGCAGCGCCATCCTCGGGTTCCTTTTCTTGTTCCGGCGCCCGGTTCGTCGCCGGGCCGGCCTTCCTGATGCCGTCTCAAGCGATTCCAAGCTAGAAAGGCAAGTTGCCGACGCTCAAGCTCAAGGCAAAGTTCCCTTTGCCGCAGGGGACGGCGTCACAGCGCTGCGCCGCGCCGCGCTGTTCGGTCACGCAAGTCCTTGCCACCCTGACCGATTCGGCGAGTTGTCCACAGGCCCCGGCGATCCCACATGCTGAGTCCCATGCCGAGCCCCACCGACGCGCAAGCCGACCTGATCGCCTATCTCGACTTCCACGTGGAGGCCGGGGCCGACGCGGCGCTCGACGAGCAGCCGCACGACCGCTTCAACGAGGCCGACACGCCCGCGCCTACCCTGCGCGCGCCGCGCCGGGCGCCCCCCCGGGCCGCCGAGCAGCCGCCGGTCAGCCCGGTCGCCAACACGCTCGTGCCGCCCCCCGGATCGGCGCCCCCGGGCACGGCCGCGCCCACCGCGGCGCCGCGCACCTTCGGCCGCGCCGCCAGCGCCCAGCCCGACGAGGCCGCGAGCGACGCCCGCGCCCGGGCGGGGCAGGCCAAGTCCCTCGACGAACTCGAGCGGATTCTCGCGGATTTCGACGCCTGCCCGCTGCGGTTCACGGCGAAGAACCTCGTCTTCGCCGACGGCAATCCCGAGGCGCGGGTGATGTTTCTCGGCGAGGCGCCCGGCGCCGACGAGGACCGGATCGGCAAGCCGTTCATGGGCCGCTCGGGCCAGCTCCTCGACAAGATGATGAAGGCGGTCGGGCTCGACCGGACGAGCGCCTATATCGGAAACATCGTGCCCTGGCGGCCGCCCGGCAACCGCAACCCGACCCCCCAGGAGGTGGCGGTGTGCCGGCCGTTCGTGGAGCGCCAGATCGAGCTCGTCGACCCGGACATCATCGTCTGCCTCGGCGCGCCCGCGACCCAGACGCTGACCGGCACCAAGGACGGCATCCTGCGGACCCGAGGCCGCCTCTTCCCGTACAAGTTGCCGAGCCGCGAGGTGAAGCTGCTCGCCACGCTCCACCCGGCCTTCCTGCTGCGCCAGCCGGTCCAGAAGCGCCTCGCGTGGCGGGACTTCCGGTCCCTGCGCGCCCTCCTCGACGGGAAAGCGTGACCGCGAGCTTGACCGGAGTGACGGAACCGGCTCTCCCCTCCCGCCATTAGAGCTTCGTTCCCGCTGCTGGCGCGCCATCGGCCGGACACGACGACGCACAGCCAATCCCGGCCCGCCCGAGGCGGCCGGCGCAGCACCGATGGCGGGACCCAACCATGCGCTGGGAAGATCTACGCAGCTCCGACAACGTCGAGGATCGCCGGGGCGAGGGCGGCGGCGGTGGCGGCATGGGCTTTCCCGGCGGCGGCGCCGGCGGGCTCGGCATCGGCACCATCGTGGTGCTGCTGATCATCAGCTACTTCACGGGCATCAACCCGGCGATCCTGATCGGCGGGGCCCAGCAGATCGGCGGCGGCGGCCGCGGCCAGCAGGAGCAGGTCGACCCGCAGACCCAGGCCAAGCGGCGCCAGGCCCCGACCGACGAGAGCGGCCGGTTCGCCTCCAAGATCCTCGGCAACACCGAGGACGTGTGGAGTCAGATCCTGCCGCAGCAGACCGGCAAGCAGTACACCCCGACGACGCTGGTGCTCTACACCGGCGGCACGCGCTCCGGCTGCGGCTCGGCCCAGGCCGCGATGGGCCCGTTCTACTGCCCGCTCGACAAGAAGGTCTATCTCGACACCGGCTTCTTCAAGGAGATGGCCTCGAAGTTCGGCGTGAAGGGCGACTTCGCCTACGCGTACGTGATCGCCCACGAGGTCGGCCACCACGTCCAGGACGTGCTCGGCATCCTCGGCAAGGTCCAGGCCCGCCAGCAGCAGGCCTCCAGCAAGACCGAGGCGAACGCCCTCTCGGTGCGGATCGAGCTGATGGCCGACTGCCTCGCCGGCGTCTGGGCCAAGAACTCCAACGACAAGTACGCCGAGCTCGAGCAGGGCGACATCGACGAGGCGCTGAACGCCGCCGCGCAGATCGGCGACGACGCGCTGCAGCAGCGCTCGCGGGGCTACGTGGTGCCGGATTCCTTCACCCATGGCTCCTCGGCCCAGCGCCAGCGCTGGTTCATGGCCGGCTACAAGAGCGGCCAGACCAAGTCCTGCGACACGTTCCGGACGGCCAACAACTGAGGCCGGCTCAGGGCTTCGCGAGCGGGCTCCGTCATCGCGGGCGTTGCGAAGCGACCCGGGGCAGCGCGACGTCGTCCGCTGCGCCGCCGGTGGATCGCTGCGCTGCGCTCGCGATGACGGCGTGCTGGAACGCGCGCAGGCGCGGGCCTCACCCCTGGCTCAGCCGCCGCGCGTTGGCCTGGACCTTCCGCCGGTAGCTGCGGATCACCTTGCCGTTCGAGGCGCCCGCGGCGAGCATGAGCGCCGCCTCGCCGGCGGCCAGCATCTTCTCGGTCACCATGAGCTGCGCCTCGGCCTGGGCCGCCGGGCCGCCGAGGGCGAACATCGCCATGCGCTGCGCGATGACGCCCTGCGCCTCCAGCCCCAGCATGGCCATGTCCATGCCCGTCATCCACCAACCGAACAGCATCGCGATCCTCATGTTGCCCAGGGCAACGGCCGAGCCTCATCCTGGGTCCCGGGATGCGCCCAGGCCTGCGCCGGACGCAAGCGTTATCCCGCACTGCGGCACCCTGCCTTTGCGCCGCGTCGGCCGATGCCGTAAGCGGCCGGGATACTCCCGGACACCTTCCGGACAGCGACCTCCCGGACAGCGCCCGCCATGATACGCCTGGACAAGATCACCAAGCAGAACGGGCGGCAGCTCGTCTTCATCGAGGCCTCGGCCGCCCTCCAGCGCGGCGAGAAGGTCGGTCTGGTCGGCCCGAACGGGGCCGGCAAGACCACCCTGTTCCGGATGATCATCGGCCAGGAGCAGCCCGACGAGGGGCAGGTCGCCGCCGACCGGGGCATCACGATCGGGTATTTCAGCCAGGATGTCGGGGAGATGTCCGGGCGCAGCGTCGTCACCGAGGTGATGGACGGGGCCGGCCCGGTGAGCGCGGTGGCGGCCGAGCTCGCCGCGCTCGGCGCGGCGCTCGCCGACCCCGACCGCGCCGACGAGATGGACGCCCTGGTCGAGCGCTACGGCGAGGTCCAGGCCCGGTTCGAGGAGCTCGACGGCTACGCCCTGGAGGGCCGGGCCCGCGAGGTTCTCGACGGGCTGAGCTTCAGCCAGGAGATGATGGACGGCGACGTCGGCGCCCTCTCGGGCGGCTGGAAGATGCGCGTGGCGCTCGCCCGCATCCTGCTGATGCGCCCGGACGTGATGCTCCTCGACGAGCCGTCGAACCACCTCGACATCGAGAGCCTGATCTGGCTCGAATCGTTCCTGAAGGGCTACGACGGCGCCCTGCTGATGACCTCGCACGACCGCGAGTTCATGAACCGCATCGTCACCAAGATCATCGAGATCGACGCCGGCGCGCTCACCACCTATTCGGGCGACTACGCCTTCTACGAGGGCCAGCGGAAGCTCAACGAGGCGCAGGCCCAGGCGCAGTACGAGCGCCAGCAGGCCATGCTGGCGAAGGAGATCGCCTTCATCGAGCGCTTCAAGGCCCGGGCCTCCCACGCCGCGCAGGTGCAGAGCCGGGTGAAGAAGCTCGACAAGATCGAGCGCGTCGAGCCGCCCCGGCGGCGGCAATCGGTGGCCTTCGAGTTCCAGCCGGCGCCGCGCTCGGGCGACGACGTCGTCATGCTCAAGGGCGTGAACAAGCGCTACGGCAGCCGCACGATCTACGAGGGATTCGACTTCTCGGTGCGGCGCAAGGAGCGCTGGTGCGTGATGGGCATCAACGGCGCCGGTAAGTCGACGCTGCTCAAGCTCGTCACCGGCACCACCGCGCCCGACGACGGCTCGGTCACGGTCGGCGGCAGCGTCAAGCTCGGCTACTTCGCCCAGCACGCCATGGACCTGCTCGACGGCGACCGCACGGTGTTCCAGACCCTGGAGGATTCCTTCCCGCAGGCCGGCCAGGGATCGCTGCGGGCGCTGGCCGGCTGCTTCGGCTTCTCGGGCGACGACGTCGAGAAGCGCTGCCGGGTGCTCTCGGGCGGCGAGAAGGCCCGGCTGGTCATGGCGCTGATGCTCTACGACCCGCCGAACTTCCTGGTGCTCGACGAGCCGACCAACCACCTCGACATGGGCACCAAGGAGATGCTGATCGAGGCGCTGGCCAATTACGAGGGGACGATGCTGTTCGTGTCGCACGACCGGCACTTCCTGGCCGCCCTCTCGAACCGGGTCCTCGAGGTCACGCCGGATGGAATCCACCAGTACGGCGGCGGCTACACCGAGTACGTGGCCCGCACCGGCCAGGAAGCGCCCGGCCTGCGGAGCTGACGGTCCGCTCCGTCCTCGCGGGCGCCGCGTTCCGGCCGGGAGCCCTGCGACCGGCGCGCCGCTATCGCCCCCCGACGCCCCGCGCTAGGCTGCGCCGAAACGGCCCGGGTGAGACGCCGTGCGACGCCTGCTGAAATTCCTCCACACGATGGGGTCCGCGGGGCTGCTGGGCGCCATGGCGTCCCTGGTCGTCATGCTGAGCCTGTCGCCCGCGCCGTCCGCCCTGACGGGCTACGCGGCGATGCGGGGCGCGATGGGCGCCGTCGCCACCTGGATCTTCCTGCCCGCCCTGGCGGTGACGCTGATGTCGGGCCTGCTGGCGATGGCGCTGAACCGCGCCTTCCTCAACGCCGGATGGGCGTGGGTGAAGCTCGCCACCGGCGTCCTGATGTTCGAGGGCGGGCTGGTCTACGTCCAGGGCCCGATGAAGCAGGAGGCGGAGCAGAGTGTCCGCGCGCTGGCGGGCCTCGTCGACCCCGCGGTGCTGGCCGTCTCGCTGACCGGCGAGCGCGGCACCCTCTGGGTCCTGCTGGCGGTCGCGACCGCGAACGTGGCGCTCGGGATCTGGCGGCCGCGGATCCTGCGGATCCCCCGGTAGCGAAGCCGCGTCGGGCCCGATTCCAGCCCGATTGGTTGCCGGCTTTAAATCTATTTCCCGATGCAGAACCCGCTGAACAGCCGGTCGAGGACGTCCTCGACGCCGACATGGCCCGCGACCGCGCCGAGCGCCCGCACCGCGAGCCGCAGATCCTCCGCGGCCAGCTCCGGGAGACCGCCGGCACTCCCCGAGACGCGGTCAAGGTGGCCGATGCAGGCCTCCAGCGCGGCCCTGTGCCGGGCGCGGGTGATGAGCGCGTCGCCGGTGCCGAGACCGTCCTCGGCCGCGGCCTGGATCGCATCGAGCAGGGCGTCCATGCCGGCGCCGGTACGGGCCGAGACCGTCACGTCCACCGGATCACCCCCCTGTTCTGAGCCGGCAAAAAGATCGGCTTTGGTACGCACGGTCAGGACCGGGCCGCGCGCCGGCCCGAGGTCCGGGACCGCGCCGCCGGGGGGCATGAGGGCCACCACGAGATCGGCCATGTCGATCCGCGCCCGCGTCCGCAGGATCCCCGCCGCCTCGATCGGCTCCGCGGTCTCGCGGAGCCCGGCCGTGTCGACCAGCAGGACCGGCAGGCCGCCGAGGTCGAGCCGCACCTCGATGGCGTCGCGGGTCGTCCCCGGGCTGTCCGACACGATGGCCACGTCCCGTCGGCTCAGCGCGTTCAGCAGGGTCGATTTCCCGCTGTTCGGAGCCCCCGCCAGCACCACCATGAACCCGTCACGCAGGCGCTCGCCGCGCTGGCCGTCGCGCAGCGCCGCGGCGATCGCGTCGCGCAGGCGGGCGGCGCGGTCGAGCAGCGCCGCGTCGAGCCCGGCATCGTCCACGTCCCCCTCGTCGGCGAAGTCCAGCGCGGCCTCCGCGGCGGCGAGGCAGTCGATCGCCTCCGCGCGCCACGCGGCCACCTGCCGGCTGAGCGCGCCGTCGAGCTGGCGCAGGGCCTGCCGGCGCTGGCCCTCGGTCTCCGCGTCGATCAGGTCGGCGACGGCCTCCGCCTCGGCGAGATCCATCCGCCCGTTGAGGACGGCCCGCCGGGTGAAAGCCCCGGGCTCGGCGGCCCGGCAGCCCGGGAGGCGGGCGAGGGTGGCGAGGACGCGCATCCGCACGGCCGCGCCGCCGTGCAGGTGCAGCTCGCCCATATCTTCGCCGCTGTAGGTGTCGGGCCCGGGAAACCACGCCACCAGCGCCCGGTCGAGCTCGGTGCCGTCGTGGGGATCCCGGAGGCTCCGCAGCGACAGCCGGCGGGGCGGCGGCAGGCGTCCGCCCAGGGCGACGAGCGCGTCGCGCGCGGCCGGGCCGCTGATGCGGATCACCGCGACGGCGGCCCGGCCGAAGCCGCTGGCCGGCGCGAAGAGTGTTTCGGTATCGGTCATGGTCCCACAGGGCCGCGCGAGGGGCGGAGTTTCACGTGAAACAATCGCGGTCGCCCTATACCATCCCGGCGCCGATGCGCCGCACTCGCTTGCGCCGTCGCGAACTCGAACGGGGATGCGCCATGATCGTCTGGACCCGCCGCGCCGTCGGCCTCGGCCTGCTCGCCGCGCCCCTCGCCGCCGCCCTCCCCGCGTCCCCGGTCCTGTCCGCGCGCGCCGCGGAGGCCGAGCCGGACTGGGCCGCCATCGAGCGCCGGCTCGGCGGCCGCCTCGGGATCGCGGCCGCCTCGGCGGACCGCGTCCTCGCCGCCTACCGCGCCGACGCGCGCTTCCCGATGTGCAGCACCTTCAAGGCGCTGGCGGTGGCGGCGGTCCTGGCGCGGGTCGATGCCGGCCGCGAGACCCTCGACCGGGTCGTCAGCTACGGGGCCGGGGACCTCCTGAGCTACGCGCCCGTGACCCGGAAGGCGCTGGAGGCCTGCGCCGGGACCGGGCGGATGAGCGTCGCGGACCTGTGCGCGGCCACGCTGATCTGGAGCGACAACACGGCCGCCAACCTGCTCCTGGCGGATCTCGGCGGGCCCGAGGCGCTGACCGCGTGGCTGCGGACCACCGGCGATCCCGTCACCCGCCTCGACCGGACCGAGCCGACCCTCAACACCGCGTTGCCCGGCGACCCGCGCGACACGACCACGCCGGACGCCATGCGGGCGACCCTAGGCCGTGTCCTCCTCGGAACCGTCCTGTCGCCGGCCTCGCGCGCCCGGCTGGAGGCCTGGATGGTCGCCTGCGAGACCGGCCGGAAGCGCCTGCGAGCCGGCCTGCCGCCCGACTGGATCGCGGGCGACAAGACCGGGAGCGGCGACAACGGCACCGTCAACGACGTGGCGATCCTCCGGCCGCCGGGGCGCGCGCCGATCCTCGCGGCGGTCTACGTCACGGAATCGACCGCCTCCCCCGACACCTGCGCGGCGGCCTACGCGGAGATAGGCCGCCTCATCGCCGCGCGCGCCCATTCGACCTGACCGGACGAACCATGAAGACAGCCGCCAAGACACCCAACAAGACACCTTCCAAGACGACCCGCGCGACGCTCGCCCTCGACAAGGCCGGCATCCGGTACAGCCTCCACGTCTACGCGTACGATCCGGACGCGCCGCGCATCGGCCTGCAGGCCGCGGAGGCGCTCGGGGTGGACCCGGGACGCGTACTGAAGACCCTGATGGCGTCGGTGGACGGACGGACAGTCTGCCTGCTCGTGGCCTCCGACAGGGAGGTGTCGATGAAGCGGGTCGCCGCCGCCTTCTCGGGCAAGGCCGCGTCCATGCTCAAGCCGGCCGATGCCGAGCGGCTGACCGGCTACCATGTCGGCGGGATCAGCCCGCTCGGACAGAAGCGGTCCTTCCCGACCGCGATCGACGCCGGATCCCTGACCGAGCCGGCGGCCGAGATCCACGTCAACGGCGGCGGCCGCGGCTTGCAGATCCGGCTGACCGAGGGCGATCTCGCCGCCGTCTTGGACGCCCTCGTCGTGCCGCTGACGTAATCCCGCGGTAATCACTCGTTTACCCTGCCGTCGCACGGTGTCGCCTTCCGACAGAGACGAAGGCGGTGCAGGGGCGGCATGCGGGAAACGGCGCGCAGGGCGATGACGGCGCTCGGACTCGTCCTGCTGCTCGCGGTACCGGGCTGGGCGGCCGATCTCGACGTCCGCTACGGCGCCGAGGCGGGCGCGGGCGGCAGCCCCCGCTTCTTCCCGCGCAACGACGGCCTCGACCGTCGGCCGGTCTACGCGGTCCGGTCCCGTCGCGTGCCGGTGGGCTGCACGCCCCGGCGGGTGCCCGTGCCGACCAACGCCCCGGACGATCCGAGCTACGTCGGCTCCGAGTACGGCCTGGGGCATCCGAGCTACTACGGCTTCACGCCGCCGCTGGGCGTGGACGACCCCTTCGGGCGCTCCCTCCTGCCCTACTGCCCCTGACGCCGATCGCGACGACTCGGTCCGGCGTCGACTGCCGGATTCCACCGCCCGGCATCATGCTCTAGACCGGCCCTGCCCTCCCCCGGAGCCCGTGCCGTGTCCGAGTCGACCTTCCAGTCCTTCCGCGACCTCGCAGCCCTGCGCGGATGCGTGGCCGCGTGGCGCGCGGCGGGCGAGCGCGTCGTCCTGATCCCGACCATGGGCGCCCTGCACGACGGGCACCTCGCCCTCGTGGCCGAGGCGCGGCGGATCGGCCGCCGGACCGTGGCCAGCATCTTCGTCAATCCGACCCAGTTCGGCCCGAACGAGGATTTCGCCCGCTACCCCCGCGACCTCGACGCGGATCTGGCCCTGCTGGCGGGGGCCGGCGCGGACGCCGCCTGGACGCCCGGCGCCGAGACCATGTACCCGCCGGGCTTCGCCACCCGGATCGAGGTCGCGGGCCTGACCGAGGGGCTGTGCGGGCCGTTCCGGCCCGGCCATTTCGCCGGCGTCGCCACGGTGGTGACCAAGCTCCTCAACCAGGTCCGGCCGGACGTCGCCCTGTTCGGCGAGAAGGACTTCCAGCAGCTCCGCGTGCTCCAGCAGGTAGCGGCGGATCTCGACCTCGCGGTGGAGATCCGCGGCGTGCCGACCGTGCGCGAGCCCGACGGCCTCGCGCTGTCGTCGCGCAACCGCTACCTCTCGGCCGAGGAGCGCGCCGTCGCCCCGAAGCTCCAGGCCGTCCTGGCCGAGATCGCCTCCGCCTCCCGCAACGGCACCCCGGTGGCCGGCCGGATCGCCGCCGGGCGGGCGGCGCTGGAGGCGGCGGGGTTCCGCGTCCAGTACCTCGCGGTCTGCGACGCCCGGACCCTGGTGCCGGTGGAGCGGGTCGACGGCCCGGCCCGCGTCATCGCCGCGGCCTTCCTGGGCCGGACCCGGCTGATCGACAATCGCGCCGTCTAGGCCGGCGCCGGTCCGACCGCCGACGGTCGTGGCCGCCGGGCCACGACGCGCGGATTTCCGGGTTTCACTGCGCCAGGTGATTGGCGCCGCCCGGCCGACCTGCTCTCTGCTGGTCGCGTGATCGGAACGCGCACCGCACCGGCCATCCTGGCCGTGTCCCTCGCCCTGGCGGGCCCCGCCGGCGCCGGCGAGGACGCGTTCGAGGGGATGGCCGGCCCCTACCGCGAGCGCCTGCGCTACGACGCGAAGGGGTTGACGCTCACCTTCCCCGACCCCGACGTGAAGCTCCGGATCGGCGGGCGGCTGCACATCGACGGCGGCGCGGCGGGTTTCAGCCGGCCGGACCTGCCCGAGGCCTTCCCCGACAACGTCGCCGTGCGCCGGGCCTGGATCGAGCCGACGCTCACGATCGGCCGTGACTGGGTGATCGCCTTCCAGTACGATTTCGCCGACCCGATGCTGCCGATCAACGACGCGCTGGTCGCCTGGAAGGGGCTGCCGGACACGATCCTGACGCTCGGCAACATGAAGGAGCCCTTCAGCCTGGAATGGCTGCAGAGCAACAACGACACGCTGTTCGCCGAGCGCTCGGTGGCCAACGCCCTCGTGCCGGAGCGCCGGTTCGGCTTCGCGGCCGGGCACCATGGGGCGGCCTGGACCGCGGTGGTCGGCGTCTTCGGCAACGCCGCCAGCAGCGGCATCGACGGGGACGGTGTCGCGGTGGCGGCCCGCGCCACCGTCGCGCCGATCATGGAAGGGGACGAGACCCTGCATCTCGGTCTCGCCGGGGTCTTCCGCAGCCGGTCCCGGTCGGACGGGGCCTTCAGCTTCTCCAGCCCCGCTGGCGCCTTCCTGTTCGAGCGCCCCCTGGTGGATACCGGCGACCTCCCCGACGCCGCCAGCGTGTCGCGCCTCGGCGCCGAGCTGGCCTATCGCCGCGGCCCGTTCCTGCTGCAAGGCGAGTACATCCGGGCCGCGTTGCAGCCGTTCCGCGGTCCCGGCCAGCCCGGCACCGCGCTCGATTTCCAGGGCGGCTACGTCGAGGCGGCCCTGGTGCTCAACGGCGAGGGCCGCGCCTACGCGCTGACGCCGCAGAGCGGCACCACTTACGCGACCTTCCGGGGCGTGACGGTTCCGGAGGCGCAACGATTCTCCCGGGGCGGGATCGGGGTGTTCGAGCTTGCGGTGCGCTACAGCGCCGTCGACCTTGACGCCCGGGGCTTCCGCGGGGGCATGGAGCAGGACGTGACCCTCGGTCTGAGCTGGTATCCCGAACCCAACCTCCGGTTGATCGGGAACGTCGTGCACGGGCGCGTGCAGCCGGGGGTGGCCCAGGCCGAGACGCTGGGCACCCGCCCGTTCACGGTCGACACTGTGATCGCGCGCCTGCAGATCTACTGGTGACGGGGACCGCCGGGCCGGCAGCGTGCCCGGGCACGGCCCCTCACACAGGCTCTCACACGGCCCTGCGCAGGACCGACCGGAACGGGCGCCGCTCCGGCTCCGGCGGGGGCGTCGGCTCCTCGGCGGGCGGGGTCGCCAGGACCTCCGCGCGCACCGGGCGCGGGGCCGCGAAGGCCGTCCCCTGCGCGAACGGCACGTCGAGGTCGATCAGGTCCGGGACGTCGGCCTCGTCGGCGACGCCCGTGGCGACGACGCGGATCCCGGCCCGGGCCAGGGCCGGCGCGGTGTCCTCCAGGGCGATGTCCGACAGGCTGTCGCGGCCCGCGCCGGGCCGGAGCAGCATCTCCGCCGGCACCTTGACCTGCCCGATGCCGAGCGCCGCGAGTTCGGCGGCGTCGAAGCGGAGGTCGTCCGGGCGGTCGAGGCTGAACCCGATCCGGCCCTGCAGGGGTGCGAGCAGGCCCCGCTGGCCGGCATCGAGACGGCGCCAGCTCTCCTGCGGCAGCGCGATGGTCAGGCCGGCCAGGGCCGGATCGTCGGCGGCCGTGCGGGCCAGCTCGCGCAGGAGGCCGGGCTCGAACAGCGACAGCGGCGACAGCCCGTAGGTCAGGAGGGTCTCGCTGCCGCGCCGGGCGAGGTGGCGCGCCACGATCGTGGCCCGCTGCAGCATGCGGCGGTCGAGCTCGGTGGTGCGCCCGTAGCGCTCCAGCACCGGCAGGAAAACCTCGGGCTCGGCCGGCGGCGCGCCGGGGCCGCCGATCCGCAGCCGGGCCAGCGCCTCGTAGGCCACCACCTTGCGTTGCGGCAGGGTGACCACCGGCTGCAGGTGGATCTCCAGACCGTCCCCCTCGAAGGCCGCGACGATCGCGCCCTCGTCCGCGGGGGGGATCGCGGGGCGGGGCGGGATCGGCCGCGGCGGGATCGGCCGCGCCGGGACGGACGGGGCCGGGGCGAGCTGAGACCGGGGCGGGACTTGCTCGAGCGGGGCGGCCTGAACCTGCGGAGGCGGTACCGGCGCTGGCTGCGGCGACGGGGCCGCTGCGGCATCCGGAAGGGCTGCGCCGGGCACCGCGGGCAGGGGCCGGGGCGCCTCGGCGGGTGCGATCGCGGGCGCGATCTCCGGCCTCGCCTTGAGGCTCGCGATCTCGGCATCCTGGGCGCTCACGACCGTGGTGAGGTCGCGGACGATCCCGCTGAGGAGCCCGAACTCGACGGTCAGTTCCTCGATCTGGGCGCGCAGGGCGGCCTCGGCGGTCTCGGGCCGCGGCTGGGCCGCCGCGGTGGCGGCCGCCGTCTCGACCTTGAGCAGGCGCCGGGACAGCAGATCGACCTCGCCGGACAGCTTCTCGCAGCGCGCCTTGAGGGTGGCGATACGGGTCAGGGCGAGACCGCCCGCCAGGGCGGCCGCGGCGCCGAGCGTCAGGGCACTCCAGAGCGGCAGGAACACCGCGAGCGGCCCGAGAACGACGAGCCCGAGAAGGCCGACCGTCAGCAGCCCCGCGTACCGGCCGAGGACCGGGACCATCGTCTGAACACCTGCCAGGAACGCGCGCCGGTCGCCGGGGGACATCCCGAGCGATCCCCACCGGGCGCGAACCGAATCGCAGGATCATTGGCCGCCCGCACCCCGCCCGGCAAGGCTCAGGGACCGCGATGGGGCGGCGCCGCCTGTTAATTCCGGGCGGTGTGACGCCCGCGCCCGCTGGAACGTTGCGGATTCATCACGGCGGACCCGATTGCGGGGCGATCCGGGGAGGGTTGCGCGGCTTGCGAATGCGGACGGGATGAAAAAGGATCATAAAGCGTGGCCATGACGCCCGCCCCCCCGCGTACTCCCCGATTTCGCGCCGTTCTCGGCGCCGGCGCGCTCCTCGCGACCCTCGGCACGACGGCGCCGCGGGCCGCGGATCTCGGCGCGGATCTTCCGCGCACCACGCCGACCTTCGCGATGGTCGATCCCAACACTTGGATCGTCACGCTGAGCGGCTCGATCCAGGCCGTGCCGCGCTATCCGGGCGCGAGCGACTACACGGCCGTCGGTTACCCGTCGATCGACATCCGCCGGGTCGGCGAGCCGCGCCGCTTCTCGACGCCGGATGACGGGTTCAGTTTCTCGCTCTTCGACACCGAGTCGTTCCGCATCGGCCCGACCGCGCGCTTCGTGCCGGGGCGCTACTACGGCGACGACCGGCGCCACCTGTACGGTTTCCGCGACGCCCGCTTCGCCGTGGAGCCCGGCGTGTTCGCGGAGTTCTACCCGGTCTCGTTCATCCGGACCCGCGTCGAGCTGCGCCAGGGCGTCTACGGGCACCACGGAACGGTCGGCTCGGTGGCGGCCGACTACCTGATCCCGGCGGAGAAGTTCCTGTTCTCCATCGGGCCGCGCCTCAATGTCGGCGATGCCAGCTACGCCCGGAAGTACTTCGGCGTCTCGCCGATCGAGGCGGCGCTGAACGGGCGCGTCACCCCCTACGATCCGCGCAGCTTCTACTCGGCCGGCGTGCTCGGCGGCGTGACCTACACGCAGAGCGAGACCTGGGCCTACACGGCCTATGCCGGCTACACCCGGATCCTGGGCGCCTCCGGCAACAGCCCGCTGGTGCGGCGCCCGTTCGGCAACCCCAACCAGTATCAGTTCGGCCTGCGCATCGATTACGCCTTCCGCATGCCGGCGCTGTTCTGAGCCGACACCCGGCTTGCGCCCGCCCCGCCGGGCCCCGACATCCCCGGGAAGCGGTTATGGAGGCCCCGATGGACGAGACGCGCGCCGACCTGCTGATGCGGGTCGAGGGCATGACCTGCGACGGCTGCGCCGCCGCGGTGACCCGCACGGTGAAGCGGATCGATCCCGCGGCCGACGTGCAGGTCGACCGGGACGCCGCGCGCGTGGCGATCCGCACCGACGCGCAGGCGCTGACCATCGCCGAGGCCCTGACCAAGGCCGGCTACACCGCGACGGCCATGACCGGCTGAGCCGGCTCGGCGTCCCGCGTTCGCGGGCCGCGGGAGGCACCGCGCGGCCGTCCGCGCGCGCGGTGCGGTCATCCGGGCCGGCGCGACGCTCGGCCGGGAAGCCTGGCCCGAGACGATGCGCCCCCGGGAACCGCCCTCAGGAGCGGCTCAGGAACATCCCGGTCAGGAGCAGGGCGAAGCCCGCGAGGCCGAACAGGCCTTCCTTGCGCCGGGTGCGGTCGAGGAAATGGGCGGCGGCGCCGGCCGCGCAACAGGCGGCGCCCAGGCCGATTGTCAGCGACGACATCTCGAGTCTCCTCCTCGCGCGTCGCTCGGCGGCGCGGCGAAAACGGTCCCTCTCGTGGGCCTGCCGGACGGCGTTGTCCGCACAGGATCGCGTCACGGCGCAAGATTTGCACGGCCCGGAGAGACTGGCAAGACGCGACGCCCAAGTCCTCGCGGGTTCCGCGACAGCAACGCGCGCGGGAACGACAGATCTTCGCGCGACGGGCATTCTGAATACCGCATTCAGAGGATCCGCCGGCGCCGGCGGAGGGGGCGTCGTTGCGGCGGGCGGGACGCGTTGACCGGCGCGCCTTCGCGCGCTTAGACCTCCCGGCAGATCCGCCGGTCCCGCGCCCACCCGCCGTGCACGGTCCGGGGCGCTCCTCGCACCCGCGGCGGGATGTCCGCGAAAGGCTGCTCGGTACCCGATGCTCACCCCCTCCTCCGCCCGGTTCGACGTCGCGGTCGTCGGCGGCGGCCATGCCGGCGTCGAGGCCGCCGCCGCCGCGGCGCGCTGCGGCGCGCGCACCGCGCTGGTCACCCACGATCCGGCGACGATCGGGGCGATGTCCTGCAACCCGGCGATCGGCGGCCTCGGCAAGGGCCACCTCGTCCGCGAGGTCGATGCCCTGGACGGGCTGATGGGTCGGGTCGCCGACGCGGCCGGCATCCAGTTCCGCCTGCTCAACCGCCGCAAGGGACCCGCGGTGCGCGGCCCCCGGACCCAGGCCGACCGCAAGCTCTACGCGGCCGCCATGCAGGCGGCCGTGGCCGGGACCGAGGGGCTGACGGTCATCGCCGGCGCCTGCGAGGACCTGGCCTTCGACGCCGAGGGCCGCCTCCGCGGCCTCGTCCTAGCCGACGGCCGGACCCTCGCCTGCGGCGCGGTTGTGCTGACCACCGGCACGTTCCTGCGCGGCCTGATCCATATCGGTGAGCGGCAGATCCCGGCGGGCCGCGTCGGCGAGGCGCCGGCGGTCGGTCTGGCGCGGACCCTCGAGCGGCTCGGCCTGCGCCTCGGGCGCCTGAAGACCGGCACGCCCCCGCGCCTCGACGGGCGGACCATCGACTGGTCCGGCCTGGAGATGCAGGAGGCCGACGCCGAGCCGGTGCCGTTCTCGACGCTGACCGAGCGGATCACGACGCCGCAGATCCGCTGCGGCATCACCCGGACGAGCCGGGCGGTCCACGACCTGATCCGCGCCAACCTGCACCGCTCGCCGATGTATTCCGGCGGCATCGCCAGCCGGGGCCCGCGCTACTGCCCGTCGATCGAGGACAAGGTCGTGCGCTTCGGCGACCGGGAGGGGCACCAGATCTTCCTGGAGCCCGAAGGTCTCGACGACCCGACGATCTACCCGAACGGCATCTCCACGGCGCTGCCCGAAGAGGTGCAGCACGACCTCGTCCGCCTGATCCCCGGGCTGGAGCGGGCCGCGATCCTGAGGCCGGGCTACGCCATCGAGTACGATTACGTGGACCCCCGGGAACTCGACGTCGGCCTCCAGGTGAAGAGCCTGCCGGGCCTGTTCCTGGCGGGCCAGATCAACGGCACGACGGGCTACGAGGAGGCCGCCGGCCAGGGGCTGGTGGCCGGCCTCAACGCCGCCCGGCACGCGGGCGGCCTCGGCATCGCGGGCTTCGACCGGGCCGAGTCGTATCTCGGCGTGATGATCGACGACCTCGTGACCCAGGGAGTCAGCGAGCCGTACCGGATGTTCACCTCGCGCTCGGAGTACCGGCTGTCCCTGCGGGTCGACAACGCCGACGCCCGGCTGACGCCGTGCGGGATCGCGCTGGGCTGCGTCGGAGGACACAGGGCGGCCCATTTCGCGGCCGGGCAGGCGGCGCTCGACGCGGCGCGCGCCCGCCTCGACGCGGTGAGCCTGACGCCGAGCCAGGCCGCGGCCCACGGGATTGTCCTGAACCGCGACGGCATCCGCCGCACCGGCTTCCAGCTCCTCGCCTACCCTGAGATCGGCTGGTCCGACCTGGCGGCGGTGTGGCCGGACCTCGCCGAGGTCGCCCCGCGGATCGCCGACCGGATGAAGACCGACGCGACCTACGCGGTCTATCTCGACCGGCAGGACGCCGACATCGCGGCCTTCCGCCGGGACGAGGCCGTGCGCCTGCCGGCGGGGCTGGACTACGCGGCGATCAGCGGCCTCTCGAACGAGATGCGGGTGAAGCTCGAGACCGTCCGCCCTGGGACCCTCGGACAGGCGGCGCGGATCGAGGGCGTGACGCCGGCCGCCCTCACCCTGCTGGCCGCCCACGCGCGGCGCGGCGCGCGCGCGGCGTCGGCCCCCGCGGACCGGCTCCCGGCATGAGCGATCCGGATCGCGCCCGTATCCTGGCGGCGGCCGGTGTTTCACGTGAAACAGCGGAGCGGCTCGACCTCTACGTGGCGCAGCTGCGGCGCTGGCAACCGATCAAGAACCTCGTCGGTCCCGCGACGCTGGCCGAGGTCTGGAGCCGCCACATCGACGACGCGCTGCAACTCCTCGACCTCGCGCCGGAGGCCCGCACGTGGCTCGATCTCGGTTCCGGCGCGGGGATACCGGGCCTGATCCTGGCCATCGCCGGACGGGAGCGCGGCGTCCGGGTCGATCTCGTCGAGAGCAACGCGCGCAAGTGCGCGTTCCTCACCGAGACCGCCCGGCTCACCGGGGCGCCGGCCCGGGTGCGCAACGCCCGCATCGAGGCGGTGATCGGCGAGTACGTCGGGACCGACGTGGTCTGCGCCCGCGCCCTCGCCCCGATGGCGCAGCTCCTCGCCTGGACGGAGCCTCTGTTGAAAACGGGCACCACCGGCCTGTTTCCGAAGGGGCGGGACGTACAAGCCGAATTGACCCAGGCCGGCGCGCAGTGGAGAGTCGTTAACGACCTCGTGCCGAGCCGGACCGATTCCGAAGCCCGGATCGTGCGCGTCACTGCCCTCGCCGCCCCGAGCCACCGATGAGCGAAGCGATCCTCGGCGACCCCGCCGACAGGTCCATGGATTCATCCATGCGACGCCCCCTGCGCGTTCTGGCGCTCGCCAACCAGAAGGGCGGCGTCGGCAAGACCACGACGGCGATCAACCTCGGCACCGCCCTGGCGGCGATCGGCGAGGACGTGCTGGTCGTCGATCTCGACCCGCAGGGCAACGCCTCCACGGGTCTCGGGATCGACCGCGCCAAGCGCCGGGTCTCGACCTACGAGGTCATGGCCGGCGAGGCCTCGCTGGCGCAGGCGGTGGTCCCCACCGCCGTGCCGCGGCTGTCGCTGGCGCCGTCGACCATGGACCTCCTCGGCCTGGAGCTGGAGCTGGCCACCCTCCCCGACCGGGCGCACCGGCTGCGCGGCGTGCTGAAGAGCCTGACCCAGGCGCCGAGCCTCAGCCGGATCAGCTACGTGCTGATCGACTGCCCGCCCTCGCTCAACCTGCTGACCATCAACGCGCTGGCGGCCGCCGACGCGGTGCTGGTGCCGCTGCAGTGCGAGTTCTTCGCCCTGGAGGGCCTCAGCCAGCTGCTGCGCACCGTCGAGCAGGTCCGCGGCGCCCTGAACCCGAAGCTGACGATCCAGGGCATCGTGCTGACGATGTTCGACCCGCGCAACAACCTCTCCGCCCAGGTCGTGGCGGACGTGCGCGGCTTCATGGGCGACAAGGTCTACGAGACCGTGATCCCCCGCAACGTCCGGATCTCCGAGGCGCCCTCGCACGGGAAGCCGGCGCTGCTGTACGACCTGAAATGCGCCGGCAGTCAGGCCTACCTGCGCCTCGCCTCGGAGGTGATCCAGCGCGAGGGCCGGGTTCCGGCCGCGGCCTGACAGGTTTGAGTCCCCCTCCCGGTTCGAGGGGCGAGTGTGGAGCGTGACACGGGTGGCGATCATGGCGGAGGAGGGGGCGAAGCCTCGACTGGGGCGCGGGCTCGCGGCGCTGATCGGTGACTTCAACGAGGCCGGGAAAGCCTCGGCCAAGGCCGAGGAGCAGCGCCGGGTTCCGATCGAGTTCCTGCGCGCCAACCCGCGCAACCCGCGCCGGAGCTTCGCCGAGACGGAGCTGTCCGAGCTGGCGGCCTCGATCGGCCAGCGGGGCATCATCCAGCCGATCGTGGTCCGCCCGATCGGCGACGTGCCCGGGACCTTCGAGATCGTGGCCGGCGAGCGGCGCTGGCGGGCCGCCCAGCGCGCCGGCCTCGACGAGGTGCCGGTGGTGGTGGTCGAGATCGACGACCGCGGCTCCCTGGAATTCGCCATCCTGGAGAACGTCCAGCGCACCGACCTCAACGCGATCGAGGAGGCGTCCGGCTACGAGCGCCTGATGAAGGATTTCTCGTACACACAGAAGGAGCTGGCCGAGATCCTCGGCAAGAGCCGCAGCCATCTCGCCAACACGCTCCGGCTGCTCAACCTGCCGCTGTCCGTGCAGGAGCGGGTCACCGCGGGCGAGCTGACCGCCGGCCACGCGCGCGCGTTGCTGGCCGTGCGCGATCCGGAGGCGACGGCGCGGCGCGTCGTGGCCGAGAGCCTGTCGGTCCGGGACGTGGAGGCGATCGCCTCCGCGGAGGCCGCTCCGGCCGAGACGCCGCGCCCCGGGCGCCCGCGCCTCTCGGCCGAGCGTCCCGCGACGGTGCGCGACCTGGAACTGCGGATCCACCGGGCCCTCGGCGTCCCGGTCTCCTACAAGCCCAAGGACGCCGATTCGGGCGAGATCCGCATCCGCTACGAGACCCAGGACGAGCTGCAGGCGCTGCTCAACCGGTTCAAGGTCTCGGACGCCTGAGGAACCGTCCCGGCCAGCCCGGGGGCCCGGGCTGAGCGAGCCCGGCGAAGACCCGGCGCGGGGCCGGCGCGGGCCCGGTCAGCAGGCTGCGGCGCGCGGTGGTAGAGGGCGTGGTGTCTCGCTCAGGTCAGGCGGTCCGGGCCGGGCGATGGAGCACCGACATCGCGCGTCAGTGTCCGCGTCGGGTCGTGTCGCAGCCGTCTCGCATGCGGGCCTCTCCGGCCGAGACTGTCGCGCGGTACCCCCCTCTCCGGTGCGGGAAAGGCAATCCGCGCCGCCGACGGCGCGGCCTCAGCGCCGCCGCCGCGCGCCCGCCTCGGCGACCCGCAGGAGGGCCGCCGAGGCCAGCGCGTGGGCCAGGTCGGGCTCGGCCCGCCGGCAGGCGAGGACGGCCTCCTGCAGGGCCGCCACGGCCTGCCGGAGGGTCCCGGGCGGCCACGCACCGAGCTGGCCCTCGATGCTGGCCCTGCGCTTGAAATGCAGGCCCCGCCACGTCGCGACCATCATGGCGGGCGTCTTGTCGGGATTGTCGAGGCGGGTGGTGAGCAGCGTCAGGGCATGCCGCAGCGCCGAGCTCAGCACCACCCCCGGGTCGAGACCCTCGTGCCGGAAGCGGCGGTAGTCGCGCTCCACCGCGTCGCGGCGGCCGTCGAAGGCGGCGTCGATCAGGGTGTTGAGCACGCTCGCCGCGACGTCGCTGGTGACGGCCTCCACGTGCTCGAGGGTCACGGTCCTGTCCCCCTCCCCCGCGGCGTAGAGGGCGAGCTTCTCGATCTCCATCAGGCTCGCCCGGCGGTCGCCGCCGAGGCTGCGGGCCAGGACCTCCCGGGCGGCGCGGTCGATGCGCAGGCCGCGCTCCTGGAGGGTGCGCTCGATCAGGTCCGAGAGGGTCCGCTCGTCGTCGGCGTAGCAGGGAATCGCGAGCGCCTTCGGCGAGCGCTCGCAGAGGGTGCGGAGCGGGTTGTTCTTGGCGAGGTCACCGGCCTCCACCACGATGCGGGCGTCGGCGACCGCCGCGCCCAGCACGGCCTCGACGGCCGGCGCGTAGTTGCGGGTGCCGGGCCGGACCCAGATCGACCGGCGGCCGCCGAACAGGCCCATCGTCCCGGCCTCGTCGCACAGCCGGCCCGGATCGGAGGCGAGGGCGTCGCCGTCGATCCGCACCAGCGCGAACGGGTCGGCCGGGTCCTCGACGAAATCCTCCGCGAGCTTCCGGGCCCGCTCGGTCACCAGACCGGTATCCGGCCCGAAGACCAGGATGACGGGGATGCGCGGATCGGGCCCGCGCCGGATCAGCCCCTCGATCTCGCCGGCCTTGACCGCCGTCACGTCGGGTTACGGCTTCGTCGAGAGGACGGCGGCGAGGCGGCTCTTGATCTGGTCGGACAGCACGCTGGCCAGACGGATCTCGGCGTCCCGCGCCGCCCGCTGGCTGGCGAAGCGCTGCACCGAGCGGTCGTAGGTCGCGGTCGAGGTGGCGACGCCCTCGGTGTAGACCTTGGTGCCGCCCATATCCTCCAGGCTGTACTTGATGTTGGCCACCAGGGTGCCGGCCTCGGCGCGGCCGGTGGTGGAGGAGACGATCGGGGTCTGCACGATCTCGGAGCCCGAGAGCTTCAGCCGGTAGCGCTTGGTCGCCGGGTGGCCGGACCCGTCGAGGTCGAAGACCAGCTCGCTGCGCAGGTAGTGGCCGAGGCGCTCCTGGCCCTGAGCCATCGCGACGTCGTCGACCTGGACCGAGGCGAGCAGGGCCTGGACGGATTCCCCCGAGGCGGTCGGCCCATAGAGCGGCCGGAAGCAGGCCGAGAGGCTCAGCGCCAGGCCGGTCGCGCAGGCGAGGCGGGCGATCCGCCCCGCGATGGAAACTCCCGAACCCACCATCCGCCGTCGTTCCGCCCCTGCCTGTCGGATCGTTCTAGCGCGGACACGGCGTTCCGCGCCACGACGCTACGGGGCAAACGTTACGATTCCTCTGCGGCAAGAGCGTGGTCGCCCGGTTTCCGAATGTGAGGCCGCGGCCGTCCGGAGAGCCCGGGATCACCGGGCCGCCTAGGCGATCGCCGCGAGGTAGGCCGAGACCGTCACGACGGCCAGCACGGTCGAGACCAGCACCACGGTGGCGGTCAGGTCGGCCTCGCGCCGGTAGAACTCCGCCAGCATGAACGGCCCGGTGCCGGTGGGGAGGGCGGCCATGAGCACCGCGGTGTGCAGCAGGAGCGGGGGCAGGTCGAACAGGTAGCGGCCGAGGCCGTAGGCCAGGAGCGGGTGGAGCACCAGCTTCAGGCCGACGAGCAGCGCGGCGGTGCGCCCCTGCCCGCCCCCGGTCTGTCGGGGCTGGGCCAGGAACAGGCCGAGCGCCACCAGGGCGCAGGGCGCCGCCGCGCCGCCGAGGAGCTTCAGGAACGTGGCCACCGCGTCCGGCACGGCGAGGCCGGCGCTCGGCACCAGCGCGCCCAGCGCCGGTGCCACCAGCAGCGGGTTGCGCACCAGCGAGCGGCCGACCGTCCACCACACGGGCCGGCGCGCCCCGCCGCCCCTCCCCCACGCGGCCGCCTCGCGCCGCAGACCGGTCTCGATGAGCACGATCGCCACCGCGAAGACCCCGCAGACCGTGAGGATCGCCGCCACCGTGGTGGGCGCGAGCGCCTCCGGCCCGAAGGCCACGAGCGCCAGCGGGAAGCCCATGAAGCCGGTATTGGCGTAGCCGGCGTTGAGCCCGTCGACCGCGGCGTCGGCCAGCGGCCGCCCCGCCCCGCCGCGGATCAGCACGGCGAGGGCGAAGATCGCGAGGCTGCTGAGTCCGAAGGCGCCGATGAAGCCGGGCTTCCAGATGGTGCTCCAGTGGGCGTGCGCCGTCACGTCGAACAGCAGCGCCGGCAGGGCCAGGAAGACCACGAACCGGTTGAGTTCGGTGGTGGCGGCAGCCCCGAGCACGCCGACGCGCCGGGCCAGCCAGCCGGCGAAGATCAGCGCGAAGATCGGCAGCACGACCAGCAGGGTCGAGAGCATGGCGGGTCCGGGTCGGAGGACGATGCTCCGGCCTTAGGACGGTTTCCGATCCCGGCTCCAGTGCCGGGGGCGGGGAGCTGCCATGCCGCGCCCCTCGCTCCCGGACATTACCAGCGGTAGATCAGGCTGCCGATGACCGTCGCGGGCGCGCCGCGGTAGCAGAACCCGGCCTGGCAGGTCGTGTAGCTGCGGTCGAAGATGTTGGACGCGTTGATCTGCGCGCGGAAGCCCCTGTACTTCGGGTCGAGGGCCGCGAAATCGTAGGCGACCAGCGCGTCGAACAGGGTCACGGTCGGGTTGCGGACGGTGTTCTCGTCGTCGGCGAAGCTCGTCCCGGCGTAGCGGATGCCGCCGCCCAGTTGCAGGCCGGCCAGCGGCGAGCCGGGCGCGAACTGATAGGTCCCGAAGGCGGTGAAGCTGTCGCCCGGGATCCCCGAGAGGGCGTTGCCGTCGATCGGCCGTCCGGTGACCAGGGAGGTCTGGCGCAGATAGCGAAGGTTGAGGTGGGTGTAGGACAGCGTCAGGTTGGTTCCCGGCGCGAAGTTCGCCGTCAGCTCGGCCTCGAACCCTCTCGACTCGACCGACCCGGTCGCGACCTGATTGGCGATGTTGTTGGGATCCTGCCGCAGGAGCGACGATTGCACGATGTCGAACCCTGAGAACGACGTCGTGATGTTGGTGTTCGGGATGGCCGCCTTCACGCCGGCCTCGATCTGGTCGCCGGTCGCGGCCTTGAACGGGTTCCCGTTCACGTCGACGCCGACCTGCGGCGTGAAGGTCGTGGCGTAGCTGGCGTAGGGCACCAGGAACTCGGTGAGCAGGTAATTCAGGCCGATGCGGCCCGAGAAGGCCCGATCGGTCTGGTCGGCGACCGTGCCGGCCGTCCGGTCGCTCGTGTTCTGGAAGACCCAGTCGTGCCGGCCGGTGAGGGTCAGCACGAAGCGCCCGAGCTTGGCCTGATCCTGCAAGTAGGCGCCGATCTGATCCTGCGCCTGGCTCTGGAAGTTCGTGTAGCGCGGCCGGGCGATGACCTGCTGCCCGTAGTTCAAGGTCAGGAGGTTGAGGTCCGGCGCGGCCCCGAAACCGAAGGCGCGCGTGTAGTCGTAATGGGCGTAATCGACCCCGCCGATCAGGGTGTGCTGGATCGGACCGGTGGTGAAGCGGCCCTCGAGCTGGTTGTCGAGGGAGATCTGGCCCAGCGTGTCCAGGTAGGCGCCGGTCGTCCGCGCGCCCAGGGTCCGGGCCGGGTTCAGCCCCGTGATCGAGGTGTAATCGTAATCCGCGCGAACGTCATAGTAGCGAAAGTTCTGACGGAAGATCAGATCCGGCGAGAACCTGTGCTCGAAGGCGTAGCCGACGCGATACTGCTGCTGCTTGTACTGGTTGAGCGCCGGATCGCCGGAGTAGAAATTGGTCACCCGGAAGCCCGGATCGTTGTAGAAGAAGGACGTTCCCGGCAGGCGCGACTCGAAATACTCGCTGAGGAAGGTGAAGCTGGTGTCGGAATCCGGGCGCCACGTGAAGGACGGGGCGATGAAGGTGCGGTCGTCGTCTCCGCCGGGCAGGTAGGTGTTGGACTGGCGCTTCACGCCGGTCACGCGGTAGGCCATCGTCCCGTCGGTGCCCGCCACCGGGCCGCCGATGTCGAAATTGCCCTGGAAGCGGTCGTAGTTGCCGGCCTGAAACTGCACCTCTCCGAAGGGTACGAAGACCGGGCGCTTCGAGGTCGAGTCGACGATGCCGCCGGGCGAGCCGAGACCGTAGAGGCCCGAGGCCGGCCCCCTCAGGATGGTGACCGCGTCCAGCCCGTAGGGCTCGCTGCGCGGGATCGTCAGGCCCACGGCATTGAGGCGCAGGCCGTCGCGGAAGATGCCGTTGTAGGTCGCGCTGAAGCCGCGGATGTAGAAGGCATCGTAGCGGGGATCGAAGCCGAACACGCTGCTCGACACGCCCGGCGTGTAGGCGATCGCCTGGGCCAGATCCTGCACGTTGCGGTCGTTGAGCTGCTCGCGGGTGACCACGGAGACCGATTGCGGGGTCTCGAGCAGGGGCGTGTTGGTCTTGGTCGCCGCGGGGCTCACGCGCGCCACGTAGCCGGTGACGCCGGAGGGCCCGCCGCCGCCGCCGCTGGTGGCCGCGCCGCCGCCGTCGCCGCGGCTGACATTGCCGCCGCCGCCGACGCCCGTCGGGGCCGCGGCGGCCGGGCGGGCGGCCTCCACGGAGATCTCGTCGAGCTGGACGGCGGCGCCCTGCGCGGCGGCCGCCGGGACCAGGGCGACGGTGGTCAGCGCGGTGGTGGCGAGGAGCAGACCGGACGGAGCGGAACGAAACGACATCGGGGACCCACGAACGCGCCTCTACACGGCGCCCGGGGCTCCCGTACCATCGATCACGGCCGCTCGATCAAGCCGAAAACGTGTTGTAAATCACACACTTGGAAGCGTTCAAATCTACAATCGTTCGCGCCTAGAACTCGAGCGGGGGCTCCCGCAGGGCGGTCGCCTCCCGGGTGCAGGCGGCCTGATCGGGAACCGTCCCGGGGCTGGCGAGGGAGCCGCGAAGCTCGGCGCGGGCCTTGTCGAGATCGGCGCGGAAGGCCGCGTCGCCCATCAGGGCGGCGAAGACCGCGGTGCCGGTCAGGCGTCCCGCGGCCACGTCGCTGAGCCAGTGCACGCCGCACACGATCCGGCTCTCGCCGTAGGCCCGGCCGCGGGCCAGGATCGGGGTCGCCTTCTCGGGCACCAGGGACGCGAGGATCAGCGCGTAGGCCCAGCCCTGCGTGGCGTGGCCCGACGGGTAGCTGAAGCTGTCGGCCAGGGCCTGGCTGCGCTGCACGCAGATCGGCGCCTCGTTGCCAACGAACGGGCGGAGGCGCCGGTAATGGACCTTGGGTCCGCGCGTCGCACGGGCGAGATCCAGGCGGGCGCGCTCCAGGAGGTTGATCACCGCCGGCACCCGCGCCTGATCGATCCGGGTGCCGAGCACGCAGGCGAAGTTCTCCAGGACGGCGGCGGCGCCCTCGGACACGTCGTTGGCGGCCAGCTCCCAGCGCGGCGACCCCTTGAGGGCGCGGGTGCTGTTGAAGGCCGCCCGGTCGGCCTTGTCGAGGGGCGCGTCGTGGGCCGGCGGGGAGGGCAGGAACTGGACGGCGTCCGGCACCGCCCCGTCGGCCAGATAGGGCTTCACGGCCGGCTTGCCGGGCTTCAGCGTGTCGGCACCGAGGGACGGGGCCGCCGGTGTTGCCGGGGGGGCCGAGGGGGCCGGGCGGGGGGAATCCTCGGCGCGGGCCGCGACGGCCAGGAGGAGGGCGAGGGCGGCCGGGGCGAGGAGGGGCAGGGACGGCGTGCGCAGCATCGGATCCGGGACTCTCTCGGATGGAATCTGCGGGGCGCGCCCGCTGCCGGAGGAACGGCTCAGCCGGCCCGTTCAGTCCCTGCACAGGCGGCCCGATCTGTCCAGCGTGCGGCGGCCGAGGCGCCTTATGAACCGCTGCATGTTGTAGGTGCGCATTCCGATCGGCGCGCGGTGCGAAGCGTCGTCAGAGCATGGCGATGCCCGGGGAAACGCACGTCGACAACCTCCGATGCAAGCCCGAGGCAAGTTTGCTCGGCAACACTGACCGGTAGATGTTCTATCGCGGGCAGCGCAAAGCGGCACTCTGATGATTGACACCCAGAAGGAGGATCATCGCCGCGAAGAACTTGGATACCTCTACGTCATCACGGCGCATGAATTCAATCATGTCGCGAGATCGACGCCGATAGACAGGAGGTTTTTCGACAGAGACCTCCCCGCGAAATTCTATTTCGTCGATAAAACCGGCGCGCCACGCGACTTTCGGAGCGCGTACATCGAGGAACGCATCCTCAATCCCAGCATCATTGACGCCGGGAGCAGATTTATCGCGGAATGGTCGTTCCTTCTCACCGAATTCGAGAAGCCTTTCGCGCAGTATCCGTTCTTCGTCGTGTCGTCACGGTTCTTCGAGAAGAATCTGTCCCTACCCCTAGAGCTTCAGACGTTGCTGGCGTTCGCCTTCCCGTGCCTGAAGTGTTACGGATGGGGATACCTACCTTCGTACGATCGAAAGGCCAATTTCCAAGATCTCCAATTCTACAAGAAAGTTGGCTATCTCGGCATCAAGGATGAGGGAATCGCTTTTCTCGACGGGCTGTACGGCGTGCGCTTCGTCGATCAGTACCGCATGATTTCCGACTTTTTCTGCAACTATATCGGATTCCAATCGCGGGAACATCTGATCGAGTACGTCAAATTCTATCTCCCATTGATACGAAGATTTTTTGACGCAGACTGGAACATCGTTCGACAGCCCGAACTCTACGTGCGCAGAACAGGGACGTATCGGAACGAGAAGCCATTCACCTTCCTTCTGGAAATGGCGTCCCATCTGTTCTTCTACAAGAATAACCTGAGGTTTTGTGGCGTCAGCTACGACGGCATTCACGAAGTCGACGAGCGCGAAACGATCATGAGGCCGATCATAACGTGGGATCAGGCGGGATGACCGGCTAGAACCTTTCCGGGAGCCCTCGAACGGATTCAGCCTTCCCGGATCGCGGCGGCCACGGCGTCCGGATGCTCCTCGTGCGGGCTCAGGGCGCCGGGGATCGCGGCGCCGGTCACGCGGCCGCCGGCGACGAGGGCGTCCATCTCGGCGCCCGAGCGCCGCGGGGCGCCCGCGGGGCGCAGCACCAGGGTCGGCGGCAGGCCGTCGCCGAACAGGGCCAGGAAGGCGTCGCGGCTGCCCACCGGGTCGAGGCCGCCGGTGACGAAGGCGGCGGTGCCGAAGCGGCCGTTGCGCTGGCGGGTGATGGCGTGCTTGTCGCGGATCACCGCCGGGGTGACCCGGGCCGCGTCGGCGTAGACGTGGGCGCGCATCATCCGGCCGATGATCGGCGGGCTGATGTTGATCCGGTAGAGCGCCTCGCCGAGGAGCGGGGCCTCCACGGCCCGGCGGATGCGCGGGAACCAGTGCGCCCGCCCCGGCATCGCGGTGGGCAGCGGTCCCCGCCAGGTCGGGGCCACCAGGACCAGCCGCCCGAAGGCCCCCGGGTGGCGCCGCGCCGCCGCCACGAGGTAGCCGGCGGCGTGGCCGGCCGCGACGCCGAGGGCGTAGGGGCCGGGCGCGGCCGCCAGCAGGGCGTCCAGGAAGGCGTGGAAGGTCGCCGGGGCGAGGGGGACGCGCGCCCGCGGCCGGGCGCCGAAGCCCGGCCAGTCGGGGACGAGGCAGCGGTACTGCGTGCCGAGGCGGCCGGCGAGGCCGCGCATCTCGGCCCGCGCCGAGATGGTCGACAGGGCCGGGAGCAGGAGCGCGTCCGGCCCCGCCCCGATCCGGTCGCAGGGGGTCGGCACCGTCCGGCCCGCCACCGTCAGGGTCAGCTCGGACGTCTCCATCGCGCTCCCGCCAGGTCCCGGATGAATCAGGTGCGCAGCAGCTCGTTGATGGCGGTCTTGGACCGCGTGCCGGCATCGACGCGCTTGACGATCACCGCGCAGTAGAGGCCCGGGCCCGGCGTGCCGTCCGGAAGCGCCTTGCCGGGCATCGTGCCCGAGACGACCACCGAGTAGGGCGGCACCCGGCCGTACATGACCTCGCCGGTGGTCCGGTCGACGATCTTGGTGGAGGCGCCGATATAGACGCCCATGGACAGGACGCTGCCCTGGCCGACGATGACGCCCTCCGCCACCTCGGCGCGGGCGCCGATGAAGCAATCGTCCTCGATGATCACCGGGTTCGCCTGCAGCGGCTCCAGAACGCCCGCGATGCCGGCACCGCCCGAGATGTGGCAGTTCTTCCCCACCTGCGCGCAGGAGCCGATCGTCACCCAGGTGTCGACCATCGTGCCCTCGCCGACATGCGCGCCGAGATTGACGAAGCTCGGCATCAGCACGGCGCCGGGGGCGATGTAGGAGCCCCGGCGGACGAAGCAGCCCGGCACGGCGCGCAGGCCCGCGGCGCGGAACTCGGCCTCGCCCCAGCCGGCGAATTTCGACGCGACCTTGTCCCACCAGGGCGCGCCGCCGGGGCCGCCCTCGATCGTCGCCATGTCGTTGAGGCGGAAGGAGAGCAGCACCGCCTTCTTCAGCCACTGGTTCACCACCCAGTCGTGGTTGCCCGACTTCTCGGCGACGCGGGCCTTGCCCGAATCGAGCAGCTCCAGGGCCGCCTCGACCGCCTCGCGCACCGCGCCCTTGGTGGCGGTCGACACGTTGGCGCGGTCTTCCCAGGCGGCTTCGATGGTCTGGGCGAGATCGGAATGGGCGAGATCGGAATGGGACTTGCCGGCCTGGGACATGGAACGGGTCAGAACTCTTGCGGCGGGAGCCCGTGCTTACAAGCGGCCACCGGAGCTGTCACCTGAGGAGATGCCGTCGATGACCTCGAGCAGTTCGCGCACCTGATCGAGATCGGTCACCAGGCCGGCGAGGTCGTCCGCCAGGGTGTCGTGGACGGCCCGCGCGGCGGCGGGGAACTCCTCCAGCACGCGGCGCATCAGCATCGGGGTGATCCGCATCACCGCGGCGCTCCCCTCGGCCCGGGCCTCGGTCGGGCGCGTCCCGCGTACGAACAGGGCGAGCTGGCCGATCAGGGCCGAGCGCCCGGCCCGCACCGGCTCGGCCGCCGGAACCCGGGGCTCCAGGCGGATTGTGCCCGCCATCACCACGAAGCCGCCATCGGCCGGATCGCCGCGGGCGAAGAGCAGGTCGCCGTCCGCGAGGTCGCGCCGCTCGGCCGCGAAGGTCAGCAGGCGCAGGGCGTCCCGGTCGAGGAAGCCGAACAGCGGCGCGGCCGCGAGGATCGCGATATCGTCGTCGAGCCCCAAGAACGCCTCACCACCCTGCGCATACGCGAACCCGCCGGATCGCCTACACGTAAAGCTTCAATTCGTCAGGGCAGCAACTTGTATCCGCCGCCCTCGGTCACGAGGATCGCGGCGGTGGCGGGGTTCGGCTCGATCTTCTGGCGCAGCCGGTAGATATGCGTCTCCAGCGTGTGCGTGGTCACCTGGGCGTTGTAGCCCCAGACCTCGGCCAGCAGGGTGTCGCGGTTCACCACGGCCCGGCCCGCCCGGTAGAGGAAGCGCAGGATTGCGGTCTCCTTCTCGGTGAGCTTCAGCTTGGAGCCGCGCTCGCCGACGAGGAGCTTGGCGCCCGGGCGGAACGTGTACGGGCCGATCTGGAAGACCGCGTCCTCGGAGGCCTCGTGGCTGCGCAGGTGGGCGCGGATCCGGGCCAGCAGGATGCCGAACTTGAACGGCTTCGTGACGTAGTCGTTGGCGCCGGCCTCCAGCCCCTCGACGTGGTCCGCCTCGGAATCCTGGGCGGTCAGCATGATCACCGGGCCGCGGAAGCCGGCGGCGCGCATCCGGCGCACGGCCTCGCGCCCGTCGAGGTCGGGCAGGCCGACATCCATGACGGCGAGGTCGATCCGCTCCGCGGCGACCCGCCGGATCGCGTCGGTGGCGTTGGCCTCGGTGAAGACCGTGAACTCGTCGCAGAGATCGAGCTGCTCGGTCAGGGTATCGCGCAGGACCGCGTCGTCGTCGCAGATCAGCAGGCGGTAGACATTCGGCATCGTCCGGGCCCCAATGCGTGCTGCGGGAGGGGCGAGGGCCGCCTGCCGGGTGCAGCATGCGATGATGTCAGATCTCGGCAGGATCGCGCGACGACCCTACCCAGGCTTGTGTTTCCGCATCCTTTCGCCGCCGTGACAAGCGCCCCGGCGAACGGGCTGCGGGATCGGGGGCGCGCCGCTCCGGGATCACAGCGGCGGTCCCCGCGGCGCGGCGGGGGGCTGGCGCGCTCCCGAATCCCGGCTCGGCGGCCCGGGTTCAACCGAGAGATAGAGCATCCTTTGTGGCCGGAAGTTGCCTTGTGCGCAATTTTTCACCGGTTCGAAGTACCGATCCCGGGCATAAGGCCCCGGGATCGGACGGATCGGGGAGGACGGAGATGCGGCGGCCGAGCAGGGGACCCATCCGCCTGACCCTGGGGGAGATCCGCGTCCGCGCCCTCGTCGGGGACCGGCGGCGCGGGCAGCTCCTCGTCGGACCGGCGGTGATTCCCTGCGCCCTCGGGGCGGGCGGGATCGTCGGCGACAAGCGCGAGGGCGACGGCGGCTCGCCGCGCGGGCGCTTCCGCCTGCGCGGCGGCGCGTACCGGCCCGACCACCTCGCGGTCCGGCCGCGCACGCTGCTGCCCCTGCGGGCGACCCGCCCCGACGACGGCTGGTGCGACGAGAGCCGGGACCGCCGCTACAACCGGCCGATCCGCCTGCCGGCCCCGGGGGTCAGCGCCGAATCGATGTGGCGGGGCGACGGGCTCTACGACGTGGTGATCGACCTCGACTACAACCGCGCCCCGATCCGGAAGGGGCGGGGCTCGGCGATCTTCCTGCACATCGCCCGGGACGGCTACCGCCCCACGGAGGGCTGCGTCGCCCTGGCCCGGGCCGATCTCCTGCGCCTGCTCGGGCGCCTCGGGCCGCGGACGCACCTGCGGATCGGCTGAGGCCCGGGCCCAGCGTCAGGCCTTCCGGGTCCGGGCCCCGAAGATCGCGGTCCCGACCCGGACATGGGTGGCGCCGAGCTGGATCGCCGCCGGGAAGTCCGCGCTCATGCCCATGGAGAGGATCGGCAGGTTGTGCTCGTGGGCGAGCCGGGCCAGCAGGGCGAAATGGGCCGAGGGCGGGTCGTCCGCGGGCGGGATGCACATCAGGCCCTGGATCGCCAGCCCGTGGGTCTCCCGGCACTCCGAGAGGAGGGTGGCGAGCTGGTCCGGGAGCACGCCACCCTTCTGCGGTTCCGCGCCGGTGTTGACCTGGATGAGCAGCTTCGGGGTCCGGCCGGACCGCTCGATCTCCTTGGCCAGGGCCGCCGCGAGCGACAGCCGGTCGAGGGAGTGGATGACGTCGAACAGGGCGACCGCCTCCCGGGCCTTGTTGGATTGCAGCGGCCCGACGAGGTGCAGCTCCACGTCCGGGAAGCGGTGGCGGAGGGCCGGCCACTTCGCGGTGGATTCCTGGACGTAGTTCTCGCCGAAGACGCGATGGCCGGCCTTCAGCGCCGGCAGGATGCCCTCGGCCGGGACGGTCTTGGAGACCGCCACGAGTTGCACTTCGGCCGGGTCGCGCTCCGAATCCTCGGCCGCGCGGGCGATGGCGGCGCGCACCTCGGCGAGCCCGGCCGCGACATCGGCCTGACCGACGGGGAGCTTGTCGGTCCTCTGTCCCATCCCGTCGGTCGGAGGGGCATTCGTGCCGGTCGTCGCGTCGTCCATGGCGTGCCTGTCCTGTCGCTGCCGGGCGTCGGTCTGCGCGGTATGAGCCTCGGCGCGCGTCGTCGTCGCGCCTGATCCCCGCCGACCTATGCGTTCGCGCGCCCCGCGCAAGCCCGAATCGCGCGCCGCGTTGACCGGCTGCGGCGCAGATATGCTATCGCGGCGCGACCGTGCCGTGGTCATCCTTCGGAATGACCGACGAGCCCCTGACGCAGCCGGATCCATGACCGCCAGCACCGCCCCCCAGCCCGTCGAGCGCTACAACGCCAAGGATGCCGAGCCGCGCTGGCAGGAGGCCTGGGCCGAGAAGCGGCTGTTCGAGACCGACAATGCCGACGGCCGCCCGAAATACTACGTGCTCGAGATGTTCCCCTACCCGTCGGGGCGCATCCACATGGGCCACGTCCGCAACTACGCGATGGGCGACGTGGTCGCCCGCTACAAGCGCGCCCGCGGCTTCAACGTGCTGCACCCGATGGGCTGGGACGCCTTCGGCCTGCCGGCCGAGAACGCCGCCATGGAGCGCAAGGTCAACCCACGGGACTGGACCTACGCCAACATCGCGTCGATGCGCGACCAGCTGAAGGCCATGGGCCTGTCGCTCGACTGGAGCCGGGAGATCGCGACCTGCGATCCCGACTACTACAAGCACCAGCAGCGCATGTTCCTGGACTTCCTGGCCAAGGGCCTCGTCACCCGCCGCACCGCGAAGGTGAACTGGGACCCGGTGGACCACACGGTGCTGGCCAACGAGCAGGTGATCGACGGCCGCGGCTGGCGCTCCGGCGCGCTGGTGGAGCAGCGCGAGCTGACCCAGTGGTTCTTCAAGATCACCGACTTCGCCGAGGACCTGCTGACCGCCCTGGACGGGCTGGACCGCTGGCCCGAGAAGGTCCGGCTGATGCAGAAGAACTGGATCGGCCGCTCGGAGGGCCTGGAGGTTCAGTTCGCCCTGGCCCGGCCGGTGGCCGGCGCGGCCGATCCGGTGACCGTCTACACGACCCGGCCCGACACCCTGTTCGGCGCCAAGTTCCTGGCGATCGCCGCCGACCATCCCCTGGCCGCCGCGCTGGCCGAGGGACGGCCGGAGCTGCAGACCTTCATCGAGGAGTGCCGTCGCACCGGCACTGCCCAGGCCGCGATCGACACCGCCGAGAAGCACGGCTTCGACACCGGCCTGACCGTCCGCCATCCCCTGGACCCGTCCTGGGAGCTGCCGGTCTACGTGGCGAACTTCGTGCTCATGGAGTACGGCACCGGCGCGGTGTTCGGCTGCCCGGCGCACGACCAGCGCGACCTCGATTTCGCCAACAAGTACGGGCTCGGCAACACGCCCGTGGTCTGCCCGGAAGGGCAGGATCCGGCGAGCTTCGTGATCACCGACACCGCCTATGTCGAGGACGGGCGGATGATCAACTCGCGCTTCCTCGACGGGATGCGCACGGACGAGGCCTTCGAGGCCGTGGCCCGGCGCCTCGAAGGGGAGGGGGTCGCCCGGCGCAAGGTCCAGTTCCGCCTGCGCGACTGGGGCGTCTCCCGGCAGCGCTACTGGGGCTGCCCGATCCCGATCATCCACTGCGACAGCTGCGGCCCGGTCCCGGTGCCGGTGGCCGACCTGCCGGTGAAGCTCCCCGAGGAGGTGTCGTTCGATCAGCCCGGCAACCCGCTGGAGCGCGACGCGGCGTGGCGGAACGTGCCCTGCCCGCATTGCGGCGCGCCGGCCCGGCGCGAGACCGACACGATGGACACGTTCGTCGACTCGTCCTGGTACTACGCGCGCTTCACCGCGCCCTGGCTGGCGGACGCGCCCACCGACCGGGCCGTGGTCGACCGCTGGCTGGCGGTGGACCAGTATATCGGCGGCATCGAGCACGCGATCCTGCACCTGCTCTACGCCCGGTTCTTCATGCGGGCGATGCGCGAGACCGGCTGGGCCGGCGTGGCCGAGCCGTTCGCCGGCCTGTTCACGCAGGGCATGGTCGTCCACGAGACCTACAAGGACGCGTCCGGCGCTTGGGTGCCCCCGGCCGAGATCCGCTTCGCCACCGAGGAGGGCGAGCGCCGCGCGTTTCACGTGAAAACCCAGGCGCCGGTCGCGATCGGCCCGATCGAGAAGATGTCGAAGTCGAAGAAGAACGTGGTCGACCCCGACGACATCATCGCCAGCTACGGGGCCGACACGGCGCGCTGGTTCATGCTGTCCGACTCGCCGCCCGAGCGCGACGTGATCTGGACCGAGGAGGGCGTGCAGGGCGCGGCCCGCTTCGTCCAGAAGGTCTGGCGCCTGGTCAACGCGGCCGGGCAGGCGGCGGGCGACGGCGCCGCGGACCTGACCCTGCGCAAGGCGGCCCACCGGGCGCTCGCCTCCGTGCAGGACGATATCGAGCGCCTGCGCTTCAACCGCTGCGTCGCCCACATCTACACCCTGGCCAACGCCCTGGAGGATGGCCTGCGCGGGCCGGTCTCGGCCGGTGCCGCCCAGGAGGCGGCCGGCATCCTGGTGCAGCTCATCGCCCCGATGATGCCGCACCTCGCCGAGGAGTGCTGGTCCGTCCTCGGCCGCGGCGGCCTCGTCGCCCAGGCGCCCTGGCCCGAGACCGAGGCGGGGCTCCTGGTCGAGGACGAGATCACCCTGCCGGTCCAGATCAACGGCAAGAAGCGCGCGGACGTGACCGTGCCGCGGGACGCCGACGCCAAGGCCGTGGAGGCCGCGACCCTGGCGCTGGAGGCCGTCCAGAAGGTGCTGGAGGGCAAGGCGCCGCGGAAGGTGATCGTGGTGCCGGGGCGGATCGTGAACCTCGTGCTGTGATCCGGCGTCCGGTTGATGGCATCGATCTGACCGTCTTTGCGAGCGGAGCGAAGCAACCCAGCGGCACGACGCCCACCGAGGTCGCGCTACCCTGGGTCACTTCACTTCGCTCGTGATGACGGAGCGCGTGACGCCGGCCGAGAGACTCCTCGGGACATGGAGAGAACCCCGGATCGTGAGGTTCCGCCCGATCCTCTGTCCGTCCGTAGATCCGATCGTGAGGTGCCTGCCCCAGCAGGCCTCGAATGAGGGATCCAGTCGGCCGCACGAGCCCTGAAAGGGCTCCTTCGAAGCTCCTTCGAGGCGCCTTCCGCTCGCACCTCAGGACGAGGTGTGCGGGTTCGATGGCCGCCGATAACTCATGGCGCCGCCAGCTCCGGATCCTGTCCGCTGGCCTCCAGGCCGCGCCGCACCAGCCCGTCCCGCTTCGCCCGCGCGACGAAATCCGCGAGATACGCGGCGCCGGCCGGATGCCCGACCGGCATTCCCATCGCCTGCGGGATCTCCATGAAGTGCCCCGGCAGCAGCCGCACCTCCGGGTGGGCCGCCGCGTAGCCGGCGAGGGGCTGGTGGACGCCGGCCGCGACGTCGAGCCCGTCCCGGGCGAAGGCCGTGACCGCCTCGGCGGAGGTCGGCGCCCGCACCAGGGTCGCGTGCTGGAGGGCGCGGGTCAGATACAGGTCGTAGGCGCTCCCGCGCCCGACCGACACGCGCACGCCGTCGCGGTCCACCGCCTCCGGGGAGCGGATCGGCGAGGCGGCCGGCACGAGGTAGCTGCCGGCGATCAGCACGTAGGGCTCCGTGAAGGCGATCCCCTCCGCCCGCTTCGGGTCGATCGCCAGGAAGCAGATGTCCCAGGTCCCGGAGCCCGCCGAGCCCGAGACCGCGCCGGCCCCCGGGAAGGTCACGAACGCCACCGGCACGCCGAGTCGGGCCGCCAGCGCCCGCGCGAGGTCGACCGACACCCCCGCGGGGCCGTCGGCGCCGGCCTGGGCCAGGACCGGATTGCCGAGGTTGATCGCCGCCCGCAGCGTGCCGGTGGGGGCGAGGTCGTGCAGGACCGTCGGATCGGGCGCCATCGGTTTCGTCTCCGCGTGGACGGCGGCGGGGAGGAGCAGGAGGAGGAGGGCCGCGCGCATCCGCATGACGGTCGCTCCCTCTCAGGCGCGCCGCGCCGGACCGGTCGACGCGGGGGCGCCGTCCCGGGCGGGACGGCGGCGCCGGCGGGCCAGCATGTTGAGGCCCTCGACGCCGGCCGAGAAGGCCATCGCGGTGTAGATGTAGCCCTTCGGCACGTGCGCGCCGAACCCCTCGGCGATCAGCGTCATGCCGATCATGATCAGGAAGCCGAGGGCCAGCATCACCACGGTGGGGTTTCGGGCGATGAAGGCCGAGAGCGGCTCGGCGGCGACCAGCATCACCACCACGGCGACCACCACCGCCACCATCATCACCGGCACGTGCTCGGTCATGCCGACCGCCGTGATGATCGAGTCGATGGAGAAGACGAGGTCGAGGAGCAGGATCTGGCCGATCGCCGCGCCGAAGCCGATCGTACCCCCGGTCACGCCCGGGGTCTCGGGCTCCGGATCCACCGTGTGGTGAATCTCCTTGGTCGCCTTCCAGAGCAGGAACAGGCCGCCGCCGATCAGGATCATGTCGCGCCAGGAGAAGTCCTGGCCCAGCACCGAGAAGACCGGCTCGGTCAGGTGCACGATGAACGCCACCGTGCCGAGCAGCCCCAGCCGCAGGATCAGCGCCAGCCCGATCCCGATGCGCCGCGCCCGCGTCTGATGCTCGGGCGGCAGCTTGTTGGTCAGGATCGAGATGAAGATCAGGTTGTCGATGCCGAGCACCACCTCCATCACCACGAGCGTGGCGAGGGCAGCCCAGACGGCGGGCTGACTGGCGAGCTGGAGCAGATCGGTCACGGGCGCGGTGCCTCGCTGGTCGGGAACAGGCGGCTCCCGAGGGCCGTCAGGTCGAAGGGGGCCGGTCCGCGCACCGGTTCGGGCGCCAGGACCTGCAGGATCTTCGGGAAGACCTTGAAATGGGCGGGCGTGCGCGTGGTCAGCTCGCCGTCGGTGTTCACCGGCCGGGGCCTGCGGGTCGAGAGCCGGATCTCCTGGGTGTGGAACGCCCGCACGTCGGCGGCCCGTCCATGCGTGCCCCGCCGCAGGGCGGGCAGCAGCGCGAGGAGCCGCCACCAGTGCTTGATCTCCAGGCTGTAGAAATCGAGCTTGCCGTCGTCGACCGCGGCACTCTCCTCCACGGTCATGCCGCCGCCGTAGTGGCGCCCGTTGCCGACCGAAACTTGGATCGTGGTGACCTTCTCCACCACGCCGTCGTGCTCGATCGTCACCGTGAAGGGCCGGACCCGGCGCAAGACCCGGACGGCCGCCACCGCGTAGCCGAGGACGCCCCAGGTCTTCTTCGATTCGGACGTCAGCTCGCCCGCGAGCTCCGCCGAGAAGCCGATGCTCGCCACGTTGAAGTAGTAGTGGCCGTTGACCCAGCCGAGATCCACCGGCCGCGCCTGGGCGGTCGGGATGAAGCGGGCCGCCGCCAGGGGGTCGAGCGGCAGGTTGAGGGAGCGGGCGAGGTCGTTCGCCGTGCCGAGCGGCAGGATCGCGAAGGGCAGGCCGCTCGCCACCAGGGCGGGCGCGGCGTAGTTCATGGTACCGTCGCCGCCGCCCAGGATCACGAGATCGACCGCGCCGGCCCGGTCGCGGATCACGTCGCGGCAATCGGCCTCCGGCGGCGGCTCCTCCGGCTCGATACCGCCCGCCCGCAGGATCTCCCGCACCTCGTCGAGATCCAGGGCGCCGTTGCGCGCCTTGGCGTTGCAGAGCAGCAGGGCCCGGCGCGGCTGCGTGCTCATCGCGCGCTCTCGGGAAGCGGGCCGGAGGGCGACTCGGTCTCAGGTCGGGCCAAGGGAGCCTCGGTGCACGGGGGAGCGGGCAGTCTGGAACGCGGTAGGGAACCCGGGACCGGCCAAAGGCCAAGTCTGTCCCCGACTTGGTACCCAAACGCACGAACGCAACCCCATCATCCCCGCAATTCCGGGCTGGTCGCCGTCGCGGAGTTCGGCAGGATGTGGGCGCGCCCGAGCCCTTCGTGGAACCCCCGACCCACGCGGGCGCGTTCTCCATGATGCCCGCCCCGGCCGCCAGGAAGGCACCGATGTCCGCCACACGTCCCGTCCGTCCCCAGGCCCTCGCCCTCGGCATGCTCCTGCCGTTCGCCCTCGCGGGCGGTGCCGCCGCCCAGAGCGCCTGGGTCGACCCGCCGCCCCGGGCCGCCGCGCAGGCGCAGGGTTCCGCGCAGGGTCCGGGGAAGGAATCGGCGCAGGAGGCGGCGAAGGAATCGACGAAGGACGCGGCGAAAGCGCCGGTGCGCGCCGCCGAGCCGGTCCGGCAGGCCGCCAGACCCGAGCCGGGCGAGGACGCCCTGCCGAAGGCGGCGGCCACGCGGGCGCCGGGACCGAAGCGGGCGGCCGCCCTGGAGCGTCCGCCGGTCCGGGAACACCTGCACCACCCCGCGCGCCACCCGCACCGGCTCGCCGAGACGCCGGCCGCGACCGCCCCGGCGCCGGGCGCGTCGGCGGAGCGCGTGGCCGCCGCCCGGGCGCTGACGACGAGCTATCTCGCCACCGTCTCGGGTCCGAGCGACACCATGGTCGGGGCCGCGACCCAGTACTACGCGACCCGCGTACGCTTCTACGGGCGGCCGATCACCACGGCGGCCCTGGTCGCCGAGAAGCGCAGCTTCGTCCAGCGCTGGCCCGAGCGGCGCTACGAGCCGCGGGCGATGCGCGCCGCCTGCGACACCGAGACCTGCACGATCCGCACGATCGTCGATTTCCGCACCGCCAATCCGGGCCGGGGCGCCGTGTCCAGCGGCGAGGCCGAGCTGGTCCTGGAGGTGGGTTTCGCCGGGACGCGGCCCTACATCCTCGGCGAGACCGGTCGCGTCCTGCGGCGGAGCATCCAGGCCGGAACCCTGGCCGCCTCGCCCGGCAAGGCGTAAGAGCCGCGCGTCGCGGTCCGCCACCCCGCGGCGAGCACGGGCTCGCGCGGGACGTGCGGCGGCCCCTACAAGAACGCCCGCAAGGGCGGCTAAAAGGGCGCCAACGAGGGAAGCGTGCGGCGGGGCGCGTCGCGGGATCGGTCCTGCGGGCGGGGCGCCCGCGGGCGCCCTTCGTCGGGAGGCGCGATCGAGCTTCCTTCGCGCTGCGCGTCGGTGATGCCGGGATCGGGTGAATGACGTCTTCAACGGTGGTGGAGCAACAGGAGACGGAGCCGGCCCGGCCAGTTCTCGACAGTCCCGGCCGCCTCGCCCTGCGCGAGACGATCCGGGCCGAGATCGCGCGCGCGCGTCCGCGCCCCGTCGCGGTCCGGACCCTGGAGCTCCTGGCCGAGGCCGCCTGCGCCCCGGACGAGTCCGGGACCGGCCTCCGCGTCCTCGACCGCCACGGGGCCGCGCGGCGGCGGGAGGGCACCTCCGAGCCGATGACCCTCGCGGACCTCGTCGCGGAGCTGCGCGCGCGCCATCCCGCCCTGTTCCTGCCGCCGGAGCCCGAGCCCGAACCGGCCCCGGCGACCGCCGAGGAGGCCCGGGACTCGTCCCTGCTGAGCGGCGCCTACGAGATGAAGGCCGCGACCGCCCGCTTCGTCGGGACCCAGTCCGAGCGGGCGCGCTCCCTGGCGGAGCGCTCCTCCGAGCAGGGCCGCGTGCTGGCGCAGACCGCCGCCGGCCGGTTCGCCAGCCTGCGGACGAACCTGCGCGGACGCTTCGCCCGCCCGCCCGTCGACGCAGAGGCCGGGCCGGCCGCGGGCGCGGATCCGGCAGCGGCCTGGAACAGCGGTCCCGGACGGTTCGGCGAGACGCTGCGCGACGGCCTCGGCCACGTGCGCGACCGCCTCAGCCCCGGCGGGGGCGGGATCGATGACGGCGGGCGCCGGCAGCGCCGGCTGCTCCTCGGCGCCGTTGCCGGCACCCTGGTGGCGGTGCTCGCCGCGGGGCTCGTGCTGGACCGCTCCGCGCCGGAATCCGGGCGCCCCGCCGCCCCGACCGCTTCCCGCACGGATTCCCGCGCGGAAGCCCCGAGCGGCGCCGCGCCGAACGCGCGGCCCGCGGCCCCCCCGGCCTCCGCCCCCGACACGGTGACGCCGCCCCCCGAAACAGGCGGCGATCCCGAGCCCGACGCGCCGCTGCCGCCGAACGCCGTGACCGGACAGGCCCAGGTGATCGATACCGCGACCCTCAAGGTCGGCGGCAAGGTCGTGCATCTGTTCGGCGTCGAGTGGGTGCGGGGCGGCCAGGCGGAGGAACTGGCCCGGTACATCGGCAACCGGTCGGTGACCTGCCAGCCCGCCCCCGGCAGCGCGAACATGAACTGCCTCGTGGACGGGCGCGATCTCTCCGAGGTGGTGCTGTTCAACGGCGGCGGCCGCGCCGCCCCGGAGGCGAGCCCCGAACTGGTCGCGGCCGAGGACCACGCCCGGAGCGAGCGGCTCGGGGTCTGGAAGCGCTAGCCGGATGCCGGCCGAACCGTTCGGCACGACGGCGGACGGCCGACCGGTCGGCCGCCACACCCTGAGCCGGGGCAGCCTGCGCGTCGCCGTCATCGAGTACGGCGCGGCCGTCACGGCGATCGAGGTGCCCGACCGCACCGGCCGTCCGGCCAACGTCGTGCTCGGCCTCGACACCCTGGCGGGCTACGAGACCGTGAGCCCGAGCTTCGGCGCGATCGTCGGGCGCTACGCGAACCGCATCGCGGGCGGGCGCTTCAGCCTCGACGGGCACGACTACCGGCTACCGGTGAACGAGCCCCCCAACACCCTCCACGGTGGCCCGGAGAATTTCGGCCGGCGCCTGTGGCGGGCGGAACTCAGCGACGCGACGCGCCTCGTCCTGAGCCGCCGCTCGCCGGACGGGGAGGAGGGGTTTCCGGGCACTCTCGACGTCCGCGTCACCTACAGCCTGCCCGCGGAGGGCGTGCTGCGCGTGGACTACGCCGCGGTGACCGACCGGCCCACGGTCCTGAACCTCACGAACCACAGCTACTTCAACCTCGCCGGCGAGGGAGCAGGCAGCGTCCTCGGCCACGTCGTGCAGGTCGAGGCGGACGCCTTCGCGCCGACCGACGCGACCCAGATCCCCACCGGCGCGCTGCTGCCGGTCGCCGGGACGCCGTTCGATTTCCGCGCGCCGCGGGCCCTGGAGGCGCGGATCCGCGCCGGGGACACGCAGCTCACCTACGCCAAGGGCTACGACCACACCTTCGCGCTGCGCGGGGCCGCCGGGACGCTGCGGCCGGCCGCCGCCTGCGTCGATCCCGGCAGCGGGCGGCGGCTCGAGGTCTGGACCACGCGGCCGGCGCTGCAGCTCTACAGCGGCAACACCCTCGACGGGCGCCTGATCGGCCCGTCCGGGCGGATCTACCGGTCGGGCGACGGCGTCTGCTTCGAGACGCAGGGCTTTCCGGACGCGCCGAACCAGCCCGGCTTCCCCTCCGCGGTCCTGCGGCCGGGCGAGACCTTCGCGGCCGCCACGGAGTTCCGGTTCTCGGTCGTGTGATGGTCGAGTGACGGCCGCGGCGCGCTCAGGCCGCCGCGCGATCGAGCGCCCGGGGCGCCGGGATCGCGGCGGCCGGCGCGGCGGGATCGGGACGCTGCGCCTCGCCGAGCGCCAGGAGGGCGGCCTTCACGGCGTCGAGTCGCGACGGCTCGCCCTCGGCCATCCCCTCGGCGGCGGCGACCTCCTTCAGGTACTCGTCCCAGGCCCAGCGCCGCAGGATCTCCCGCTTGCAGCTCGGGAGCAGCCGGGGATGATCGCGCAACGCGGCCGGGGTGTCGAACACCGCGGCCGGGTTGACCAGGGCGCGCTCCAGGTCGGGCAGGCGCGCGGCCGCCGGGCCGAGCGGGATGGCGTGTCCGATTCCGATCGTCCCATCTTGCATGGTTGCCTCCCTGGAGGAGCGCGCTCAGCCGCCGAAGAGGCCGAGGCGCGCCGCCGATTGGACGGCGAAGCTCGCCGCGAAGGACAGCAGGGCCGCGTCCCAGGCGGTCAGGTGCCGGGCGTTGGCCGGCGGCCCGGCCCGCGTGATCGCCCGGCCGAGCCACGCGAAGCTCGACAGGCTCAGCAGGGCCGCCAGCACCCAGGGCAGGGCGGGCGCCGGGCAGGGCGCCGCCAGGGCGAGGCACAGGGCCACGGACAGGAGCCAGCGGCCGAGCACCGTGCCGTCGGTGGTCCGCGCCGGCCCTCCGCGCCGGCCGCGCCGCGTCCGGGGCAGGAGCCCGTGCCCACCCCGCAGGTCGAAGGTTGCCATCGCGCGCCTCCCCGGCTCAGTTCAGCAGGGGCTCCGGTCCGGCCGGACCGCGCTCCCAGCGCCGGAAGAGCGCCGCGGGGACGGGGGGCTCGGGCGGCGGGGCTGCGGGCGGTGCCGAACCCTCATCGAGCGCCTGGAGCGCCTCCAGGATCGCGCTCAGTGGCACGGGCTCGGCCCGGCAGCCCGGCAGGCAGCGCAGCGTCGGGCAGGACTCGACCGCGCGGGCGTCGGAGGCCCAGGAGGCCAGGATCGCCCGCTTCTCGGCCCGCGACAGGCCGGGATAGCGCAGCACCTCCCGGGGATGCCGGAAGACGTCGCCCGGCGCCACGAAGGCCTCGAACGGCTCGACCGCCTGCGGCCTCAGGCTGGCGGCCGCCACCGGACCGAGGCGCCCGATCTCGGGATGGAACGCGGGATGGACGGGGTTGGTATCGATCGGCTGCATGCGACCCTCCTCATCGTGAGCAAAGGCTGGGGCGGCCGGCACGCCCGATCGGGCCGCGCCGGCCGTCGCGTCATGCGTTCGGGTCCACGACCGCGCAGGCGGTCACCCCCAGGGTCGGCCCAGGGCCCGGCTCAGTGCTTGGCGGCCGGCGCGCCGGTGCCGTTGATGGCGATGCGCCGGCGGCGCTCCGGCGCCTCGGCCGCGCGCGGCAGCGTCACCGTGAGGACGCCGTTGCGGAATGTCGCCTCGGCCTTGTCCTCCTCCACCGGCACAGGGAGGGCGATCGACCGCTCGAAGCGGCCGTAGCTGCGCTCGGAATAGCCGCGGCCCGTGTCGGTGGACTCCGCGCGCTTCTCGCCCTTCAGGGTCAGGACGCCCTCCGCGATGAGCAGCTCGACGTCCTTCTCGTCGAGCCCGGGAAGCTCGGCGGAGACGCGAAGCGCGCCGTCCGCCTCCGCCAGCTCGACATGGGGCCAGCCGAAGCCGCGGCCCGCGAGGCTCGGCATCCCGCCGAACCCGCCGAACACGTCGTCGAACAGGCGGTTCATCTCCCGGTGCAGCGTCAGGAAGGGGCTGGCCGGCTCCTGCGACAGGGCGGCCGGCGCCGGGGCGGGGGTGCGGTTCCAGGGAATCAGATCTCTCACGCTCATGGTCCTCGCTCCATCGAATGCGGTGCAGTCGTGGGAACGGGCCCGCGGGTCCGCGGACCCGTGAGGGATGTCATCCGTGTCGACAGGGGTGCCCGGGCGCGCCGCCCGGGGCACCGGATCAGGCCGCCATTCAGGCTGCCATTCAGGCTGCCTTGGCCTCGCGGGCGATCTGCGCCGGGGCGTTGTCCTGGCCGGACGCGGCCGTCGTGCCGCCGATGGCGATGCGGCGGGGCTTCAGCGCCTCCGGCACCTCGCGCTTCAGCGCGACGGTGAGCAGGCCGTTCTCCAGCGACGCGCCCACGACCTTCACGTGCTCGGCCAGATTGAACGTCTGGCGGAACGTGCGGGCCGCGATGCCGCGGTAGAGATAGTGCTTCTCACCCTCCTGGGCGGCCTTCTGACCCGAGACGAGGAGCGTGGTGTCCTGCTGGGTCAGCTCGATCTCGTCCGGCGTGAAGCCCGCGACCGCCATGGTGATGCGGTACTGGTCCTCGGCCACCTTCTCGATGTTGTAGGGCGGCCAGGCGGCCGACGGCTCGACGCGGTCGGCTTGGTTGATCAGCTCGAACAGGCGGTCGAACCCGATGGACGACCGGAACAGGGGCGAAACGTCGTACGTCCTCATAACCACATCCTCCGACGAGCAACGTGACTACAAGCAGCACCGGACACCGTGCCCGGCGCCCTCAGAGCGAGCCCGTTTCCAGGCCTCGCACGCGCGTAACGTGCGGGCGAAGGGTCGGTTCCGCGCCGCGCGAAATTTTTCGGGTTGGGCGAGGGCTGGCCGAATACGGTGATCCGATCCGCGCGGCCTCTCCCGCTGAGCTGCCGGCTGCACGCGCTCGCGGTCTCTCTGTCCCTGAGATCGAGAGCGCGGGTCCCCTCTCCCGTGCGGGAGAGGGTGGGGGTGAGGGACGCGAAGCTTCAGAAGACGGCGCGCCCCGTCCGCGCGTCAAACGCGTGCCCTGTCCGGAGACTTCCCATGCCTCCCCCCAACACTCTCCCGCTCGGGAGAGGGGGCGCGTCGTGCTCCGTCGCAGGGCGCACCGCGAACACGCGTCTGCCGCACGAGGGAGGGGGTGCCGCGGACGCGGCAGGCCTCGCTCTCAGCCGACCGCCTCCTCCACGAGGATCTCGCGCTTGCCGGCGTGGTTGGCCGGGCCGACGATGCCCTCGATCTCCATCCGCTCCATGAGCGAGGCGGCGCGGTTGTAGCCGATCTGCAGGCGGCGCTGGATGTAGCTCGTCGACGCCTTCTGATCGCGCAGCACCACCTGCACGGCCTGATCGTAGAGGTCGCCGCCGGCCTCGCCGAAGGAGCCCTGATCGAACACCGCGCCGTCGAGTTCGAGCTCCGCGGCGCCGGCCTTGCCCTTGCCGCCGCCCTTCTCGGTCGCGCCCTCCTCGTCGTCGGCGGTGACGGCGTCGAGGTAGCTGGGGCGGCCCTGGCGCTTGAGGTGGGCGACCACGCTCTCGACCTCGCTGTCCGAGCAGAACGGCCCGTGCACCCGCGTCGTGCGCCCGCCCCCGGCCATGAACAGCATGTCGCCCTGGCCCAGAAGCTGCTCGGCGCCCATCTCGCCCAGGATCGTGCGGCTGTCGATCTTGCTCGTCACCTGGAAGCTGATCCGGGTCGGGAAGTTCGCCTTGATCGTCCCGGTGATCACGTCCACCGACGGGCGCTGCGTCGCCATGATCAGGTGGATGCCCGCCGCCCGCGCCATCTGCGCCAGGCGCTGGATCGCCCCCTCGATGTCCTTGCCGGCCACCATCATCAGGTCGGCCATCTCGTCGACCACGATCACGATGTACGGCAGCGGCGCCAGATCCATCGCCTCGTCCTCGTACACGGCCTCGCCGGTGTGGCGGTCGAAGCCGGTCTGCACGGTCCGGGTCAGCACCTCGCCGCGCGCCGCCGCCTCGGCGACCCGGGCGTTGTAGCCGTCGATGTTCCGGACGGCGATCTTGGCCATCTTCTTGTAGCGCTCCTCCATCTCGCGCACGGCCCACTTGAGGGCGATGACCGCCTTCTTGGGGTCGGTGACGACCGGGGAGAGCAGGTGCGGGATGCCGTCGTAGACCGACAGCTCCAGCATCTTGGGATCGACCATGATCAGGCGGCACTCCTCGGGCTTCAGCCGGTAGAGCAGCGACAGGATCATGGTGTTGATCGCCACCGACTTGCCCGAGCCGGTGGTGCCGGCGACCAAGAGGTGCGGCATGCGCGCGAGGTCGGCGATGATCGGCTCGCCGCCGATGTTCTTGCCTAAGCACAGCGCCAGCTTGTGCTTGCTCTCGGCGAAGTCCGTCGAGGCCAGGAGCTCGCGCAGGTAGACCGTCTCGCGCTTGGCGTTCGGCAGCTCGATGCCGATGGCGTTCCGGCCGGGCACGACCGCGACGCGGGCCGAGACCGCCGACATCGACCGGGCGATGTCGTCGGCGAGCGCGATCACGCGGCTGGACTTGGTGCCGGGCGCGGGCTCGAGCTCGTACAGGGTGACGACCGGGCCCGGCCGCACCGCCAGGATGTCGCCGCGCACGCCGAAATCGCCGAGGGTCGCCTCCAGCAGCGTGGCGTTCTGCTCCAGCGCGTCCGCCGAGATCAGGCTCGCCTGGGACGGGCCGCGGGGGGCCGCCAGCAGGTCAAGGGCGGGCAGGGCGTAATCCTCGGGACGGACGGGCGGCGCGGGCGCGCGCCGTGCCGGCACGGGCGCTGCGGGCGGCGGCGCCACCCGGGACGCGGTCGGCTCCGCCCGCGGCGGGACCGGGCGCTGCGGCGCCTCGAAAGCCTCCGGATCGTCCTCCGCGTCGGCCGGCGGCGCGGCGCGGCGGCCCGGCGCCGCGGGGGCGTCCTCGGACGCGTCGAAGACGGGCTCGCGCCGGCTCGCGCCGGCCTGCCGGCCTTCGGGCAGGTGCTCGGCCCAGGGAAGGTCGGCGTCCGTGAAGGCGCGGCGGGCCGCGAGGGCGGGCGACGCGCCGTCGATCGGCTCGGCCCGGCCGGCGCGCCACGCGGCGATCCGGTCGGCCGCGGCGCCGCGCAGGCCCATCAGCCCCTGCGCCAGGGCGCCGACACCCACGAGGCCGAGGCTCGGCTCGTCGGAATCCTCGCGCTCGTCGCGGCCCGAATCCCGGCCCCGCGCCGGCGCGCGCCGGACGGGGTAGGGATCGTCGTGCAGGCTGTCCTCCTCGACGGCGCCGAACCGGCAGGCGCCGGTCAGGCTGAGGATCGCCACGGCGGCGTAGCCGAAGCCGACGAGGTGGGCCGCCGCCGACGAGACCGCGCCGACGATCACCCGCGCCATCGACAGCAGGCCGTCGCCGGCCACGCCACCGAGGCCGGTGGGCAGGGGCCAGCGGGTCGTCGGCGGGAGCGCGCTCGCCACCGCGCTCGCGGCGCAGAAGCCGATGATCCAGAGGGCGATGCGCAGCCCGCCCTCGGGCAGGTTGCGCTCCCGCATCAGCCGGATGCCCCAGAGCACCGGCGGCAGCACGAAGGCCAGGGAACCCAGGCCCAGGATCTGCATGGCGAGGTCGGCCACGACGGCGCCCGGCTGGCCGAGGACGTTGTGGGCGGCGTGGTCGGTGGCGTGGTTGAGGCTCGGGTCGTCGATCGACCACGTGGCCAGGGCCACGGTCAGCGCGACCGCGCCGGTGAACAGCACGAAGCCGCCGAGCTCCGTCAGGCGCTTGCCCAGGAAGGGGCGAACGCTGTCGACGAAAGTCTCGTAGGGCGATGCGGGACGGCGAAGCGAGCGCATGCGGGACCGGACGCAGGACGGGGACTTACCCCCGAGGCTAGGCACGACCCCCTTAACGACCTGCTAAGGTTGAGGAAGGCTCACCGGCGCCCGGCCGCGCATCCCGAGGCTGTCGCCGTCCGCGCCCACGGGTGCAAAATCCGCCCCGCTGTGGCACAGGATCGGCCATGAACATCGACGGCCAGCCCTACCGCACGATCTTCCCGGACCCGGACGGCCTCAGCGTCCAGGTGATCGACCAGACCCGCCTGCCCTTCGCGTTCGAGGTGAAGCGCCTCGCCACGCTGGAGGACGCCGCGGTGGCGATCCGCACGATGATCGTGCGGGGCGCGCCGTTGATCGGCGTCACGGCCGCCTACGGGCTGGCGCTCGCCATGCGCGCCGACGCGTCCCACGACGGGATCGACCGGGCGGTGGCGACCCTCGCGGCGACGCGGCCGACCGCGATCAACCTGCGCTGGGCGCTGGACCGGGTCTCCACCAACCTGCGCCAGGTCGCGCCGGACGAGCGCTTCGCCCGCGCCTTCGCGGAGGCCGGCCGCATCGCCGAGGAGGACGTGGCGAGCTGCCGCTCGATCGGCGCCCACGGCGGCCAGATCATCGCCGACCTCCACGCGGCAAGGGGCGGCGACCGGCCGGTCACGGTCCTGACCCACTGCAATGCCGGCTGGCTGGCGACGGTGGACTGGGGCACGGCGCTCGCGCCGATCTACGCCGCCCACGAGCGGGGCGTGCCGGTCCACGTCCTGGTCGACGAGACCCGGCCGCGCAGCCAGGGCGCCGCGCTCACGGCCTTCGAGCTGAACGGCCACGGCGTGCCGCACACGGTCATCGCCGACAATGCCGGCGGCCACCTCATGCAGCACGGCGGCGTCGATCTCTGCATCGTCGGCTCGGACCGGACCACGGCGAGCGGCGACGTCTGCAACAAGATCGGCACCTACCTGAAGGCGCTGGCGGCCCACGACAACGGCGTGCCGTTCTACGCCGCCCTGCCGTTCTCGACCATCGACTGGACCCTCGACGACGGGGTGAAGGAGATCCCGATCGAGGAGCGCGACGGGCGCGAGGTCACCCACATGACCGGCCGGCTGCCCGACGGCGGCTTCGCTACGATCGAGGTCGTCTCCCCCGGCAGCCCGGTGGCCAACCCCGCCTTCGACGTGACGCCGTCGCGCCTCGTGACCGGGATCATCACCGAGCGCGGCATCTGCGCGGCGAGCCGCGAGGGCCTGTACGGGCTCTACCCGGAGCGCCGCCGGGCGGCGTGAGGGTGGATCTCTGCGCGGCCGCCCGGCGCAGTATCCGGGTCTTCCCGAACGCGGTGTGACCGAAAAGGCAGCCTCGGGGGCAATTCGCGCCCCGTATCCGCGCGGCCGCTTTCGCGGCTCGACGGTGTTCGGCAGAACGGATGCCGGAGCGTCGTGGGGAAGAACAAATCTCGACGGCGGATGGACTGATCATCCCAGTCCGATCTCGACACCTTCGAGGTGGCCGCGATGGCGAAATTTCATTTCGTCGAGGATTACGAGGCGTACGTCCGCCAACTGATGCGCGACTTGCCCCTGGATGAGGCGATGAGCGTGGCGGTGGGCGGCGACTACGACCGCATCGGCGCGATCGAGTGCGAGATCCTCCAGCATTTCGGGCTCCGGGACGGCCAGTCGGTGGTCGATTTCGGGTGCGGCTCCGGGCGCCTGGCGGTGCATCTCGCCCGCACCGCGAGCGTCGCGTATCTGGGCCTCGACGTCGTTCAGGACCTGCTGGACTACGCGAAGCGCCGCTGTCCCAGGGACTACCGCTTCGCCCGGAACACGGCGCTGTCGCTGCCGGTCGCCGACGGCAGCGTCGACCTCGTCTCGGCCTTCAGCGTGTTCACGCATCTCCTGCACACGGAGTGCTACATCTACCTGGAGGAGATGCACCGCGCCCTCAGGCCCGGGGGCCGCGTCGTGGCCTCGTTCCTCGAGTTCAGCATGGCCTCGCACTGGGGCGTCTTCACCAAGACGGTCGGCGAGCAGCGCACCAGCACGGTGCCGCACCTCAACACGTTCATCGAGCGCAGCGTCTGGCAGACCTGGGCCGACCATATCGGCTTCGACAGCGTGACGTTCCTCGACGGCACGGCGGCGCCGTGGCCGTCGGGCGTGTATCTGGGTCAGTCCCTCGCGGTGCTCGGCAAGGCGCCGGCCTGAGGCCCGCTCACGGCTCCCACTGGTGGAAGACCGCGCTGTCGAAGGCGAAGACCGCCTCGCCGCGCTGGTTCACCCCGGTGTTGCGCGCGAAGGCCAAGCCCCAGCCCGGCCGCGACGCCGAGGCGCGCTTGTCGGTGAGCTTGGCGCTGAACCGGACCGTGTCGCCCGCGTAGACCGGCTTCAGCCAGCGCAGGTTCTTGAACCCGGGGGAGGGGCCCGCCTCCGGGACCGGCCCGCGGGCGGCCGTGTAGGCGGCGTCCCGGGCGCGGGTCGTGAGCATCCGGTTCATGTAGGCGGCGGTCGTGTGCCAGCCGGAGGCGCAGAGGCCGCCGAAATGGCTGCGCTTGGCCGCGTCGTGGTCGAGGTGGAAGGCCTGCGGGTCGTAGGCCCGCGCGAAGGCCACGATCGCCTCGGCGCTGAACGGGTAGGCGCCCAGCTCCCGCACGGCGCCGATCTCGGCGTCCCGCAGGAACGGCAGGATCTCGGCATCCTCCGGCTCGGTGACCGGCCCCGGCACGCCGATCTCCACGGGCCGCGGGGGCAGGGGATCGGTGCCGCGGCGGGCCAGCATGAAGGTGAAGCGCTGGGTCAGGACCGTCTCGCCGCGCTGGTTGGCGAGGGCGACCTCGGCGGTCAGGAAGCCGAGGCCCGGCTTCGAGGCCGAGTCGCGCAGGCCCGCGACCCGGAAGGTCAGCGTCAGCGCGTCCCCCGGCAGGACCGGCGCGAGCCACCGCAGCTCGTCGATGCCGGGCGCGCCCAGCGACGAGCCGCCCCGGAACGGCCCCTGCTGGAGCAGGCGCATGCCCAGGGCCGCCGTGTGCCAACCCGAGCCGATCAGCCGGCCCGCGAAGGTCGTCTCCGCCGCCGCCTCGTCGAGGTGAAAGGGTTGGAAGTCGAAATCCTTCGCGAAGCCCACGATGTCGTCGCGGGTCACCGTCAGCGGCTCCCCGACGATCACGTCGCCGACGGAGAAGTCTTCCAGGGCGGGATCGGGCATGGCGGGCTCGTCACGTTGATCAATGGGGCAGGCGATCGGGATCGCCGTCTTTGCGAGCGGAGCGAAGCAATCCAGGCGGCGCCGCGCGCACCGATGTCGCGCTGCCCCGGGTCGCGTCGCTGCGCGCGCGATGACGGGGTGGGGCCGACCTCAGTTGGCGAAGCGGAAGTGCAGCACGTCGCCGTCCTGCACCACGTAATCCTTGCCCTCCAGCCGGAGCTTGCCGGCGTCCCGGGCCCCGGACTCGCCGTTGAGCGCCGTGTAGTCCTTGAACGCGATGGTCTCGGCCCGGATGAAGCCCTTCTCGAAATCCGAGTGGATCACCCCGGCCGCCCCGGGGGCGCGGGTGCCCTTGGTGATCGTCCAGGCGCGGGCCTCCTTGGGGCCGACCGTGAAGTAGGTGACGAGGCCGAGCAGGTCGTAGCCGGCGCGGATCACCCGGTTCAGGCCCGGCTCGGCGAGGCCCACCGCCTCCAGGAACTCGGCCTGGTCGGCCTCCGGCATCACGGCGATCTCGCTCTCGATCTTGGCCGAGACCACCACCGCCACGGCGCCCTCCGCCTTGGCGCGGGCGAAGACCGCGTCCGAGTAGGCGTTGCCCTTGTCGGCGTCGCCCTCGTCGACGTTGCAGACGTAGAGGACGGGCTTGGCCGTCATCAGGCCGAGCGACTGGAACAGCTTCTCCTCGTCGGGCTTGCGCTCCACGAGGCGGGCGGGCTTGCCCTCGCGCAGAAGCGGCAGGGCGCGGTTGACGAGGTCGAGGGTCTCCTTGGCCTCCTTGTCGGCGCCCTTGGCCTTCTTCTCCAGCGCCTGGGCGCGGCGCTCCAGGCTGTCGAGGTCGGCGAGCATCAGCTCGGTCTCGATGGTCTCGATGTCGGCGGCCGGATCGACCTTGCCCTCCACGTGGGTGACGTCGCCGTCCGTGAAGCAGCGGACCACGTGGGCGATGGCGTCGACCTCGCGGATATTGGCCAGGAACTGGTTGCCCAGGCCCTCGCCCTTGGAGGCGCCGCGCACGAGGCCGGCGATGTCCACGAAGGTCAGCCGCGTCGGGATGATCTCCTTCGAGGAGGCGATCCGGGCGAGGTCATTCAGCCGCGGATCCGGCACCGCCACCTCGCCGACATTCGGCTCGATGGTGCAGAACGGGTAGTTCGCCGCCTGGGCGGCCGCCGTCTGCGTCAGCGCGTTGAAGAGGGTCGACTTGCCGACGTTCGGCAGGCCGACGATGCCGCATTTGAAGCCCATGGGTCAGTTCCGTCGCAGCGCGTCGTCGGGCGACGCGCGGAATGGGTTGATGAGAATCGGGCCCGCGAACACGACGCCGCGCGCCCCGTCCTCGGTCGAGCGCGCGGCACCGACGTGCCGGGCCGCGGCCGCCGGGAGGCAATCGAACCGCCGACAGCCGGGCGCGACGCGCACCGCCTTCATCGGACCCTCTCGCCCGCCCCGATATCCCGTCCCCGTGTGGGCGTGTCAATTTCTGGCGCCCAGCGTCTTCACGTCGTCCCAGCCGCGGCCGGCCATGGCGAGGTGGACCTTGTTCTGGAAGCTCGCGTCCTCGCCGGCGGCGAGCAGGGCGGCGTGGTCGGCCACCGCCCGGCAGAGATCCTCGACCCAGGGCAGCTCGGCCTTGCCGAAATCGTTGAGCACGTAGGCGTGGACCAGCGCCTTGTCGCCGGGATGGCCGATGCCGAGCCGGACCCGGCGGTAGTCGTTGCCGCACTGCGCGGTGATCGAGCGCAGGCCGTTATGGCCGGCATTGCCGCCGCCGAGCTTCACCCGGAGCTTGGCGGGCGCGAGGTCGAGCTCGTCGTGCAGCACGATCACGTCGGCCAGCGGGATCTTGTAGAAGCGCTGCGCCTCCGAGACCGCGCGGCCGGACTCGTTCATGAAGGTCGAGGGCTTCAGCAGGATCGCCCGCTCGGTGCCCAGCACCACCTCGGCGGCCTCGCCCTGGAACCGGTGGCGGAACGGGCTCGCCCGGTGCTGTCGGGCGATCGCGTCGACGGCGAGGAAGCCGATATTGTGGCGGTTGCCCGCGTAGCGCGCGCCCGGGTTTCCGAGGCCGACGATCAGCCGCATGGTCTGCATCCCTCTCAGGCCGCGGTCTGTGCCACGCTTCGGCGCGGGACGCATCCCCGGCCGTGCCTGGACCCGTCGCGCGCCTTCCGGCCCGCGCCGCGTCTCCCCGTGCGCCAGCGCACGGCGGCGGTCGAACCCGGGGCAGAGTATCTCCGTTGAGAGGTCACATTCGGCCAAGCAAAGCCGGAGCGATCAAGACCGCCGCCCAGCGCATCGCGACGACGATCTTCCTCACTCGACACGGTTGACCGGATGACTTCCCGCTGAAGTCATACGAAGACACTCGGAGATCATCATGACCGTTCGCATGCTCGCCGCCGCCGCCCTGGTCGCCGCGGTCGCCACGCCCGCCCTCGCACAGGGCCTGGACTCAAAGCACTCGCCCTACCCGGCCTCGGCCTATTCGGGCTGGGTCGGCAACGCTCCCGTCCTGTACCGGGACGCCGCCGGCCCGGCCCGGCCGACCGCCTACCGCTACAGCGGCCCGCATGCCGGCGGCCCGGCCAACGCCCTGCCGCGGTTCTGACGGGGGGCCGTCCGTCAGGACGGCAGGACGGGCTGACCGGCCCGCGCCGCGGTCCCGTCGCTCGAAGCCGGGGCCCCGCCATCGACCCCCGTCGCGGCCCGGATCTCCCCGGGCCGCAGGGTCCCGACCAGAAGATCGACCTGACTGACGAGGCGCACGAGCGACTGTCCGCGATCCAGCGCCGGCCGCTCGGGCACGGGCCTGTCCGCGCCCAGGGCCGCCAGGGTCGCGGTGATCCAGGCCCGCCACGGCTCCGCCTCGGGGGCGGCCGCCTCCGGGGCGTGCCGCAGGACGATCAGCCGGGCGCTGATCCGGCGCAGAGTCGCGTCGGCCACCAGGGCGGATTCCACCTCCGGGTGGCTGCCGGCCCGGGGCTGCTGCAGGGCGCGGGAGAGCGCCGCCTCCAGATCGTTGAGGGCGAGGCCGGCCTCGCGGCTCTGCGCCGCGATCGCGGCCTCGCGGCCCTCGCCGGGCGGCGCGCGGAGCACCGCCTCGGCGAGCCCGGCCTGGGCCTTCAGCGCCCGGCGCAGCTCCTGCCGGACCTGATCGGGCTCCCAGATCGGCCAGAGCACGAGGCAGCTCGCCACCGCGATCACGCCGCCCAGCACCGTGAAGCCGCCCCGCATGGCGACGATCTCCCAGGAGCTGTGGCCGGGCTCCAGCAACTCGACGAGCAGCACCACGAGGGGCGTCAGGCAGGTGACGAAGAACCCGTACGAGATCTGGCGCGCCGCGAAGCCGACGATGCTGAGCACGAGGATGAGCCCGGCCTCCGCCAGCGGGCTCGTGGCGTAGTAGGCGAGCCCGGCCCCCACGAGGCCGCCCAGCACCGTGCCGCCGATCCGCTCCAGGGCCCGCTGCCACGTCGCCGCGTAGAAGGGCTGCATGGTGAGCACCACGGTCATCACCAGCCAGTGCGTGAAGGCGCCCGCGTAGGTCAGGGTGGCAGCGAGCGCCGGCGCCGCGACCGCGCTCGCCCGCAGGGCGTGCCGCAGGTTGGGCGAGGCCAGGGTGAAGTTCTGCGCCAGCGGCCCGACGTAGCGGGTCCAGCGGTCGAGGCTGCCGCCCTCCGTGATCGTGCCGCCGGGCCGGTAGCCCTCCGGCGTCGACAGCTTGGCGCCGAGCCGCACGCGCCCGGCGATCCGGTCGGCGAGGCGGGCCAGGGTCGGGTCCTCCGACAGGCCGTCGGCCACCCGGGCGATGGAGTGCTCCAGGCGGCCGAGGTCGAGGTTGACGTCGTCGCGGATCGCCCGGGCGATGGTCACCAGCAGGGGGCGCAGGCGCCGCAGGAAGACCTTGGCGAGCGCCCGGCGGCGCGCGTCGGGCCGGCTGTCGATCAACTCGCCCACGGCGATCAGCGCGGCGAAGATCTGCTCGGCGCTCTCCAGGCGCAGCAGGGCCTGGGCGGTGCGGTCCGAGACCCGCTCGCGGGAGCGGGCGAGGTCGAGGATCATGGTCCGCGCGGTCTCGATGCTCGCCCGCACGCCGCGGCGGTGGCCCCGCGCGTGGCCGTCGAAGGCGGCCGTGTCGGGCTCCGGCAGGGCGACGAGCCGCTCGAGGTCGCCGCAGAGCCGGGCGAGATTGTGCCAGACCTCCGCCACCGCCCGGTGGGCCGGTCGGTACGGGTGCAGCCGCCAGATGACCAGGGCCAGGAAGGTCGCCCAGAGACCGCCGGCCGCGAACATCGCCGCGGTGACGGCCGCCTGCGCGACGTCGAGCGGCCGGTCGAGAGCGATGCACAGCACCACCACGAGCACGTTGCCGGCCGACTGGGCCTGCACGCTCCAGACGCGCGCGTACGAGCAGGCGAAGATCAGCGCGCAGGCGACCGGGACGACCACCGGCAGGCCGAGGGGCTGGATCAGGCCGAGGCCGGCCCAGAGCAGGCCGCCGAGGAACGAGAAGGCGGTGAGGACGCGCAGGCGCGCCCGCATCGGGCCGCCGTTGTCGCAGAAGCAGGCGAGGTTGGCGGCGAGCGCCATGGTCAGCAGCGGCGACCACTGGATCCAGATGTTGAGGAGGATGACGACGCCGAACGCGAAGGCGGCGCGCACGCCCTCCACGAGCCGCACGTTCCGGAGGTCGAGGCCCGTGGGCAGGCGCCGCAGATCGCCGCCCGGCCGGCTCAGGCTGCCCCGGCCGGCGGCGAGGCGGCGGCGCCGGACATGTCCGGGGGGCGAGGCTGTGGGACTCGGCGCGGTCAAGCTCGGTCTCCCGACGGGGGCGCGGCGCCCCGGCATGAACCGCGCTCCGGCCTGACCGGATCCGCGGCGGCGCGCAACCCCGGCCCGCTCCCGGCGCCGGATCGCTAAGGCGCGTCCGGCGCATCGCCGCGGGGCAGTCTCTCCATCCTCGGCCCGATCCGGGACGCCGCGCCGGTCCTCGCCCCGCGCGCTTGACCCTCGGGCGAGCCCGTGGCTTCTGGGGCCGCCTGGCCCCGACTCCGTAGCTCAGCTGGATAGAGCAGCCGCCTTCTAAGCGGCAGGTCGTAGGTTCGAGCCCTACCGGGGTCGCCAGGATTTAACCCGCCACGTCAGTGACTTGGCGGGTTTTTCTTTGCCGCAGCGACCCATTCTGACCTCACAACACGTCGCAACACGGACCGTGAAATCACAAAGGGTTACGACCCGAGCCTACGTGGTTGCGGTTGCTCCACGCAACACGGAAGCAACACGAGAAGGCTGCATTCCTCCTGGCCGCGCAGGCACGTCTTTCGTGCCCTCAGGCCTGATTGATCAGAGGCCCGGTACCTCATCGATGTCGGGTGCCGGCTCTTTGCCCGGCGGTGCGGGATCGTCGTCAGGAGCCGGCGGTAGCCTCGGTGGCGGCATGTCGCCGGTGTTGGGCGGCATCGGTAGACCGTGGGGCAACTCGGGCTCCGGCGGGTCGCTCTCAGGTCTCTTCGTCAGGCCAGCCATCCTTTGCACTCCTGTCGCCGCAGGAAGCGAACAGGTAGCCAGGACGGGTGTTCCACGTGGCGAGGTCACCGCCTGCCTAGCAGCGCGCCGCCGCCAGTCAGCTGGCCTTGACCAAAGCAGGAAGCCTATAGCGGCCAACAGGAGCCAACCGGACACGCGGGCTATCTCAGCCGCCGGCTCCTCTACTTCCTGACGATCATGATCAGCCTCCGCTAGGATCGTGGAGCACAGCGCGGTCTCGAGGCTCAGGACGGCAGTCAACCACGGCGACATGCTCGAGCCTCACGAAAGAGGCCGGAGTCCGTAGGCCCCAGCCGTGTCTGGGAGGATACGCCCGCCAAGGGCGAAGTTGCGTCGTGCATGTTTCGGGCTGCAGCCGCGCGGCTGCGGCATGCTGCCAGTATCGAGCTACTCGGCGACCATGCGGCGGCCCTAGGCCCACAATCCCGCCGCGATCGGCGTGCCTCCTGAGGTGATCCGCCCCCAGTGAAGTGGTCCGCCCTGAGGTATGGCTTTCGGGCCAGGACGAGGACGGACAGATGGGAACGAAGGGGCACAAGCCGGAGGATGTCGTCGCCAAGCTGCGGCAGGTGGATGTGCTGGTCTCGCAGGGCCAGAGCGTCGGGGACGCGATCCGCACGATTGGCGTGACGGAGGTGACGTACTACCGCTGGCGCAAGGAGTACGGCGGCCTGAAGAGCGACCAGGTCCGGCGCATGAAGGACCTGGAGACCGAAAACCAGCGGCTCCGGAAGGCGATCGCAGATCTCACGCTCGACAAGCTGATTCTGCAGGAGGCT